>CAZPNL010000057.1:534-8061 GCA_964588145.1 uncultured Gammaproteobacteria bacterium
TTATATAATACATCATTGCCTTTTCAGAAAAACCAAAACATCCAGGGATATCTGGCAAACATTTAAATGATCGAGCATATTTCTCCTTAGCTAGTACAATTTTTCGTACCAAATATGATATAAACAACTCCGATGAACCCACACAAGCCTCCACAGGATCCAGTCCCGCACGACTCTCGGCACTAATGACTACATCCATCACTGACGAACGCTCTGATTTTGTTAAATCACGACGTATCAAATATTTAGCTTGCATATATGTGACACCATAAATACGTTCAAAATCCGAGGATCGCACTTCAGGACGAGAATATCCTAAACCAGATTGCATAATTCGTATAAAAAACATGTCTTCAAGCTCACCTGCATTTCTAGGAGAATCATAGAGTAGATGAAAATTTTCACCTGTTACAAACGCATACACAGGATTCGCCTCAGCCCTTCTTTGGGATATAGTATAGATAGCATCATAGTACACATCCGTAATTTCAATACCATTCTCATCAACACTATTTACGTATGCCTTTACTGCATCAATTCCAAAATTCTCCCTCTCTTCTCCAATCACACGTAGCTTAATCAGTGCTCCGAGTATCTGACGAATATCAGGCGGCATCTGGTCCCAAAAATCTGGCACCCGACCACACTCATGCATGACATAGACATCTGCAAAATCTGTCATATCATTCAAACATAATGACTTGAGTTTACGAAGCTCTAGTTCAAAGAATTTCGTTCTATCGGCACTTTCATTCAAAACAGTTCTTAGGATCTGTTGAGAAATACGAAATAGCTTATCTCTATAAAGCGGAGTCCAAGCTCTACTCTGGCTAAGCACCTCACACGATAGATCATGTAAGAATACCTGTTCAATGTATACCTCAGCCCTATCAGGACGAGACAAATCTTCATCTTGCTCAGGAACTGAATCGCCTTCATTTTGATCGGAAAAATTGAAATCTGCAGACGCAGACCCAGCACCGATATACCGAGATATAATATCGTAAGCACAAAAAAACGTTCTCCCCCATCTAACTATTATAGGATATAATATCAATTTATTCAACTTTTCCTACATGATAAGACTTTGAAGATGTATAGTATTTTTCTCAAGTATATACTCCACTCCCTTTTTAGGAAATTTTTTGATGATATCATCTGCTGGGGCGTTCCTATCTTTTAATCTCTTTTTAACTGATTCTAAATACACCTCTTCTCCGTGTCCTCTCATTTGCAAACCTTCATGCGCTATAGCAATCATCTTTTCACACAGATCTATCACATCTGGATGGGAAAATCCTTGATACATAGCCTCAGTCCGAAGCGCTTGCCAATATAAGTACGGCTTGCGCGTAACGAGCGCCCACGCTTTATCTACATTTGCCACAAGTCCGAGCGCTAGTGCTGACATTGCCAGTGGCTCATCTGGTGGCTGCTGACAGGACACACGAGACTCTACGGTCCCTGGCCATGCAGGACGAGCCCCATACCATGCAAACCCTCCAGCAAAAAGAATATACTCAGATGGTATTTCCACCTTCAACGATTCACCTGATACTGTTTGTGCGCGAGCTTTTCCTTTACGCAACAATTCAGCAATCGTTGGTGTAGCTCCCCGAAGAGAAACATATTGTTTACCAATCTTAATCATCTGAGGTTCAAAACTAGCCAGATGTGCCACATATTCGTCCATATCTTTCATAAAAGGATGCACGCCTGTCTGTCTAGGCCTTCGTATACCCCATCCAGCATCCCAAAACCATTCTCGCACAGCACGATTTCCATTTACGTCTAGAGCGCCTTTCCATACAGGAGAATTTGCTGCCAATACGATAAATGGACCCACAAGCCCATTGAGCATATTGCTTGCCTGAATAACACGTTTTTGATCTATACCTATATGCGTATGTGCAGCTGCACTCATGGTAAATACATGCAAATCTACACCGTCCACCTCGGGCACCGTCCCATTTGAGCTATCCCGTTCAAAAAAAATATATCTGCCTTTGGGAGCACGTAAATCTCGATGTGGTTTATCTAGTGGCAATACGCCATATCCAAGGAGTGAAATGCCATGTTTTGCAAAAGCTTTCACAATAGGCCGAAGTACTTTTCCTCGAAGCTGCTCTGCCTCAAAAAGAGTTTTGGCAGGTGGAAGCTGAGTCTCAATGATGGCATGCCCCACATCGGTGCCTACAGAAAAAGCTACACCTTCGCTTGATGTTTCCACTCCAACTACAGCATGCGTACCATCATCAAAAATAGGGATAGCGCCACTAGCCACAAAATCATCAAAAACAGCTTTTACCTTGGCATAACTTGCCGCTCGACCATGCACATCCACAGCAAGCATTTCCGGCTCAAGACCTATGGTTTCATCACCAACCTTTAAGACACGAGGAAACCGGTTCATAAAAGCATCTACTGACTTAAGAAAATAATTACTTTTCATATCCCACCTCCTACCTTTCCTTGGAAACCATTAATCCCTCATGTAGACCTATCTCATGACGTAATACTCCAGTTCTTACAAGCCTCTCTACAATGTCACTCTGCACAGATTCAATAGACTTGAGACCATCAAAACGCAAGACCTCAGATGATTGATCTAACTGCTCATAGAGAGGCTGCTGAAATTTCTCAAATTCAAGCAATCGACAATCAACCACAGCAGCACTATCATCTTCCCTCCCATGTCTTCTAAATCGATCTGCACTCCGCGAACGTACAATTTCATCAGGTATGATCATTGCTATACCGATCAAACTATCTTTAGTAAGATTTTGTATAGTTCTAAGCAATTCATACTGGTCTTTATTACGGGGATATCCAGTTGTTAAAACTACCTCAGCATTGTCTCTCCGAGCTTCCATATACCTATCAAAAAATACAAAAGCAGCCAATCGGTCATCCACAAGGTATCCTTCTTTCATTTTTGAGAGTTCAGCGTCTAAATCTATATCACAACAACTACAAAAATCACGCACTCTTCTCAGATCTTCAGGAACTTGATCGCTCTGCATTTGTCGTGCAAAATCCCTAAATATATCACCTGTTGAAATTTTGACTACTTTCCGACCTTCTTTCTCAAGCCGGTCTTTTAGTAAATCAGCCTGAGCATCTTTGCCACTACATGCTTTTGATATAAAAAATATTGTGTGCATAAATTACTTGTCCCTTCTTGAAAACCAAGCATGCTGCTGTGTCAGTCTCCCAATTTCACACTCAGGTAATACTGAGAATGCATCAACAGCACTGACAAAACGGCTATATGTATCAAATATTGGTTGCTCACGAGGATCAGCTGGTCGAACTGTATTTCTATCAAGTGCCAATCTGAGAGTTTCTATGAGAGGAAATGCTTTTAGCACACGCTTCCATTCTTCTTTAAACCGTAATCTTTCTAAAATATGCGTCTCTATAGTGTCAGGAGTTTCAGTCGCCACAACTGCACCTGGAGCTGCTCCAACACTATTAAAACCATAAAAATATATATATAAACAAGAAAGTATTATATCTTCAACCACAACTCCTGAATCAATAATTCTCTTTTTATTAAATAATTGAAAAGGATTATGCTTATACATACTGAGCCGACCATGAAGATAATTTCTTTTTGATCGAAAGTGTTGTTTGTGTTCTCCAATCGTCCATAAATTCATACTTTTATCGAGTGGAACCGTTTCCGCATACACTGCGTGTCTCTGATCATTTTGTAATAATTCCATATACAAAAGAGCAATTGCAAAACTATCCTCAGACACTGCATCTGCGTCAAATTTACAGATAATGCCATCAAAGCTTCGAGCATCAATTCCTTCTACAAAAGCCTGTACAATGCCCTCTTGCTCTGATTGAACAATTCTTACTGGCAACTGTTTTTGGCTTGCTATAAACTCCTCTATAAGTGCACATGAATTGTCTGTACATCCGTTGAGAACAAATAAAATTTCAAAATTTGGAATAAATTGTAGCCACTTTGAACTTTGAACCAACATCTCAAAAAATCGAGGCAACAATTTTTCTTCATTTTTCACAGGAACTATAATGGATAATGGTGGAAAGTCTACTCTCCCTTCAACAAATTGCGTGAGTCTCCTTTGAAATTCTGCAGTGGATATAGTTTGTGCAGACTCATGGGGGGTATATCCTCTTTTTGCTTCCAATCGAAGAGAGTATCGGTTAATTTCGTCAGTCTTTATACCTAAAAGATCAGATATAGAGCTTTCCTTTGGATATGTTCGTACCACATCAAAACCATGTTCATGCAAAAATTGTTCTAATAATGCTCCACTATAAAGCGCATGATGACGCCATCTGCTATCAGTTGATGACACATCACCTCCCAGCCCAACAACTTGTGTCAAGGGAGGTGAACCAGATTCCACAGAAAAAGAATCTATCCCTTTAGAAGTCTTTTTATCTATGAGCTCCTTTAATGTTATGTCGGCATCTGGCACTGCTATGCGAAGCACTCCTTCTTCGTGTACTACCCGTTTCCATTCCTCAATCACGTCACCAGCGTGCTCAGCAGGTGTATGCTCTAGTACGTGAGATGCCATTACTGCACTAAATATACCGTCCCTAAATGGAAGATGCTCCATATCAGCAACTACCGTAGGTCTACCCACAGCTGACACATCCACATTGACGACATCTTGAAATTGACGTGAAACGTCAGACCCAGACCCAATATTGAGTATGCGAGGCACTTTAGGAACTAAAGTAATACGCTCATCTGAACTTTTTACTGGATTATCCAAATAAAAGCTATTCGCAGAAGATAAACCTGCCATCGTAGGCATTTGATCTGGAGAATACTGAAAGGTATTTCCGTTTGGATCAATTTTTATATACACTGCTGGACCATCTTTCACAACCATTAAGATTTTAAAATTATATGCAGTTAAAAACTTGAGCATTCTCTCTGTTTCCATGAGATTTGGTCTCACAACTTGCCCATCTCTACCATATACAAGCTTCCGCTGAGCATTCAAATACACCGCAGGTGAATCTTTTATACTTTCTAACTGTTTGGCAATCTCTCTTGCGTCTAAAAATCCGATAGAGAATGGCTCTTGTGCCTCAGAAAAATATGCAAGCATTTCGTCTTTGTACATTTGATCTATCCAAATAACACTTTCTTTATCCACATCATTTGTAGCAGGAGAAATATGCAGTCGCTCCATAGCAACTTGAAGCATATTTCCCATAAAGTCACGTTTGTCAAAATTGTATCCGTATAAAAAATTATTTGGTTCTGTAAATTGGCTTATATGTTCCGTTTGAAAATATGGAACATCGCTAGCTACACTAGCAGCCACCATCAGCATTTCTTTACCAAAATATTTACTATCCTTTAGTACTGATTCTCGGACAAGTGCCACCGGAGTTATATCCTTTAACACATATCCAGTTTCCTCAAATACTTCTCGAGATACTGCTTGTCTCCAGGTTTCACCTTGTTCTCTATGCCCACCGGGAATATCAAGGCCACGCTGATTTTCATTAAAAATAGTCAATAGTCTCCCCTGCGTATCAAATGCAAAAACATGCACGGAACTTATATACTCATCCCGAAGCTCCTCCTGACTCCCTGGCTGAATATAACTAAACTCCAATCTATCTACAAATAATGTCGGTAAAGCTTCTAAAGTGGCACTCATAGGCAAAAAGGCAGATTGAAAGAGTGTATTTGGCGTATGCCAATTGTGCTTGACCACACATTGACCAATTCTGACTGATTTTGACAAATATCGGAGAACAGTATATACTACAGGCCTAGTATGAAGCCGGTGAATTACCTCTATCCCTTGCCAAAAGAAAATCTCATCAAACGCTATAAGCCTGTATTTGATGCACTGCAAACAAAGTCTTCGGTCACACAATTTGGCATTCCCATGTCTGGAAATTTTGTATTTCTTAAATTTGTTTTTTCAAATGAAGAATTAAAAAAAATATTTCATATCACAGATCCCTATCACCTTTTTATATTTTTAGATTTTGATAGTTTACCTGAACTTACCACCCAGTGGTTTCACAAACACATTTTGTTTCAACTTGTTCGTGCGCTTGAAAAATTACCCATTAAAATGCCAAAGGAACTAACCGAAATTCTGTCTATTGCCAAACAAACCCTTGTGTCATCAGATGCTTTTTTTCTTTTTCAACAAAGTATTGAATTAATCTCCATGGCTACAAAGATGGATAAATTTCAATTTACATTTATTATTCATGACTATTTTATAGAACAATGGGATGAAGCATGGGGAAGAAATTTATACCGCTTGTGGCATATACATCGCAGGCATCCAGATACACGTGTTAATTTCCTATTTATCACTAAACCATTTTTGTCTCCCGATTCATTACCTCTTTTTTTACGCCCGCTCCGCTTTGCCTATTTTGAATCACTTCATACATTTCCATTATTTGATAAAACTGAAACATTTTACACATTAACAAGATTAGAAAAATTATATAGTGTTACTATCCCCCCCAACTTAAAGGAACATATTTGGAATACGTTTGGTGGTTTTTATGAATTTTACATGCCAGTCATAGATAGTATAAAAAAATATGGAATTCCAAAAAATGTAAAAAACTTAGAAAAAATTTGGCATATAGACCCACAGGTCTTATATTATGCTAACCATATAATCTCAAGTATCCCAATAGCTTATCAAAACGCAATTTTATCAAATTCCCCAAGCACTCATGATTCGTTTTTAACGAACTTAGGCATTAGAAAAGAAAGTCTTATTTGGCCAATATATATAAAAAATATATCACTAAAAAATAAACAATTTGAAATTAATTTGCCCAATGCAGAAAAGATATGGGTGAAATCAAAATTAACAGCCTCAGAACGCATACTGCTTGACCTTTTTTTGAAAAATAAAAATACCCTTTTGTCAAAGGAGCAAATTGCAAAAACGATATGGCCAGATGATAGCAGTGAAGCTACAGATTGGGCGATAGACAAACTGATCAGCAGACTCCGAAATAAATTATCAACACCTACCCACCTTGACCCCATTATTACTATAAGAAGTAAAGGATTTAAATTTATTGAAGAATAATTATGTCAGAACGTGAATATTCTCGAAGGCAACAAGATCCATTAGCTAAACTAGCATTGTCAGGGCTTAATCAACGGGCGGATGCCATTAACAAAGATTCAGCAAATAAAGGACTTGAACATGCACGAAAATATTATGCGACACGTATACTTACTAACGCTCACGACACTGTAGGCGACCTCACATTACCCACATACTTTGGGAGAGAAGGATATGGCACACCCACAACTCCAACTGTGGTTAGAAAAATGCTAGATAGCGTGCCGGGAATAGATGTTTCTCAATTCATACAACACCCGTTAGTAGTCGTCGATGACGACAGACAGCAAAGAGACATGGTCAGACATATATTTGAATTATTACTTTCAACAGTCACAAATGAGCAAGCGCTAGAAAGAATCAAAGAAATACCTGTCTTGATTTTCCTAATCTGATGCATGTATGC
>CAZPNL010000058.1:0-8045 GCA_964588145.1 uncultured Gammaproteobacteria bacterium
CCCAAATCCAAAATCCCAAACAAATTCCAATCCGCCAGTCGGCGGATCAAATTACAAACAGAATAACGTCAAACGACAAACAACCAACATCAAACTACACGCAAATCATCATCTTTTTCTGGTTTACCCGCCGTAGCCATAAAAAATTAATAGCCCTGCGTAGGCCGGGCCTCAGATACTGGAGTGGATAGGGTTTTTACTGATGCCAATCCCAATTATGGCTCTCTTTTGGTCCAAACAACGAATGAAATAACGGGTATATGCTATACTTATTATATGGATCTAAACATAATTTTACATACAATAGAAGAACATAAAAAAAGCCTTCGTGAATTCGGTATTTCGCGCATTGGCGTGTTTGGATCTCAATATACTGGAGCCGCAACAGAAAAAAGCGATATAGACCTACTGGTAGATTTTATCCCCAATCAAAAGACATACCGCAATTTTCTTGGAAGCTCTGAGGTACTCGAATCTCTCTTTACACGGCCTGTTGACATAGTCACTGCAGATGGTTTATCTCCACTTATCAAGCCACATATAGAAAAAAATATCCATTATGTCCAAATCACCAATTGAGTATCTCCAACACATTCTCATAGAGATTGATTTTCTTCACTCTGAAAGTGCTAAGACCAACGAGGATCATTTTATGCGGGACGAACTACTCCAAAGGGCATGTGCTCGAAGTTTAGAAATTATTGGCGAAGCGGCCAAACAAATTTCTCCAGAAACTAAAATAGCTCATCCGGAAATAGATTGGAAAGGTCTCACAGGCCTACGCGACAAACTCATTCATCATTATTTTGGCGTTGATTATGCGCTCGTATGGGACGTGATGGCTCACGAACTACCCCAGATAAGACAAAACATATCAAATCTTCTAAATGAACTAAAAACATCCTAAGCCGATCATACGAAAACAACCCTTTATAACAAAAACACATCTGGTATACATGAACAATATATTAACCTCGCCTCCCGCCCGCCTGTAACATCTCATATGAAGCCAAAGAACAAGGAAATATCACAGTCTGAACACTTTTTATGTGCAAAAAAATCACATTGCACTTTTTTCTATTTGAGGCTTAAACTGCATAAATTTATCCCAGTCAAGTAAACCAGCGTTTGATAAAGAGCGTACATATTTTCGAGAAATTTTTTTAATTTCAGGCTTCCAATCTGGCTTATCACAAAATTTATCTGATAACTGCTTAATATCTACATCAAGCTGTGACTTCACATTAACTGCTAATAACACAGGGTCTACTATGCGTTTATTTGCAAAATCGACTTTCGCTTGTTTACTATCTAAACTATTAACCCAATCTAATAATCGTACATAATCATCTACAAAAGATGAATTTAATTCACTATCTTTAATAGTTGCTAATTTTAAAGCCGCCTGCACAATTAATGTCTCATGGGCGTACGGAGGCATCTTCCATAGATCTCCAACACTCTCCGTCAATGCTCTGTGTGGATGATCAAAATTTGGTTGAAATGCTTTATACACTGGCCCTAGCTCCCTACCCGCTTGTATAAATTCTGATGAAGCACTTCCAATATCTGACATACAAAAAATATACTAAAAAAACCTATTTTTTACAAATGATATTTTAACTCCTATGCACCACCCAGCAGTTTAACAATAGAACAATTTAGCAATTTAGCAATTTGCAGCCCTAGCCATGGAACCACGCTTCGTCCCGCCAGGGCGAGACCTACGCTCGGGGGCACAGCAATAAAACAATGGAACAATGGAGCAATGGAACAATACCTGCACCCCCTATCTAGCCTCAAACCACCCCACTCCAGCCTCAATTTCCCCTACTTTAGCCTCAAAATCACCCAAAACTACCCTATAACACTTGACAAAATCTATATTTCGTGTTATAATGCTATTGAGGAATAAATATATGACAACAGAAGCACAGGCAACAGGCATAGGAAATACAGACCATGTAAGAGTGGTAACTCCAACTGAACAAGGACCAATGTATAGCAAACCTGCTGGTTCGACCGTGGATGTAATACGAACTGGTACAGTAGTACATGCTGCAGAGACGCTTGAGGGAGAATTGCCAAGACCTATAATTTCAGATACCAGAGCAAATCCTGAAACCCCAGCAGCAGCGGCAGAAACAACGAACAAATACGTACCTCTCGCAAAATGGCCAAATATGCAAGTGAGCAACGGTGTGCCCCTGGAAGTCATCACAGCGCTTAATGAACAATTTGATGGACAACCAATTCCTCATGATGTTATACGAGGATTAAACTTACAACATCCACCCAAAGAACAAAAAGCACAAAAAGCACCCATCCCAAATCCAAAAAGTGATAACTTAGGCTTTGCAACGGCAGCTGTAGGTCAGCTGTTTGAAACCACTAGAAGGCAAACTGAAGCTAAAATTCCAAGAATGCGATCAGAAGGTCCTATAGACAAAAAACCAATCAAAGAAAAAGAACCAAGCCTACGGGAGAATGCCACCAAAGCCGCATTACCCTATGTGGCAGCAGTTGCATCCGATGTGGTAGGTGTGACTTTAAGTGCTACTGCTCGACCAGACACCCAATTTGGCCATAATAAAATTGTTGCGAAAATTGCTAAAAAACAAGGAATACGTGAAGCTTGGGATTACCACGTAAAGATGGGTGAACTCAGTAAATCACTTAGAAATATAAAGCAAAATCAACTCAAAGAATTTACAAAAAATGCATTGGTTCGCGTACGTCAAGAAGCTGCGAAAAGCGACAATCCAAAAGCAATAATTGCGTCTTTTATCCCTATTGAAGAACTTGCGCCTGCTGCAATTAACTTGCTTGGTGGTGTTACAACAGAAGCAGTTTCAGCTACTTATCAGGTAGCCGCAAATGCAAAAAGCACTTGGAGAAAAATTCGAGGCATACCAGAATTATCAGATGTAGATAAAAATGGGGTCACAGCACTTGAAGATCTTTTGCCTCAGGATAAAAAAACAGCAGATAAATTAAAACCACAATTTAATGAATTTGCAGCGATTGTAGCGGGTGATCCTGATTTAGCAGAAAGAATTGCAACGTTAAATAATCAGCAACCAATTAGCGTACAACTCCCTGTCGCTGCATAATATTTTAATGTATACTTACCAGTATGCATGGATTTGACAGATTAAAACTCTTCATAAATAAGGTTGAAGCACTCGATATCGAGGAGGACACCAAACTGACGCTTTATGCAATCATTAGTGATGCATTGCACAAAACAGTCTACCCCATAATCGTAGCTCACATGGATAAAGTTCAAATGGACCGCCTACTAGAACAGGAAGAAAACATCAAAATAAATGACTACTTAGACTTAATTGCAAATTCTATCAATAATCCAGATACGCTGATGGATGTGGATACTTTCATAATCACACTCTGCGAAAGAGTGGAAGCTGAACTACTTAAGCATGGTGTTGCATTCACATAATTTTAAAAATTGCATCACTTCCTAATCCCCTCCCCCTCCAAAGAAAATTTCTGCGGAGCTATACCATCCGGCACCGGAAATCCAGAAATAGCTAAATAAGTCACAAGTCTCGCAATTTCTGGGTGATCCGGTACAAAATAAACCCTAAAATGATTTCCAAAATTTTTTCGATTGTAGTCAGGCCCATACCACAATAACTTTTGATCCATATTTTTTACGAAAAATGCACCTTCTGCATCCCAGGTAGCACGGAGAATAGCTGTAAATGGATTTCTTGATTTTGATGCAAGATCAGAACTACTGTCTGAAATTGCCTCAACGTATTTATTGTAATCAACTATTTGATCTTCTATTTTCACACCAGATACTCCTCCTTGCTGCAGAGCTATTTGTAAATGCATTTTTATTGAATGGGTCATCGAATGCAAAAACGTATTTATATCTACGGGAGCCTCAAATGATACTTCCAAACAGTCAGGTGATTTTGTCAAAACACTCTGTATATCTGTCAGTCTAGTATGTGGTGTAAAATGCAATTCACCTCTATTTTGAAACCCAATTTGAGAAGCGTCAGAGTATGTAGCAATGACTTCAGCAGTTGGCCCTTGAGCAGTACCTTGAACAAAATTGTCTTTCTTCATCCACATTTCAATTGAAGACCAAAGAGGCGAAGGAGTTGAAAATAATGTACTTATAAGAGACATACCAATTACAAATGCTACGTATATTTTAACTCATGATACCATAAGGCAAATCATGACACTATTAATTAGTACAGATAATTACCACTGCCAAAGGTGGTGGGTATAAGCTACGCTCATTTACCTAGTACTTCCTAATCCCCTCCCCCTGTCTTTCACACACAAAGAATATTATTTTATTTCATCCTGTGGTGCCCCTGGCGGGATGGGAAAACCTGCCAGCGCAAGGTGCGTTACAAATCTGGCTAGCTCAGGACGGTTTGATGCTACGTAGAATTTGAATTCATTCCCCTCAGTACTGTTCACATAATCAGGTCCAAACCAGATGAGTTTTTGAAACATAGACTCGCCATCTCCCATCTCCCAACTTGCCCGAAGCATACCTACCTGAGGATTTCGTGTGTGTGACGCTAAATTAAATGAATTCGCAAGCTGTAGGGCACGCTCATGATCAAAACGACCATCCTCAAATTGAGTAGGATTTATTTCGATTCCATCTACTTTACCAGCCTTCAAGGCAATCTGTAGATGTGCCTGTAATGATAGCGTCATTTTTTGTATGGTATCTTCTATGGGTACAGGAGTTTTGTATGACACATGTAAATAATCTGGACCTACATTTAAAGTATTATTAATGTCATCTACTCTAGCCGATTGATCAAAATGCAATTCACCCCTATCTTTAAATGGGATCTTAGTATCTTCTTCGTAATAGGCAACTACTTTTGCAGGATTAGATTGCTCCGAGCCTCGATCCAACCTCGTAGTCTTTGTCCACATATCTACAGTATTTCTTAAAATGAATAATATATCTTCACCCTTTTTTTCATTTGACATATATTTTGTATATAACGATAGACAACTCTATCCATGGTACCATACATAATATGATGCTCATTGTCATCACAATCGAACTGTTGCTCCTGTGGCTCTTGTCGCGACAGTTGACGACTGTCATATTTGCAACCGTAGTCCTGATTACCCGGAGCCGGACACTGGGGGTCACGATTATCACGGCAGTCCTCTACCCTGGCACAGTACTCCACGAGCTGTCGCACCTCCTCAGTGCCACATTCCTAGGAGTCAAAACTGGCAAGATGGAGCTCACGCCTGACATCCCCTGGAAAGCACTGCTGGAGCACAAGGGTGTAAGTATAAAGACAGGATCTGTAGACATAGAACACACAGATATCATCAGAAGAACCATAGTAGGAATTGCGCCACTCCTGGTAGGAGTTGCTGCCATCACGGGGATTGCACTCTACCTCTGGCCGGTACTGCTGGCCACTCAAACCGCCTGGAACAATCATCAGAGTGTCCTCTCACTAGGATACTTCGTGCTACTCCTCACATACTTCGTCTGGGCCATAGGAAATACCATGTTTCCATCGCGAGCCGACCTCTCTGGAAGTTGGCAACTAGGAGTCATAGGACTGCTTCTGGTGGCTACTATACTGGGTGCAGGACTAGGTATGAGTGGCACGCTCCCAAGCCTCACACTTCCCACTCACCCAATCCTCACGCCCGTGGCGATAGCTGTAGGAATCGTGCTCCTCCTGGATATCCTGACTGTAGTAGGATGCAATGTGCTCCTGATGCTGGCACTCAGTGGAAGGAGGGGGTGAACCCTCAAGATCCGACCTTGACAAGGTCGGACCTTTCACCTATAGTCTCTGGCATTATGCCAGCTCGGAACGTACGAAAGCTCTATATCGAAAACGGCTATTATCATCTGTATAATCGCGGTGCCAGAGGAGCTCCCATATTTCTAGATGATCGTGATTACCAGGTATTCCAAAACCTTCTCAAACGGTATGTGGCACCAGAACTAAAAATTGACCCAATAACGTCACTCCAAAACCCCATGAACTTATCAGATTCTGTTGACTTGATAAGCTATTGCCTCATGCCAAATCATTTTCACTTTCTCATAAAACAACACGAAAAAGATGGTATCACAAAATTCACCAGACGAGTGCTGACATCGTATGCACTCTATTTTAATGACAAATATGAGGAAAAAGGAAATATGTTTGAGGGTAAACTGCGAGGGGTACTCATAGATACCGATAACTACCTCCTTCATCTAAGCAGATATATTCACAGAAACCCCATTCCTGTTTTACCAAGGTCGGACCTTTTGGAAAATTATTCGTACTCAAGTTATCCTATTTATCTAGGAAAAAGAAAATGCTCTTGGGTAAAACCTGAATCTATACTTACTTTCTTCTCACAAGCTCAAAATTATGCACTACGAGACATAAATTCATATAAAAATTTTGTAGAACAAATCGAAACAGGTAGCGATGAAATCGTACAAGGTTTAACTCTGGAGTAGTTCCAAAGGTCGGACCTACCAAAGGTCCGACCTTGTGAAATAATTTCGTGAAATTATTTCGTTTTCAATACATCAAAAAAGGCTGTCTGAGGTATTTCCACTCTCCCTATCTGTTTCATCTTTGCTTTGCCTTTTTTCTGTTTATCTAGGAGCTTATCCTTCCTACTCCGGTCTCCGCCATAAAGCTTTTGGATAACGTCTTTGCGAAACGACTTGATATCAGCTCTGGCAATGACTCGTCCACCTATGGCTGCCTGAACAGGAATCTCAAACTGTTGCCTGGGAATCACTTCTGCTAAACGTTCTACCATGTGTCGCGAACGAAACTCCGCCTGTGAACGGACTGCAAAATACGAGAGTGCATCCACCGGTTCCTTGTTGAGCAGCACATCAACTTTCACAAGATCCACAGGTTGATACTCAAAAAACTCGTAGTCCAAACTGGCATACCCCTCTGTGACACTCTTGAGCCGGTCAAAAAAATCCACAATCATCTCAGAAAGCGGTATCAGATATGTAAACTCTGCTTGTTCCCCTACATACTTCAAATCCACATACTCTGCACGTTTCTCCTGACACAGCCCCATGACTGCTCCCACAAATCTCCGCGGAACAAAAACCGTCAACTGCATGATGGGCTCCTTGGTATCTGCAATATAAGTAGGGTCTGGGTACTCTGAGGCCGCCTGTATGACCACTTCCATTCCCGCACTTTTTTCCGCACCCTCCAGCTGCTGAGACATCTTGATTCCAATTTTTGTGGCATCCACACCGGGCATCAGTGTAATGTGATACTCAACCGATGGTGAAGTGGCAATCATAGTAAGATTAAACTCTCGCAGAAGCCGCTCTTGAACAACTTCTGCATGCAAAAGTCCCAAAAAACCGCAGTGGAATCCGTTTCCAAGAGCTGCAGAGTGTATAGGTCGAAACACAAATGCACTATCAGATAGCCTGAGCTTTTCCATAGCTTCACGACTTGCTACAAACTCATCTTGGGATATGGGAAACAGCCCCACAAATACCATTGATTTGGGCTCCTGGTACCCCGCTAGCGGGGCAACTACGAATTTAGAACCAAGAACAGAAGAACTGTTGGAACTGCGATTTTGATCAACACCCACTGCGTTCAAATCTATATTACCACTTTGTTCTCGGTACTCAGTTCTAGGTTCAAAGTTTACAGTCGTAATCGTGTCCCCAATCTTTGCCAGCCGTACGTCCTTGAGCCCTGTAGCTACATAACCCACCTCTCCTGTCTGAAGCACGCTGCCAGCCAGCGGGCGAGGTGTAAAATACCCTAGCTCCACAGGAGTTACCTCACTATCTGAAGCCAAAAATCGAAATTGTGCTTGAGCATTGCCTACTCGTAGCGGCAGCGCACCATCTACGACTCGCACAAACACGATGACCCCTTTGTGCGGATCATACTGGGAAGAAAATACGAGAGCTCGCGTGGGTGCCTGGGCATTTCCCTGAGGGACTGGAATCCGAGTAACAATTGTATCCAATAGCTCTGTAATGCCAATACCTGCTTTTGCAGAAA
>CAZPNL010000059.1:0-7730 GCA_964588145.1 uncultured Gammaproteobacteria bacterium
CATAATTATTTACTTTTTCGCCTCTTCCATTTTCATTTTGAGATCTGCTTCAAATACATTTACTTTTCCTTGAAATGTATCTATTTTCCCTTGTACATGCTGGCCTGCTGCCTCTTCAAGCTTTCCTTATGCCTGCTGCAGGTTTCCTTTTATTTTTTGACTCATATTATCTATGGTACCCATACGTATCACCCCCTTTCAAAGTGTAAAAATCGATTTGATGTCTATACATTCACACCCACTACACGCGCTACCAGCACGACTGCTGCAATCACCAGAAGGACATGTATAAGACCACCTCCTACATTTAAAGCAAACCCTCCAAGCCAAGATATGACCAAGATAACGAGCAATATATCGAGTAATCCCATATGTATTCACCTCCATTCAAAATTCTGTTTTTATAAATTTATTAGTCTTATTGTGTTTTTCCTATTACAAGTGTATTGGTTGGTCAATGATAGCGCGTCGATCTGGACCGCAGAGTGTGTGTAAGGAAGCTTACATACGCAATTAATATATATCGCTAGGATAGTAAAGAAAGGAATATATAAGTTATAAATATATGAAGAGCATAAAAAGTTTTACAGTTGAGCAGGCCAGGGATGCCGGGGATCGTCTGGGTATAGTATGGAAGGCATTTGACGTGGAGCAGTTTAGAGTTGGTATGAATGTGGAACTAGAACATGGTAGGAAAAGTACATTGACGAATGTGAGTAATGATGATGTGTTGACTTCAGCCAAAATCGCATTGGCACATCTCAATGAAATGCCGGATTATTACACACGGTTACAAAAGATAGAACAAGATGCACAAATTTAATTACTGAATATCCATATTAGCAAAGTGTATTTTTGACTACCCATAATAATGAATAGATTTGTGATAGTACAGCATGATCAACATCATCTTGTATAAAGCGGAGAGACAGGAGACGCTCAGTATGCGATAGGGGTGTTACAGATTCAATTATCATTAAAAAAATATATTTTTAATGTAATCTACCGTACATCTATTGGGTGTATGTGGAGCAATCTGTTGTGATTATTCTACTTGAATTGTGGTATTCTTCATATCACATTAAATACGAAAAATTCACTCATGAATATTGCACGCCACTCGTCACATTCTGCCCTTGAAGTACAACAGAATCAATATCAAATCAACCCTTGGTATCTCCTGCGCGGCATCGCTTGTCTGGGAGTTGTGACATATCACGTGCAGGCGTATTTGAGTAGCATAACTTTAAATATATTTGGAGTAAATCTAAGATTTATTTATTCTACAGGTGGCCCACTCAGTGTCTGGGCTTTTTTTGTCATGTCTGGATATTTCATTGGTCAGACATTCACGAGAGGTAAATATAACTTATCTCTATCATCGCTTATGCAGTTTTATAAAAATCGGATAAAAAAGGTATTACCAGCATATTACGCAGTAATAATTTTTTTTTGTATACTTTTTTTAAATAAATCTCATGCGATTGAGCCTTCCCTTTTGGTACGATTGCTAGTATTTCAAAGTACTATAGACATAGGACATCTATATGTGGGGTATTTGTGGTACGTATCGGCTCAAATGCAGTTATATGTGATTTCTCCTATACTATTTATTATTTTAAAATATACCAAAAGAAATCTATCAAGCCATTTGCTTGTTCTGATCTGGATAGTTTGTTTAAGTATAATTGTAAAAAGCATACTGTTGCTCATTAATTTCCCCCATGATTGGGGAGAGTTTATGACTAATTATTACGCTCCGTTTTATATGAACATAGATAGTTTTGCCTTTGGTTTCGCTGTAAATTTAGTAGCACATGATGGTTCAAGAAGTAATAAGACTTGGAATCTAGGCGTCGTTAGGTTCATTCTAGGTGTTTTATTGGTGCTGGCGATAATATTTGGCATATTCACAAAAATAGTAAGCATAAAAGAATATTATTATAATTTTATATATGTGTACGTCTTGCTTGTGCCAGTACTCATCCAGGTTTTGGTGGGGACATATATTTATATATCCTCACAAAAAATACCAACATTATGGAAAAGTAACAATATATTTGTCAATCTGACAGTTCTGATTATCAGTTCTGTAGGAAAATATTCATACGAAATATATCTATTGCATTACATAATAATTTTTTATTTAAATAGGTTTGCATGCATAGTAAAAAATGCATGTACAGGTGCTGACATATTTATACGAACCGTAATCATTTTGTTTATATCCATAGGTATTGCTATGGTATTTAAAAATGGTGAACAAATCATGAAGATGAGGATATCTAAGAGTGCATCAAAAGATTCTAAACCTAAATTGCGAAATGATTGTGCTTAATTTGTACGTCTTTTCGAACGAATATGAGAATTCCAGACCATAGTTAATTAATATCAGTAATTTATATAATCAACGGGATTTATCCCGCGTCAGATGTGGTCGAAATGACAATGTTATTTCATAACTCAGGTTAATGAGATATGTTATGCTATTTACAATTCTCTTGGTGTCTAAGAAAGAGTATATTATTTGTTCGATGAAACTTATTGAAGTAATTTAGAACAGTAGCAGTATGAATTCATTTCTTACATTTCTCCGCGGCATCAATGTAGGTGGCAATAGTAAGGTGGAAATGGCTAGGCTCAAGAAGCTGTTTGAATCTTTAGGATACACAAATGTACAAACGTATATAAATTCTGGAAACGTAATTTTTGACACTTCGGAAGTTGATGGTACAAGACTAGTAAAAATTATTGAAAATGCACTAGAGAAAGAATTTGGTTTTACTATAAAGTGTGTGGTAAGAACTGCGAAAAATATCACAAAACTTGCAAGTGAAATTCCACCTGATTGGCAAAATGATACTGAACAAAAAACAGATGTGTTATTCCTTTGGGATGCGTATGATTCTGCCAAATCAATTGATTTAATCAAGCACGATCCAAAAATTGATACGCTCGTCTATAAGGACGGGGTTATCATTTGGCATTTGGACCGAAAAAATTATAACAAAACTGGTATGCGCAAATTCATCGGAACTACTGTGTATAAAAACATGACTGCTAGAAATGTAAATACTGTGAGAAAGTTGGCAGAGCTTTTGGCTCAAAGATAAGGAATTTTAAACAGCCTTTTTTCTATTTATTATCATCACTACTCCGCACACAAGTAATATCGCACCCTCAATAAATAGTTGTATCTGGTAATACGGATTCCAGATAAAAAGACTTGGAGACTGCCATATATCAACTACAGGTTTTGTACTCCAATAGACGAGCACTAGCCCATGAAATACCATGTACATGCTCATAGGCTTCATGAAATATTTTCGGACCTCTGGGTGTTTGTAAAGGACATAAAGGACAAATGCTGAGAAGAGACTAATAGTCGCCCACAGGTGGAGGAAAAACGTTGTGTATGACACAGCTGCAGGAGACCAACTCTGAGTATCAAGCATGCGCACACCCGAGAAATGGACGAGCGACTCGCCTATCATAAATACCCATCCTATGAGAAAAAAACGGTTGAGAAATGTTTTGTAGTCAGACATATATTCATTATATAAATTTATTATGTATCAATCTATATGCATGTAAAAATTTATATATATCAAATATCTATGATTGAAGGGGCGGTCAGTTATATTTTAATAATTTTGACCAGCATATACGAGGTAGGTAGCATAATGGCAAAAGTGCTCACAAACCAGCTTACGAGGAGTGCTGGAGGAATATTAAACAGTTGATAGCTTGGGAGGGTAAAAAACAGAAAGCTAAAGCAGACGCTTATTTCAGTAAGGTAAATCACACGTGTCTTGAAATCTTTTGGTAAATACGCATGCATGTAAACGTAGATAATGGAAAGTGAGACGCCAGTCACAAAGGAAATTATCAAAGTTGTTATAAAAAATCCTATTGGTGGGGGCCCAGCGCTTGGCATCATGATTTTGCTCCAGAGACCAAAGTATTGAGGGTCTGTGTAGTATCTCATCATTGTCAGTGCTTCTACCTCATGGACTATAAAAGATATGATTGTGTAATAGAAACCACAGAGGAATGTTTGTTTTAGATTAATCTGGGAGATCCATCTCCAAATATTTTTGTGTGAAGACATATTTTCATAGTAAGGCTGTTTGTAAAAAAGTGCAAATAATTTGTATCACACATTGATAAATTTTCAAATATCGCTAAGCGAAAATTCGTCTTGACTCAATTATTATTTGGTCGTAGGATGCTGGTATATGAATACTTTTACAAAATGGTTTGGTGTCGCCAAATGGGTCGTGGTAGTGCTCGTAGCACTATTTCTCTTTCGATCAACGCTCATATTTGTACCAGCAGGACACGTAGGTGTCGTCTATGATAGAGGTTTTGGCGTTTTGGAAAAAACCATGCGAGAGGGCCTGAATTTTGCCATACCACTGTGGCAAAGTGTGACTCTGATAGATACGAGATTACAAGAATACACGATGTCTGCTGCTATTGATGAAGGAGCACTTCGTCGCGATGACTCACTGGATGCGCCCACAGCAGATGGACAGCAGGTAAAGGTGGATGCATCTGTGCTTTTTCGTGTAGATCCAGATAAGGCTGCGCAGCTATATAAAACAATCGGTGCAGACTATGTAGACAAAATAGTTCGCCCATTTGGACGCAGCCAAATTCGCATGGTCATCAGTCGATATACTGCTCCATCAATCTATTCTGAGAAGCGTCAGGAGGCAGAGACAGTGATGACAAAGGAGCTAACTGAAATGCTTGAACCAAAGTTCCTCAAGATAGACAAAGTGCTCCTGCGTGCTGTGTATTTTTCTGCAGAATACAGTCAAGCAATAGAGGCAAAAGTTATTGCTGAGCAAAAAGTAAAACAGGCAGAGTATGAAGTGCTTGAAGCCAAACAACGAGCAGATGCAAAAATAGCTGAAGCCAAGGGTTTAGCAGAGGCACAGGCCATGCAAAAGGCAAGTTTAACCCAGGAGTATCTACAGCTTGAGGCTATCAAAAAGTGGGACGGCAAGCTTCCTACAGTTGCTGGCAGTGGCACTACCCCACTGATAAATATTCCTTTGGGGAGGTAGAGGGAGCCCCGGATAGGAAGGTAGCTTGTAGCCAGTAGCTTGTAGGCAAGTGATCGGTAGCTTATAGAAATATTGCCAAGCAGAAGGTGGGTATGATCCTTGAATAAATTGCCTTTTCAACTCCATGGATTAATTGTTGTTTCTCGAGAGTTACGATGTGATTTCGTCAAACGTTCCGTGTCCACGTCACCTACGCAGACCCAATTAGCTCCTCACAATGGCAATAACGGTATAAAGTGAAATGTTCGTAAAGTTTTTAAAGTAGCAAGAAGTTTATATTTATTATTCTTAACAATTGGGTTGGATTTTTTGTGAATTATTTGCAAGGGGACCCCTTGCTGAATTTTTTGTAACCGCAAGGGGTCCCCTTGGTGAAACATTCTTCGTGACACCTGACACTTGATACCAGACACGATATATTTTTGCCTTTATCCCAAACAACAAGTGTACGTTATATACCGAAGCTCTGTAAGCATCTATAGTTCTCGACTGCGCCCCGACTGACGGGGCTTCGCTCGAACAATAATGTATCCGAAGCTCGATGCCCTAAACTCTAAACTCTAAGCACTAAACCCTATACATAATATAAAATATTCCCATTTTTCCCAAAACAGTGTATAGTACCCTCACTATGGATACATCATCAGATACAACATGCCCAAAGTGTGGCAGTCCACTTTCGGAAGTTACTACGACTGCATCTGGTAAAAAGTTACAAAAATGCTCTACGGGCACATGGAACCCTGAGACGCGCAAAGCCGAAGGGTGTGACTACGTGAAGTGGCTCCCATTTGAGCCAAAGACTTTGGATGAAAAGTGCCCAAAGTGCGGTAGTCCGCTCGTCTACACAGAGACTCGTTTTGGCAAAAAGATGAAAAAGTGCTCAGCAGGTGGTTGGGATAGTGCTGCCAAAAAGGCTACAGGATGTGACTTTGTAGAATGGATCAATGGTACCACTGAGCCGCTCAATCAAGAGTGCCCAGAGTGCGGTAGTCAGCTTGTGCTCTACACGACGGCAGCTGGCAAACGTATGAAAAAATGCTCCACCAGTGGTTGGGATGCCAAAAACAAAGTTGCCACAGGCTGTACCTATGTCCATTGGCTGAAACCTGGCGAGGATGCGTAAAGCCGGGGCAACGAGGAGCCAAGAACTAAAAACCTAGAACGAAGGACGTTGAGGTGCAAAAATATTTAGTTAGCAATTCACTATGAAATGGCTTGGGAGACTCGTGATGCACACACTGGCGATACTTGTCGCCGCATATATCGTACCAGGTGTTCATGTAGATGGTATTCTCACATCTGTAGTAGTGGCAGTAGTGTTAGGAATTGTAAATGCAATTATCAAACCAGTGCTCAAACTCCTTACCTTTCCTATTACGCTTTTAACTTTAGGATTATTCTCGCTTGTTATTAACGGCTTGATGATATGGCTTGTGTCTCAGCTCGTCAGTGGATTTGTGGTAAGTTCATTTATGAGTGCAGTGCTCTTTAGTGTCGCACTTTCTGTGGTAGGATGGTTTTTACAACTTCTCGCTAGGGAGAAATAATACGGTGCCCCTTAGACTACCCCAGTCCGACTGGGTTCGCTCAGGGAATATATATTACCTGAGCCGAGTCTGACTCGGTCGAAGGCTACTTTTAGATAGCCACGTCACCTCGTTGAAACCGTTCTGTTCCTCGCAATGACAAGAAGAATTGCGAAGATAGTCCTCAGCTAAATGTGAGCTTAATATCGTAAATTTATATATCATTTTTCATTCGCACTGCCAATCATCGTTCCCATGGCGCTTATCAAAATACTTGTTGGTATAAATCTCTGTGCATAATATCCAAGAGTATTAAATAGTCCACATATGACCACTGGTTTTGACCTGGACTTTAGTGCTTGGACGCAGTCATTTGCAACCTGTTCAGGATCTCTCGTCAAAAATAGTGGGTATTTTTGATCAGGATTTCCTCCGGCTGCAGTATTCCAGTTGGTGCGCGTGATACCAGGGCACAGTGCCATCACATATATCCCGCGATTTTTTTGATCAAACCAGAGAGAGCGGGTGAAATTGAGGACAAATCCCTTCGTGCCAGCATACACAGGAGACTTGGGATATCCAAAAAATGCCACCATAGAGGCGACATTAACGAGTGCATCTCCAGCCAAAGCATTTTGGAGATACGTGTGAGAAAGTCTCATGACGGCATCGACATTGAGCTGAAGCATGCGCTCAGATTTGGTATAATCAGTTTTTACAAAATCTCCAAAGACTCCAATACCCGCATTGTTTATGAGCACATCAAAATGTGCGTCCTCTATGGTTTTACAAACGGAAAGTTGTCCAGCAGCAGTGGCAAGGTCTGCAGTGATAACTTTATGTCCTGCACTTGGTAATTGTGTACAAATATTTTCTAGAGCTTTTTTGTCGCGTGATACGAGCGTGATGACATAATTTTGTTTCGCGAGTGCAAATGCTAAGGCTTTGCCTATACCGCTACTGGCGCCAGTGATGAGGGCGGATTTTTGAGAATTCATATGATTTAACGTTTCTACAATTTGTTACTTAAACTTTGTTTCAGAATTAATACAATCGTACTGATGCTGATTCGCCTTTTGGCGAAAATTCAGCATGACGATTTTAAAATATGTCTTCCTGAACTCGA
>CAZPNL010000060.1:0-7714 GCA_964588145.1 uncultured Gammaproteobacteria bacterium
TCGCGGGGGAGCCACTCTGGACGAGAAGCAAAAACAGCTATCTTGTCAAAGGGTTTTTTCCAGTTATATCGCACTATATTCCCATCTAGACTAAGGTTCTGAAGTGTCATATTCAAAATGATCCTTTTTTCTTCTGGTTCAGAACTTATAAACAATTCTTTAGCACGTGATGCTATCTCAACAAGATATTGTGAGGTCAAATAATATTCTTCGTCTGCAGTTTGCAGGTTAGCTAGCTTAGCTTGTAAGATACGCTGCTCAGCTCGGCATGCATCCCTCTTTTCTTCAAAGTAGCTCTTAGTAATACATCCGTCAAGTTGGTCCTCATACATTCGTTCTATGCGATTTTGATACTTGTCATACTCTGTTTGATAGCGACTTCGTAAATCATCGACGAAATGCTTTTTGTCATCATGCGAGCCTCTAAGTGACTGTAGAATGTCTTCTACTGCACTGTGTGGGAGTTGTAGCTGGCCGAGCGCTTCGGCAAATTGATCAGTCAGCTCTTTCTCTGATAGCCACTGAGCGCCATGCTTACCACGAGATTGTGTGCAATGGTAATAATGGTATGAAAGGCCACTTTTTTTGGTCTTCTTTTCTGGAGTAATAACACATCCACATTCGGCACATCGAATAAGCGCTCGATAAGCAAAAGGTAAACCAGCGTACTTGAAGGGCTTTTTATGATAGTTTTCTCGATTTGCTTTTGCCTTTAAATATGTTTCTTCGCTAATGATACGGTCATAGTAGTGTGGCCATTCAACTGGACTACTACTGTGTATCATGATGCCACAATAGAACTTATTATTGAGAATTTTCTCGATTTGGCTTTTAGCTAGCTTGACACCAAATATCTCTACTACCTTTTCTCTGACTTGTTGCATAGAGTAACTGCCAGTGTTGTACCATTCAAATACTTTGACCACAATCGGAGCTTTCGTTTCATCAATATATATCCAGTTGCGATTGCGCTCTGGATCTCTGGCATTTCTATACCCAAATGGAGCACCACTTGGCCATTCCCCATTTGCGAGTTTGCGCTGAATTGTGGTAACTGCGTCATCTTTCAGACGGTTGAGAAACTGTTTGGCAAGGTACACTTTAGTATCCCAATCTGTGATATCTCTACCTGTGGTTTTCTGACCAATTACGAGCCTATCATAAACAAAGTGTATTTCTTTGGCATGTTCATTGCGTAAGTCATCAATGAGGACCGCATCACGATAATTGCGGGTTATACGATCTACACGATATGCAATTATTGCTGAAATGTCAGATTTTGACTTTACATACTCAATCATCTCATTAAACTTGGTACGGATTTTGCGGTCTGCACTTTCGCTAAATACAAACTCTCGGACCACTTCTAAGTCATTGTCTTTGGCGTAGTCTCGCAGTATGGGCAACTGAATATCTTGAAGTGATAAGCCCTCTTTTTCCTGTCGAAGCGTCGAAACTCTGGCAAGAATGACGGCTTTTTTCATATATTTCTTGTTGTTGCATCAATTTAAATAAGTTAATCAGGTGAGCTTATTATCTATTGCCTTTTGCACGGTTGTGTGTTTTACAGAGCATCTGACAGTTTTTAATATCTGTACTTCCGCCTGTACTCCAAGCTGATACGTGATCAGCATCCATTTCATTAAAATTCCATATCTTGTTCTTATTAAAATCGTGTCCAACAGCTCAAAGCGAACAATTTGATTTCTTTTTAGTTTTAGCTACATTAGACTGTTTTTCAAAAACAGCTCTTTTTGTTGGTTCATCAAAAATGCGAATATTAAGGAGTTTAGTATTGATATTGCCACCCAATATATACTCAAATATTCCCTTCTTATCTTTTACAAAATAGTCTCCATATAGCTTGTGCAGCTCGGATGACACTTTTGTTGGGCTGTATGATTTTTTGTGATAAGTCTCATAAAGACGTCCCCATTCAAGTCCGCGCATTTCGTTTTCCACGTCGATAAATATGCTAGATACCCAATCAATAACCTTGTTAAAATATTCTTTCAATTCATTGATGTTGTTGTCTTGACGATGAATAGTCATGTAATTGCCGATATTGCCTTTGCTTACCCAATCAAGTGCACATTCTAAAAACTCTTGTCTATTTGCGCTGCCTGATACGTAAGCACTCCATTTCTGAATATTGGCATTCTGGCTGTTACTAAATTCCTCTTTGGCACTAGTTACAAATGGGCCAGAATATACCGCATTAAGTAATTCTTGATTATTTAGCGGAATACCTGAAATATTTATAGTCTTGAACCATTCCTTTATTTCACTTTCAGTTCCTTCACACTCATAAATTAACAATTTTGTATCTAGAATTCTTTTTTGTTTATCTTTTGCCATGTTTCCAAAAATTTGTGGCAATCCATTTTCATCTTTGATTGCGAATTTATTTGAGATAAATCTTCCAAGGCTAGTTATGCGTTGTTGGCCGTCTAATACTTCAAATTTATCTTTACCAACTTTATTGAAATAAATTAGCCCAATTGGGTATTCTTTAAGTACAGACTCGACTACACTAGCCTCTTTATGCTCTTCAGCATAAATATAGTTACGTTGATATTCAGGTTGAATGGTCAATCTACCAGATAAACCAAACAACCCTTTACCTTCAAGTTCGTTATATTCAAATCCATTACAGATTTCCTGAATTGTTATATTGGTATTTAATATTGGTTTCATATGTTATTTCTTATGCTTGATAATGACTCTTCTATAAGTGGGTTTTCCATTTAAATCAGGACCTCTTCCTCTCCATTGAGGATATTGCATTCTGTGATCATCCATTCCTAATATTTCAAATTGATCAGGATTGTACTTGTCCAAGAAACTTATTGGCACACCCATTGCGCCTTTATAATCACTCGGAATCGCATCGGTAAAGGACACTTCAATCGCATCATAATTATCATATTTTTCGTACGTTTTTTTACCCTTAATTTCTTTGTGCCTGCTATATTTTAAATTTTCTTCCATTGTCATAAGTGGCAGAGGTTGATGGCGTCTTCCATGATCGAGATTTGTAAGCCATAAACAATTATTAGTAGCAACAATTCTATTTCCCTCTTCATCTATTCGAGCTTCTGTACCGTATAATTCATAAGATTCAGGTACAATAAATCCCGAAATCCATCTACCCATCCCATTACCAAGCCAAATTTCATTATTTTTAATTTTTTGAAAAACCTCTTTATAAGTTATGCAATTGATATTGCCAATAATTAAAAATTTCTTTTTATAATCAGAAAGCTGTTTAACATAATCACGAAATTTACTAAAAGGTGGATTCGTTACAACAATGTCGGATTGCTTTAACAGACTAATACATTCGTCGCTTTGAAAATCTCCGTCACCTTCAAGTGGTGTCCATTCATTATTCCTATTAGCTTTTAATTGTTCTGCAACATCTTTTAAGTTGAATTCATTATCGCCATTTAAGTCGTGTACGTCGTTAATAATAAATTTGTTAGCTGTTATCTTAGGACGCCCTTTCGATTTCAGGAGAGTCTTGTCATCGCCAAATAATTGCAGTTGAGTATTGGCTACTGGTGAAGGTTTATAGCTTGTTGTAATAAGTTTTTTTAATCCAAGCTTTTTGAAATTGAGTACGAAGTACCGGAAAAAATTACTTTCATACGGATCATCACAATTACAATACACCACTTTAGCCAGAAATGTATTAGGGTTGTAATCGAGATATTTTTCGATCTCTTTCTGAATATCGCCATATTGAGTATAAAACTCGTCATTTTTTGCTCTTTTGGCATTCGTAAGATTCTTGCTTGATGCTTCTCTGGCCATAATTATGTTCGTTGTTTAATAAATTTTTCTAATTCAAATCTCTCAATCCTATGTTGTTTTCCAGCTCTAACAGTTGTAAGTTTTCCAGCTTGTATCCAGCGATAGACCGTCAAATATGCCACTTTGAGGAGCTTTGCTACCTCGTTGATGCTGTAATATGTTGCGTCTGTCATAGGTTTTTACCTTTTATCATTATTTATCATTTAGCTCTGATAATCAACTAGTCTCAATGGCTCGTAATTGTTGATTTTCTCTTTCAGGAATGCAAACACATCTGTTTTATCTGGTATTTCCAATTTTTTCATATCTGCCTGCAGACTGTGCCAAACTGATTGTCTATTTCGACCTATCATTTGACGCAGTGCTGGTGCACCCATTTTGTCTAGTAATACCCGCAAGCCTACGTACTTCCAAGCACTATCAAGCTGTTTACTAGGATTAGCGATCAGAAAGTCAGCTAAGAACCGTTCTGGATCATTGTAGGGATAGCGTAAGATGGCTGGATACTTTTGCTCAATGTTTGTTATGTAATTCTTAAGTATCCTTTGAGCCACATCAAGCTTAAATATATTTTTAAATGTTGGCTCCAATAATATTCCGCATGCCTTCAAAATCTGTCTAAGTTTTTGTCTATTTCCAATCCGCACTTCCATCCGTAACACTTCAAATGGATTTTTTTTCATGATCGCATCGAATAGACCGAGTTGCAGTTGGCCATCTACCTCATATGATCGTTTTGAGCTTATTTTTGCTCGTTTCAAATCTTGGAGCTTGTCGTAAAATGCCATCTCATGTACGTTTGAGTGTG
The DNA here is from genome assembly GCA_964588145.1 of uncultured Gammaproteobacteria bacterium. Lineage (GTDB taxonomy): Bacteria > Patescibacteriota > Microgenomatia > UBA10105 > UBA927 > CAZPNL01. Next base: position 4,625 of record CAZPNL010000060.1, read on the forward strand.
TCTTTATCCCACTGCCTCCATTAAAATAATCTGTCTGGCTCATATCCAAAATGCTGTTAAAGTCCACTTTTTGCAGCTTTGAGATATAAGTATATGGTGTGGTGTAATCTGTAAGTGCAATATTCTTGCCAAAATGTATTGCAGAGACAGATGCATTGCGTAAGACTTCAGAATATACCAATACTCCCATATCCTTTAAACTCTTTACTAACTTTGTGAGCAATGGTTCAAAATCCTCATTGACCAGCTCATCAAAGTTATTTCCAAATAGGAGTTTAGGGGCAGAAAATTCAATCTTGAGTGGGATATCATAACCACCAATCCTATTTAAGCGCTTAGTCACCGTGAGCCTTGGTTTGTATATGCCAGAGCGCAACTCGGCAGGAGTGGGATTTTGGGTACATTTCATATTGCCACGACTGCCAAGGCGGTAGTAGCCAATGTATCTGTCATACAAACCACTTGCTGATGGACTAAATCTGTCTTTTTCAATGATTGTAAACATACCGCTACTCAATGTAAGTACTATTGTGTCTATCATATGATTTCATTACTTCTTCAAATTTTGTTACTATCGCTTCTTCAAACGCTTCGGCGGTTTCCCTGTTTATCGGATAAAATACATTGATTGCACCCTTCATCGGATACGTCAGCCTGTATCCACCTTGTGGTCTCGTGTAAATTCCTATTGAACCCAAGTAGATACATCTATCAAAAACGAGACTGGCAAAACCTATGAGTCCGTCCTTTGGTTTGATAGGTACAACTTGTATTTCAGTTAGATGTAGGTTCATGAGGTTTAGCCTCTGCCTTTCTGCGATCAATTTTTATGAGTAACGAAAAAAATTCAGCCAAGCGCTTCACATCGTCCTTGTTCAGATTAATTTGAGACCCAAAAGTCAATGCTGAGTCTTGTATATTTTGTGTTGGCTCAATCGTTTTCATTGAGCACAGTCTACTGGAGCATGTCCGTACCTAGTCGTCTACGTTCCGTATACGGAAATTGAGGCTAACTTTTGCATTTTTTATAAAGAGGATTAATTTTTACTTGATTGTAATCATAATTCAGAAAATCAGTAATTCCTGCTTTTGCCAGAGAGTAGCTAATACCGCGACAAGTTTCATAATAAGAATTTTTGGAATCTTTCATATTGTTTACTGCGCCTTCCATTTCCTCTACTAGTTCGCTGTAATATGAAGCACTACGTCTTGAAGCCAGGAGTCTCAACAATTGTAATGGTCTCTTATCTTTTTGAAATTTTATTTCCCTTCCATTGATAGTTAAGATGTTATCTTTGAGGCTATATTGATTACTGTTTATACTTTCGTTTTCTTGTCGAATATTGCAATATTCTTTCACGTACATATGTACTCTCTGCAGGTGCATTTTATAGGTCTCATCATCATATTCGTGATGGCCCGCTCTAGGTTTTCTCCCAGCCAGGATGTCTTCGATTTCACGAAACATTTCACTTGTACCCCAAAAATCCAATACCCTACCTTCTTTTAGGTACTGATCTTGAATTTTTTCTTTTTGATTAAAAATCATATAAAAAATTACCAGCTGGTTCCAGCTAAACCATATTTTTGATTCTTCAATTCGCCTCATAACTGCCACCTCTTCGTTCCACAATTCAAAACTAGGAGAAAAATTCCATCCTAACATTTGACCATCTGAAGATAAATTGCCGTACTTATTTGCAAAGGTTTTATGTATGCCATTGTCACTCTCAACTAGTTTCATGAGTGCGTAGGTTAGAAAACTATGTCTACCTCTGATGGGCCCATCTGAAGACTGAATAGAGTTATTTTCGAATGCCTTATATTTATTGAGATTGTCTAAAATAGCTGGATCTGTAATACCTTTATTGTCTATATAATCCCTGATTTGTTGGAATGTGGCTTGCATCTCAACTATCGCCGATTGCTCCAGCTCTGTCATACGTTGATACGCTTCTTTCTGAAGCGAGATTATAGATTTTGATATAGGTTTCAATGATAAATCCTTATCAAACACATCCATGTACTCTGAAATTGCCAAATATAAAAGCTTGCGACTTGCAGAAGCAAGTGCCCTATCGTGGATTGATTGAAGTTTTTCTAGTAGTATAGATTTTTGAAATACCATATCATTACGTTTTCAAAAATATTTTATCACTCCTATCAAATTATCATTACCATTTTCAATTTCTGATCATTTAGACGTATCCTATACCTATATGGACCATTTACAACCACTCCTAAAGGCCACGACAAATGAGCAGATTCGCAACAATATGAGTAAGTATGGCTTTTTGGCAGCAAAGGTCCTCAAAAATCATAACTTCCTAGCTATAGCGACAGATATAGTTATTTTGCCACATGGGATGCGTATTGAGATGGAGATAGGGTTAGGCTGTAGCATTGAAAAACTGCTATCTCTCGAACCTGAACTCATCAGATACCTTTCTCCTCCACATGACACACTATATATAGAAGCTCCTATCCCTTGGCGTGCCAGTATAGGAATCACTATTCCCTGGGTGCACCCGTATCCAACGCTTCCGACCAAACAGAAAACAGGCTCACAACCAAAATCTGAATTACCACCTTATAAGTCTGGACTTAGTACGATTTTTTTCAATAATGCTTATGAGCTATGTGGGTCTGCATATGACCGATATGATGTGCCACGAGTAATTACACCTGAAAATGATTCCATCAGCCCATATGATCCAATTCAAACTCAGCTCTTTTTTCAAAATGTAGCACTCAAGATCCACTACCAACGATATTCACTTGTGATACAAAAAACACTTGAAGCGTTTGGTATTGCAGTAAAGATTACGAGTGTCACAAGACTGCCGAAAGCTTTTTGCATGCGCATACAATGTTCTACTGTAGATGATATACAAAATATCGATCGTCATCGCATAGACATAGCACTGGCATGCGCAACACCTCCTGAATACATCCAGACAAGTACAGACTTTAGTCAAAAAACTATTGACATCACGCTACCAGATGCCTATCCCTATCCACATAGAATTGAAGACTAATCAAGAACCCTGCGCCAAGAGCGCAGGGTATGAAAACTACAGCATCCGTAGT
>CAZPNL010000061.1:0-7587 GCA_964588145.1 uncultured Gammaproteobacteria bacterium
TTAAATATTTTTCTTTTCTTTCTGTATCGTTTTCCAGTGGTAGAGGTATAGGGGGGTACCTACCAGTATCATCGCCAGTGATCCTGCCAGGTCACGTTGTCTTTGTCTTGAGACATTTTGTATCATCATTTGTCGTTCTGCAGTGCGATCAATATTTTTACTTTCAGGCATCGCTGGAGCTGTATATTCATACATATCAGCATCAGGAAATATATATGTCTTGATACCAAGCTCGGCCAGTCGTATAGCTCCAATGCTCACGATGAGTAGTCCAACAAATGAGAATAAATACAAATAGAGAAGTCGTATAGAAAATTTCATATATGCATATCATATCAAATGTAAATAATTTATGAATACATATGAGACGTTGTATTGATGATTGGGCATCTCAGATGAAAGCAGGTTTTTGCAATCCAAAAAAATACCATACATATACAGGGGATGTTCTTTGAAGAAAGTCCTATTAAGCGAGTGCACGGCTAGGTGAAGTCCGCATGAATACAAATTTATAGCTCTCACTGAGCCAAAATACTATTGAAGCAGCTACAAATATGAAAAGAAATTCACCTACATGCAACGGATGAAATTCAAAAAGCTGTGCGAGTGCTGGAATATACAATACAGCCAAAAGTAGTATAAATGAAAATAAAAGAGCCAAGTTTACGCTATGGCTTGAAAATATGCCTATACTAAATACGGAACCACGAAGCGAGCGCATATTTAACACGCAAAACAGCTGAGATATTGCAAGTATTGAAAATACTGCAGCCCGAGCTTTTTGAATGTCTGCATCCTGAAACTGTACGAAAAAGAAATATGTGAGTAGCATGATGCTGGTTGAGATTATTCCTAGGTATGGGATGACTTGTGTATTGAGGATTGGTTCCTTTTTTGGTTTAGGCGGAGTGCTCATGACATCATCATGTGCGGGCTCCATAGCCAGCGCTATATCTGTTATGCCTGCAGTTACGAGATTGAGCCAAAGGATTTGCTTTGGCAGGAGTGGCAGTGGGAAACCAAGAAACATAAATAAGATCAGAGTAAGTGTCTGTGCCAGATTTGTAGTAATGTAAAAAAAGCTTGTGCGCCGAATATTGCGTAGTTGGGTTCTCCCTTCTTCGATAGCCGCAACTATGGTAGAAAAATTATCATCCAAAAGGATGATGTCACTTGCCTCCCTGGCTACATCTGTGCCATTTTTACCCATGGAAATTCCTATGTCTGCCTGTTTGAGCGCTGGAGCATCATTGACACCATCGCCTGTCATGGCGACTACTTTGCCGCGAGATTGCAAAAGTCTGGCAAGCCTGGTTTTAGCCATAGGTGTCATACGTGCAAATATTCGAACTTTGGGTAATATGGCAAGCGCCTCCTGATCTGACAATGCATCAAATTGCACACCTGTTAAAACCTGATGATCATGTATCTGTTTTTGTACAATACCCAGACTTTGTCCTATGGCTAAAGCTGTGGCAGGGTGATCCCCTGTGGCCATGATGACTGTTATGCCTGCCTTGTGGGCCTTCATAATAGCCTCAGATGCATCTGAGCGCGGAGGGTCGGTCAAACCTACTATGCCACAAAAAGTAAATGCAGCTGCATCAGTGGATTGAAATGCTTTGTTTTGTGGAAAATTTTTATACGCTATTGCTAGTACACGCATACCCTTTGAAGTAAAATGATCGATTTGTGAGTGAATATGCTTTGTATGGGTATCTGTAAGATTTATCTCAGAGCCGTCAGCAGTCAAAATATTCGTACTCCACGCTAGTACAGACTCGGGCGCACCAACAGTAAAAAGTTGCCTGTTTACGTCGTCTTTGGCTACTACACTGAAGCGGGATCTGATTGTCTGATTAAATGGCACATCTTCAATTTTTTGGAGTGTAGTCCTCATAGCTTGTTGACGCTCTGAAGCGTGATTCCAAAATTGCCAGAGTGCTACTTCTGTCGCGTCACCTGAGGGATTTTGGTCTGATAGCTTGGTATCTGGAACAACTACTGCATTGCAGATGCCTGCTATATGCACCATTTTTTCTATTGTTTTATTGTGAGATAGCTTGCTATCTCCTAGAGTCTCGGGTTGTAGCTCAAGTGCTGATATATCAGCAGTTGCAATTGCTGTAACAGTCATTTTGTTTTGTGTTAGAGTGCCTGTTTTATCAGTAACAATAGTATCTACAACAGCCAGGGTTTCGGTGGCCGAGAGTCTACGTACGAGTGCATTGCGTTTGGCCATACGCTTAGCACTGAGAGCAAGAACGATGGTGAGTATGACAGGCAAACCTTCCGGTATGGCTGAAACCAGAGATGATACAGAAAACATGAGTACTTGCTCAAATGCATATTTTTGAGATGTTAATCCCACAAGAAACATAAATACAACAGTAATGACAGCAAGCAAAGCCATTTGTCGTGCTAACTCATTTGTTTTAATCCTAAAATGATCTTCTTGGTCTTCTATGGCATTGAGACTTGCAGCTATAGTTCCCAGTTGTGTTTTTGCTCCAGTAGTACATACTACCGCTTGACCAAATCCGCTAACGACAGCACTTCCCATCCAGAGCATATTGGTACGATCCGCAAGTGAAGTTGTGTGCAACAAGATGGATGCAGGATTTTTAGGAATAGATAAAGATTCACCAGTCAGCGAGCTTTCATTTGTTTGCAAATTATTTGCAGATAGTAGTCTACAGTCAGCTGGTACAACGTCACCCTCCCCAAGCATGATGATGTCTCCTGGGACAAGTTTGTCTGTAGAAAGAGATAGTTTGTTGCCACCTCGTAGAGCGGTAACTTTTTGTACAATAATTTTTTTTAAACTCTCTATAGAACGTTGTGCTTGGTATTCTTGAAAAAATCCAACAATTGTATTGATGGTAATTATGAACAATATAATTCCTGCATCGATATAATGATGATAAAAAAATGATATAATGGCAGATAATAGCAAAATAAACACCAAGACACTTTTCAATTGGTTTAAGAAAATTTTGAGTACAGATGCAGGTTTTTGCGTAGGTAGAATATTTGGACCATATGTAGAGGTTCTCTGTAGAACCTGAGCTTCCGAAAGGCCTTGCTGCACGGATGTGTCGAGCACTTCTAAACACCGAGTTGGGTCTAATGTATGAATATGTAAAGTATCTTGTATAGCGGGCATTATACTAATAGTAATATGAAATCAATTAAAATCTCAAGGTACATAAAAAAATATAGTGTCTTATGTTATGTAGCCTATAATTGTGCTATTTATTTACCGCGAACATGATCAGTTTTTGTGCCATAAATTTTATATTTTAGGTAATCAACCGATAGGACAAGAACGAGAAAAATGAGAGTACTTACATACATATACGTTGGAGATATAAGGAGTATGCTCTGGAGAATATGATATGTTTCTGCAAATGATTTGTATCCCAAATATAAAAATGCATACACTGCCAAAAGTGAGAGGATTGCATTTTCAACTAGTTTTTTAGTGAGGCCTGGAGAGACAAATATGAGTATATCTATGAGGATGTCAGCCAGATATATGCCAAAGAGTAGTCCATATGCATTGTATATAGTCATCGCCCCCATATAGCCAACCAAATCATCAATACCAATGATAAATGGGAGAAAAAAAGACCACTGTGATAGCTTCCAAATACTCATGTTCTCCACACGTGGAGAACCAAGTTCTGGCATCCAAAAAGTAAATATTTTCGTAGGTGTATAAAGGATTCGTAGCGTGATCATAGTAAAATTTCTTATAAAGGCTGGTATACTTTGTGCATAGGCAAAATAGTCATGCCCTTCATATGCGAGTTTGATCATGACACTGCCTGCAATAACAAGAAGAGGCACAATAAGCCAAGTGATTTCCTTTGCAAATCCCCATAAAAAGAGTACAACTGATACCCCCACAAAACATCCTAAACAGGTAAATACATTCATAGCAAATCGCTTCAAAAGTCCAGGATTTTTTGATTGCATCCGTCCAACAATCAAGGCATAGTCTATAGCCGTGACAAAGTAAAGAAAAAAACCAACACTCACATCAATTAAATGCAAGTGAAGTTCAATTTTCTCATTGCTATATGGATTTATGCCGTACGAAATAAATATGTTGGTGAGAACGATAAAAATGAGAAAAAGCACCAAGCAAACAGCTACGGGAAAAAGTTGGCCAAAAAGTTTGTGATTTGCTATCGATATTTTATTCATTCTACAAATTAATTTAAATATAAAATATAATACTAATATAAAATATACTATTTATTGTAATCAGCAGTCTTAAAAATGTATATCACAACTCTTAAGCGTTGTATTAAAGTATAAGGCATAAATCCCCGACCGTAAGGTCGAGGGTAACTTTATGGCAATATTAATAATGTATAAAATAAACCTATAGAAATAAGAATTTAAGAAAGTTAGATAACCTATAGTAAAAAGAAGTAGGCATTTGAGCGTAAACAGGCCTCAGTCACCTTAAGGTGCGTACTTGATTGAATATATATACATTATATAATAAATATATATATAAAGTATTATAAATACATATTTAGATCACAGTTTCTTTAAACTATTGCCACAAAATCAATCCTAACTCATGAAATTTAGAAATCGATTGCTCCGAATGGGTATTTTTTTGATTGTGGTGATAGCCATTTTTGTGTTTGTGCTTGGGCAGAAATCAAAAAATGAGTCTATAGACACTTCGAGATCTGATGTCAAAGGGGAGTCAACAGCAAAGATTGAGCCTTTAGAGTCGCCGAATATTTTTGAAAACTCTCCTTCGCCACTGGTCAAAACGGTAGCAGTACGCTCCATAACAAATACTACGACACCCACACCAACAGGAGCTACAACCTCAAGCAATACCTCACAAGCTGTATCGCCGACTGTGACACCCGTTCAATTACCCATAGGTACGATACTTAAATATGTATCAAACTCAGGTACACAGGCTTGGGTGACAGAGCCTGGGAAAGAAAAATATTTGGGAGTAGATGGCCAATTTGTGCCAAATGGATCAGTGGTTGAAACAGATAGTGAAACTCGAGCTAAGTTGCTTTACCAAACAGGTAGTGAGACGAGAATAGACTTGAACTCTTCGGTTACTGTCGTAAATGAGCCGAACGCAAACAATGGTGGTGATATAGGGTTAGGTCAAGGTAGAATTTGGAACAGAGTCGCCAAAGTACTGGGGAGACAAACCCCATTTGAGACACAGTCAAATACGACCATTGCAACTGTGCGTGGTACATCCTTTGGACATGCACTTTCCACAGATGCGGAAGGGTTTCGTATAGATAAATTTTATACAGTCGAAGGAGCAGTTGATGTCCAATGTAAAGATGAAACTATAGGCATACGACAGCTTGTCGCAGCAAATCAGAAACTTACTGTTCGATGTATAAAATCAAACGAAAGCAGTCTGCTCTCACCTCTTGAAAATTTGACAGAAGCTGATGTTCAGTGGATTTGGTTTAATATGAGTGAGGACGCTGCACTTGAGGCGGCATATGGAAATATTTATTACAACCCTGAGCTACCACCTCAACAGATAAGTGATAATCAGCCCCCTATAGTATCTGCATCATATGAAATGACTGGACCCTCTACGGCATTGCTTCACGGGGTTGCAAACGATGATGGCTTACCACTTGGCTATATTCCCGCTACGCGTTGGCTGCAAGTATTTAATGGTCCTGCACCTTTGGCACTGATATCAAACAATAAATTGAAAGACGCGACGGTAAATTTCTTATCTGATGGGGTCTACACATTTCGATTTTTAGCTACAGACTTAATCTCAGCAACATATACAGACATTGTCATCGTCGTGCAAAATACCAAGCCTCAAGTAACATTTGCCACGACGCAAAATTTTCAGGGAACGCTCCCCCTTGCGGTGTCACTACGCCCAACAGTTACATATGGTGATAATCAAATTAACTCCTTATCCTATCTCTGGGAAAATAAAGATGGGGGAGCATATACATTTGTTGATCCTACACAAAAAGATGTCGATATACTATTTTCAACATATGGCACACATACCGTAACTATTACAGTTACAGACGAAAGTGTCGTGCCACCTGTGGTTTCTACAACTGATGTAACTATCACAGTAGCACCTGAAGAAAATACAAATACACCCAGTAGTACACCTACTCCTTCGGGAGCAGATACAGTTTCACCAACAAGTACTCCAAACATATCTATAAGTCCTGATGGATCACCAACTTCGGTCCCATCTGCTACACCCATAGTGACCAAACTAGCTCCCATGATAAGTTCTGTGGAATTTGTGAGTTGTGCCGTTCAGCAAAATTGTACTGGTCAAATGCAGGTTATTGTTTCGGGGGATCATTTTACACTTGATAGTCTCGTAACCCTTTACGAAGGTGATACACACCTACAAATAACAAATACTACCATCAATGAACAAGGGCAGCTTGTAAGTGAAATTGCTTCGCTTACAAATTGTTCTCTCTATACTATTATAGTTTCAGATCCATCTGATTCATCTTTTATAGACTCATATCAACAAGAATATAATCCAAACAATACCTGTCCAAATCTATCCCCAACACCAACTACTGGCGATACTCCTACGCCACTTGCAAGCTTAACAGATGTGCCCTCACCAAGCCCTACAGATGAAATTGTTCCAAGTGTTGCGGTTACAGAAATAGTAACACCTACCAGTACCCCAGAAAATACGGTCACAAGTACTCCCGTACTTACTCTGGCGCCAACCAATACGCAAATACCCACATCCACAACTGTGCCTACATACACGAGTACTCCAGAGCCCACAGTTGATCCAGCAAATCCATCCACGCCATCTGCATCTCAGACGGCTACAGTGGCACCGACAAATCCACCCACAAATACACCAACATTTACCCCAACTGCCACGCAGACATTTGCACCAACCCCTACAGTAGTACAAACACCAACACCAACGACTATTCCAGTGGGTACTCCTACAAATAGTCCTACGCCTATTGGTACACCTACAAATACACCAACGCTTACACCAACAGCTGTGATCACCACAGTTCCCACATATACAAGTACACCGACGAATACTGTGATAACAACTGTTACTCAAACACCTACAGAAACTGTGACTCCAACACCCACAGACTCACCCATGCCAACGTATACAATTTTTGGATCAGTCTATATTGATTCCAATGGAGATGGTGTGATGGATCAAACAGAAAATGGCAAATCTGGAGTGATAGTCACCTTAACACCTACGATGCAAGTATTTGGTTTGTTTCCAGTTGTGTATGCAGCAGACGAGATTACGGTAGTAACATCTGCACAAGGTGGTTATACTTTTACAGATGTTGCTATAGGTGTTTATGATGTTACGATTGCATTGCCAGATGGCTATATATTTACTACAGCACACCCTCAAACAATTTCAGTTAGCGCAGATACAAGTGTCAACTTTGGTATCATCCCACAGCCGACAGCATCAGTCACACCAACAGACACACCTACACCTACAGATATGCCTAACTTCACACCAACAGCAACGAGTGCTCCTACCAGCACCCCTACAAATACACCAACACC
>CAZPNL010000062.1:0-7434 GCA_964588145.1 uncultured Gammaproteobacteria bacterium
CGAGAACTTATCCAGCTATGTCATTCTCGTGAAAACGAGAATCCGAATATTAGCTCTTTGGATCCTCGATCGGGGTCGAGGATGACAAAATAGGTTGGTTGTATTTCTCTTTATGCCAACTCGCCTTTCACAAGCGTCATATTATGTAGGTTTGTGACATTTTTGGATAAATAATTCACAACCTGTGCTGTCAGAGGCAGCGCTGGTACTTTAGGATCCAAAGATGTACTGGTGATGACATATTTGCACACACAATTTTTTTTGAGCATGACTCTTTGGATAAGTTCGTAAATTTCTAAATTTACACAACTAACAAGCATATCATTGCCATGTTTGACCACTTTGGACATGCGTTTTTCCAGAGGTATTAGGTCGAGGAAGCTTTCTGATGCCTCATGGATATCTTTTGTATCTTTGGGGAGTGTTTTTTCAAATGCGATGGAATTATGAAAAACGATGGCATATTGATTACCGACCATTTTTATTTTACTGAGTATCGTTTCTATGAACGCTACCAGCGCTGTGGAGTTTGTCACCTCTAGATCGAAATACATGGTATTTGGTATCTCATATCGTTGTGGTGTTTCAAATGCATCCCCACCGATACTCATACTATTTCTATCCAAAACAAAAAGTAAAATTGGTTTATTATTAAACATATCCTATTTCCTCCCTTTCTATTTTTCCTCCCATGAATCATAGCTCCATACCCCATTTGTATTTTTCATAGTTGCCTCGATACTTCTCGTAAATGGTCCAGATATGGATGTGGTTTTGATAGTTTTTGTATTTCCTGATATTGTGATTACTATTGTAGTGGTTCCCTGTCCTGTTGTCAGCGTCTCTCCAGTGTACGCATCGTCACGAAGGGCACGTAGATATGCGTTTTCCGTAGCACTTTCTGCTAGGGTAAGTGCTATCTCGCCCCTTTCAGATCTCAAGGCATTTTGAGAATTTATGATAAGCATGATGACTGCTGCTGCGGTGACGTTGATAGCAATTACCATATAAAAAAGCAGCACTACAAGTGCCATTCCCTGTTTTTTTTGTTGTTTTATGTTTTTTTTCATAGTATTGATTTAGCGCAGGCTTATGGTTGAATTAATTTCTCTGGCTTCTGTAACAGAAAATTTTGACATTCTGCTGCGTACTGTCATTTGTATTTTTACTGCTGGTTTAGAAGCCGTACCAAGCTTGCGAAATAGTGGTGCCTCGATAACTGTGGCTTCACTATTTATTTGAATTTTATTATCAGAATCTCCATTGACTGTAAGCATGAGATTTTTATTGATAAGCTCGTAGATATATAGCACGCCTCCTATTTGCAATTTTAGAGTGCTACCTGCGTCACCCACGCTTGAGGGATTTTCTATTTTAGAACTCCGAAGTATGTCGTAGGCAAGACGCATATAGACATACCTGGTATCAGCCTCAGCAGCTGCTGTGGCCTCTGAATCAAGTTGTGTATCAAGTATGGCATAAAACACGCTCATGAGTGTAGTCATCATGATAGTAAAAAGTGCCATATAGATGACAACTTCCATCAACGTAAAGCCATATGTTGCTTTTTTTGTATTTCTACGCGTATTTTTATGGAGCATAATTGAGTGTGACATCATATACTTCTGGAGTTTTATCAGGTATAGTTGAGGAAAGAATAGCTTTATATTTGGCGCACCTACCTGGATTGGAATATTTGTCAGTGGTTCCAAGGGGTAAAGGACCTGTTTTGTTAAAATATGTGTTTTTTGTTCTGTCTGGTCCTACATAGGTGTAGTCACTGTCTAGGGTTGGACAACTACCCGAATTGGCAGTAGTTATAGCTACTTGGTATTTGACACCCGTGCCTTCAGGCAAATTTGCATTTGTGATAATCTTATTAAAGGTAACATTTGTACCTAAATCTTGTATATTTGATTTGAATGTACCCTCGTTGTGATATGATCCTTCTGGTGGACCTTGGAGAATGATAACTTTATCAACTGAATTTGTTACATCGTGACCAAGTAGATATGCGTAAGAATAATTGTTTGTAGTAGTTATGGTGGTCATGCCATATATTCCTCCATTTGTGCCATAATCAAATTGCATACCGCCGCAACGAATTAAGCTTTTGGTTGTGGCTGTGTCGGTTATTCGTATAACTTGATATTCTTCGGCATTTAAATCATCTGTTGTTGCTTGTCTACTATTTGAGCCATCAACATCTACACCTGCAATAAGTGCTTGTGTTTCACCCAAAACAACTCGTGATGAATGTGGTTGAATTCCATGTGCCTCATATGTGGCAATACATTTATTGCCACTTTTAACATTTTTATAATTACAATTAAGATCAGCTAGTTTGTTTACGTCATTTGCTACCTCAGATAGGCTGGGTTTATACGAAACATCAATCATAAAAAATTCTGATAAATCAAATGCAACATCTATAGATACAAAAAGTCTTGTGTCATTTGGATTTACATAAACATTAAGACCATTTTCACCTTCGTATTGACTTCTATCATCTAGGTCTATAGATCTTGAAGTTTCTGTCCAGTATTGATTACCTTCAATTAAGATTGGTGTAGGTGCGGGTGTAATTATGGCGTTTGCAATATTTGTCACATCATAAATAGCAACCTCATATGATGTGCCATCGATCGTAAGATACAAGTATGTTTTTCCATTTGATTTGCTAATATATGAGTCATTTGCATATGAACCTACAAGTAGATATGGACCGCCTAATTTTGAAAATGAAAAAGTGTTAGTAGATGTGTCTATTTTGTATACATATAAATAATATTCATTATGACCATTTGGAGTGCCAGGTATCCATTTATTTGAGGTCGTGACGTATAAGATGTTATTGTCTAGCGCTACAGTGCGACCACCAACGGTAATGTTTTCATTTATTGCGGTATAGGAAGTATATTCATTATTTTGATTTTTAGTTTGTAAATCAATACCATACGCGATCGTTTTATTGCCAGCAGAAGGAGTTTTATCCGTTGTCACTATAGCAAATTTACCATCGTTTGTTACTACTATGTCAGATGTTGTGAAACCTTTGAATCTACCAACAATAGTCGGAATAGGCGGTTCATCTCCGGTTATAGCGATATGTGTCATAGAAATTGTTGACGCAGAATTGCTTTGCCCTCCCTCAATATAGAGATTTGAAATTGGAGAAGTAGGGTTTTTTACATCATAATAATATGTCACACGAGATGAATCTTTGCCTGTGCGCAAAGACATAGGATTTAAGTTTACTTCATTTTTTAATAATGGATTACACCATCCTACATTTTGATTTGCTTTGAGTATGATTCCTCCATCGTCTCCTGCAGCTATATCCTCTTTTGAAGCTACGTCTGTAAATGAACCTAAATCAAATTGAGCTTTTGATGTTTCAACTTTTGTCGTATTTTCTGTCCTTGAAATAAAAAATTCACTTGATACTTGAGTTGGACCATACCCACCATCCCAAATGACAAAAGATATAATTCGTTTAGTTGATGGATCGATACTCCCTCCGGATGTAACGATGGCACCATTTACATCTCTATACACATCCTCTATAGTAATGTATCTTTTAATATTATTTATTGTTTCTTCTCCCGTTTTTATACTCCAGGTGTTGCCATCTATAAATGTGTAATAATGTGTATTTGTATTTAATCCACTAAAATTTGACCAACCTGTATTTTCGAGAGCGCGGAGAGCTTCTCTTTGCTCACGCAATAGAGTCGTGGCTTGTAAACGCATTTTTTGTTGCTGCTTGCCATTCATGGAAGTAACTAACCCACCCAAAAGTACTGGGAGAATCAGTGAGCTGAGCGCAAGAGCCACGAGAAGCTCGATGAGCATTGCGCCTTTATTGTGGTTTTGAAATTTGTGTGATGACGCCATATTGATTTAAACTAATTACAGTATCTGTGTTGGAGCGTACTTCATGGATTGTAATGGTATTGAGATTGGCATTGTATTTGTCTAACTCGCCAGATAATGGCTGGAAAACAATATCTTTCTCAGGAAATCTGGTTTCTAATATGAACTCACTATTTATATCAATTTTTTGGTTTGTAGGATCAGATTCTTTAAATTTTGATCCAATAAATAACGTGTATGCATATGTGCCTATATGTAAACCAAATGGTTGTCTATTGCGATCTATATCAGTACTACCACTCATAGCTTTGGTCTGTTGAGATTTGATGTCTGTGACAAGTGTATAAAGTAAATGTGCAGCCAGAGACTGATTTTGACTGCGTACAAAACTCACGGAAAATACTGTCGTAATGATGATAATAATACCTATTACAGTCAGTAATTCTATGAGTGTAAATCCACTCTTATTATTGTTTACCCACTTGCCCGATAAGTCCATAAATTGGTGATAAGATCGAGAGCATCATGCCTCCCACAACAACACCAACGGTCACAAGCATGATTGGCTCAAGGAGTGTGGTCATGGTTTTGAGCGTGGTGCTGACTTGATAATCGAAATACTCAGAAATATCTAACATACTTTTTTCAAGGGTTCCTGTTTTTTCACCTGCTTCTACGAGTTTGACCATAAGGGAAGGGATATACCCCTTGCGGGAGCGTAACCCTTCTGATAGCTTGTGGCCACCATAGATCATTACTGAAGCTTTCTCAAGAAGTTTGCGAGTCTCAGACTTGAGTGCACTATCTTTACATAAATCTATGGCTTGAGTGATAGGTATTCCGGATGAAAGCATGAGGTGTAGGCTTCTTGAGATAACTGTGATATCAATAAGCTTTACAAGATCACGAATAAGGGGAAATGAAAAGAAAAATGAGGTAAGTGCAAGTCGATTTCTTTTATAGAGAAAAATCATGAGCGCGATTAAGATGGCAGTCATCACTAAAAATGTTACAGTTTGACTGACAATGAGGTCTGATAAAAATACGAGTATTTTAGTTTGTAGAGGGAGATCCACTTTCATTTTGACAAATATCTCATTCATTTTGGGCACCACAAATACAAGCATACTCAGTAACACAAATGAGAATACAACCATGACAAATGCAGGATACATGACAGCAGACATGATACGGTCGTGAAACTCGATGCTTTTCTGGATCGTTTTTCTAAGGTCCACCAATGCTCCATCTAGCGAGCCTGAGGCCTCTGATGCCTTGATGATATTTACTGTTACTTTATCAAAAACGCGCGGGAATTTAGCAAGAGATACATGGAGATGTTCTCCTTGCATCATGTCATCTAAGAACACTGTGAGTATGACTTTCAAATTTCCTTTGGCATCTTCTAAAAGTGAGTTGACTGTTTCAATGATAGGAAGTCCAGCCACAAGCATAGTGGACATGTTACCAATAAGCGTCAGTTTGTCATTGTCAGAGATAGTGATTTTATCGTATTTTTTCATAAAGCTACATATTCTCTGTCTGATTTTCAGACTTAGATACCCTCAGGATTTCTTCAATGGTTGTGAGTCCTTTTTTGGCTTTTTCGAGTCCGTCATCGATCATAGTATTCATACCACTTTCTATGGCTTTTTTACTAATAGTTTCTGCATCAATTTTATTGGCAATCAAGCTTCTGATTTCATTTGTGACCTCAAGTACCTCATATATACCAAGTCTTCCTTGGTAGCCAGTGTTTCGACAGATTTTGCAACCTGCACCTTTAAAGAGTGATATAGTTTGATCGTCTGCAAAGTGTTTTGTAAGGGTAATGTTGGAAAAATTCTTTTCGAGGTCAGAGCGTGGGATATCCAGCTTGGTTCTGCACATATCACAAATTTTGCGGACCAGACGTTGGGCTATGATGCTATTTACAGTAGATGCGACAAGAAATGGTTCCACTTTCATGTCCGTCAGACGTGGTAGTGCTGTGGCTGCGTCATTGGTGTGAAGTGTTGAAAGCACAAGATGCCCAGTAAGGGCTGCGTTGACAGCGATACCTGCAGTCTCTGAGTCCCGGATTTCTCCTACAAAGATGACATTGGGATCTTGACGGAGTATAGAGCGAAGTCCATTTGCAAAGGTAAGATTGGCTTTCACATTTACCTGCACCTGATTGGCGCCTCTGATGCGGTACTCAACTGGATCTTCTATCGTTTGAATATTTCGCTCACGTGTATTGAGTATGCGTAAAATGCTATATATTGAGGTGGTTTTACCAGAACCCGTAGGTCCTGTAGATAAAATCATTCCAAATGATTTGCCATAAGCACGACGCACTTTGGCTACATCTGCATCTGTCATACCAGTTTCCGATAGTGTGTATGTGCGTGAACCAGAGGCTAAAAGTCGAAGAACCGCCTTTTCACCGTTGACGACAGGTAGAAGTGATATACGTATATCCAGTTCATCAGCGTCGGCATTAAAGCGCATTTTGCCATCTTGGGCTGACATGTGTTCATCTGTACGCAGGTTTGAAAGTACTTTGATACGCGTGATGATGCGATCGTGGAGCTCTATGGGAATTTGTAGCACGTCGTGGAGTACCCCATCTATACGAAAACGGACAAGGGAATTTTTTTCTTCAGGCTCAATGTGAATATCAGATGTTTTATCCTCATAGGCTGCGCGAATCAACTCATCTACTATCTTCGCAATAGGTAAATCGTCACTTTTGGTCAGTCTGGCTTTTTCAATTTCTTCTGATAAGAGCTCATCGATCGTTTTTTGCAGTACTTTTTTGTAGAGGGTGATCGCGTCGTCTATATCGCGCTCGGTTGCATAATAGAGTGAAATTTTGGAATTTGTCTTTTTGACAAGCATTTCAAATAACGGGATATTTTTGGGGTCAGAGGTGGCTAGCTTGATGCCGTTAGGATCGCGAGCAAAAACGGTAATTTTGTATTTTCTGGCAATGCGAGAAGGTACTATGTGAAAGACATCCTGCGCGATAGTTTCCTTCGAAAGAGATATGAACGGTAAGTTTAAACCTGTAGCTATGGCTTGACCGAGTGTTTCGTCATTTACTTTGCCGCTATCACATATAGCACGATATAGGCTGATTTGATCCTGTTGGGCAAGTGCTTGGATTTGCACGAGTTGATCATGTTCAATGATCAAGCTTTTATCTAGGATTGCAAATAATTCGTCATTTGTCAGCATGGGCAGTAAAAAAGCAAAAAATTATCTCTCTTCATAACAATAATTGTTTTTTAAAGTAAAGGCAATAAGGGAGCGCAGGGTGGGTGTAGGGATGAGAGATTGGGGTAAATGGGAAAGGGAGAGTTTAGGGGTTAGAGTTTAGTTAGAAGTTTAGAGGTATAGTTATTTAGTGGCTTAGTAATTTAGAAATGATTATTGTGCTGTGGACGATGTAGGATTTGGCCCCTCGTTTGCGGGCTTCACTGCGTTCAACCTACGACCCCTGAACATTCTCATAAATTTTGGCTAAATAGAACAAAATTGTTGGTATTTTCATCCTCTTACGCATTCCTCTAG
>CAZPNL010000063.1:0-6658 GCA_964588145.1 uncultured Gammaproteobacteria bacterium
GCTCGACAATGATATTTGTCAGATTTTGACAGTAAATACCAAAGATTTTGTGCATATTCCAGGCATAACTGCTGTGAATCCATTTGAGTAGCTGACCAAGATATTCTCGAGGGATCCTCATGTGGCAATTGCTGTGAATATCTACTACTATATATTTAGCCTCATAGAGCTTGATAGTTGACCAAAAGGGCGGTAGAATAAGAAAAATGTAAATTTATTATGGGAATAACCGAATTAGTATCAGGCATGGCGCGGGCTGAGCCAAAAGCAGTAAAAGCGCCTCCGAAAGTCGAGTCACCTAAGTCGTCTCCAGTGGAGTCTGCCAAAGGAGCTGTTGCAGCTAAGCAAAAAGCTGCAAAAGAGTTTGTTGATGTTTTGAAAAAGCAACCAAGCTTGGCAGTCAGGATGATTGTGAAAGAGGCAAATTTAGCAAAAGCAGCCCCTTCCTTTCAAGATGTTCAAAAGAGATTACAGGAGGTGGTACAAAAAGCTCCATCAACTGATAAATTTTATCAAATTGCGCAGAAGGCGAATCTACAGCATAGTGCTGTTGCTGCTGAATTTTTGGAAGAAATACTTATGGCTGATTCAGCTCTTCGTGCTGATGCTAGATATGTAATTCATCAAGGATCAAAGGCGTTGTGGCGATCGGTCACTTTGAAAGAGTCGGCCGAGGCACAAGCAGAACTTGCTCAAGTGCTTGCGCGTGTGAGGGAGCAGGTTGTGGTTATGCCAATGGAGGAGCCGCTTGACCCAGCGTTGTTGGATTTTGCATTTACAGGTGGTGCAAGGGGTGGATCAGATAGAGGGCCAAGGGTGGTCGAAAAAGTGCTTGATGAAAATGACAATAATGAAAAAATAAAAAATCTTCAACTACGTGAAAAGTTACGAGAGATAAACTTTCAAATTGCTCACAATCCGAGGCTATATGAAAATCGTGACGTTATCACGCAATATTTGAGGGAACTTGCGGATATAGGGTATCGCAATAATGTTCCCGGCGATGAACTGCAGGAGGCAATTTCTCGAGTGGACAAGATGGTAGAGCATTCAGATCGCTTAAGAAATAACGCAGAACAAGCAGCGTATGATAAGCGAAAAAAAGAAGCTATTGATGGCGGCAGGGTGATAGAGTGGGATATGGAAAAACGAAGGATTTTCAAAAATGATCATCGAAAAATTGGTGAAATTTTAACTGATGTTCGCGGGCTAACCCAAGATGATTTGACTTTAATACTGGGTGGTCAAGAGTCACAACTTGAGTGGTTATCGAAATTTAGACAGGACATATATGAAATGGGTAAGGATCAGTCACGTCCAAGTTTTACAGATGAGCAAATATGGAATGAGTTTGAAAAAGTTACGTCATGGTTATGGGGCGATGAACAAGAATATGTCACGAGGCGATTAAAAAAACGTTGGGAGTCGTTTGGTCGCATAGATGGCATAGTAAAGGGTTTATCTCAGGGTGGAAATTTGGAGATGAAACTAAAGGCGTTTCAGTCTATAAGTACAAGAGACTTTGAAGATCTGCTTGAGTACGATTTGGTAGAGTATACACGGTCGCTTTATAGTGACACGATGCGTAACTGGATGGAGAATAGGGCTGTTAAATGGTTTGAAGCAAAAGAGTGGCTTGATACTAAGGTGGCAAATCCATTTCATCATCATCATTTTTCTGAACCCTTGGAGCATTTGGCAAAAGAACATGAATTGTCTCGACAAGAGTTATTACTGCTATTAAAAGAAAAAGCTTCACAAGATGTGCCTGGAGGCAGGGGCGCTCTAACAGAGGATCAATACATGTTATGGCGTGAAATTCAGTTAAAAAAAGATTTTGTGGGTGATGGAGTTATATTAAAAGATGAGTACATGACTGCAGATACTAGAAAGTTTGATGAGATGGCCTATAAAAATAAAGAATATAGAGATTTAGAGTTTCAAAATAAATATCCTGGTGAATTCGGGCTTACACCGGAGCAAATGAGGGAAAATGAAGTTCGAATGGCTGTGATTAAGGATGAGTTAAATGTTTTGTGGCGAAAGTATACGCTTAATGAACATCAAAATATTGAGGCATACGACCGTAAGTCATTTAATGCGAATAGGGGATTATCGCCCATAGAGATAGAGATTCGAGAGCGCTTGCTTGGGTATTTGCGAGCAAAACCAGAGTTCCAAGACAACCCACAAAGACTCGAGGATATTGAATGGAAAATTAAAGATGCTATATGGGCAGCTAGAAATCTAGCTATTGGATCAGGTGAGGCAATGGAAATAGCTGCGCGCATGGCAATTGCGCCCGAGGTGGGTTTGAGTACAAAATCTGGAACTGCAAAATATGTTATGGAAGGAAGTTTTGCTGAACCTATAGTACGCGCCATAAACGAAGGTTTATTTGAATCTAGGTTTTCATTGGGTGGTAAATTGGGTAAAGTGACATCGGACATGTTGTATTCAAAGGCCATGGAACACGCTGGTTATGACATTATGAAAAATGGGTCACAAGAGTGGAAAAATAAATTAGCCAAAGCCGGGAAAGAGGGGAAGCCAAAGTGGCGCGTTGTAATGGACTACGCTCAGGAAGAGTTGGGAATGGCGTATACCGAGGTGTTGCGTCCAGAGGTGCTTGCGACAGGTTTAACGAATGTATCTACAAACTGGAGAAACGAACGCGCTATCAGAGATCCGATGGTAGCTGAGTTAATGAGACTTATCAAAGAAGGTAAGCTTTCAAAAGCATCGTTAGTTGAAAATGAGGGTATAGGTATCCAATTTCAACTTGCAGAAACTTTGGAAGAGAAAAAGCGATTGGTTGAAAAAGCGATCATGCGAAAACCAGCCGCGATAATATCCTATTTGGGGTCTGAGTTTCATAATAAACTTCGAGATGATTTGCATATAGATATTTCTGGGAGAGATTGGATGTTGTTTCAACGAGCCTTGACGAATGCGGAAATGTCACTCTGGGATAACCCTGAAACAAGGACGAGGGTTTTTGATTTTTCAAATAGAGCAGATTTTGATCTTGTAGTACCCAAAATGCTTGATGCTGTAGGTCTGAAGGATCGGCCTCCAGGCAGTGATGAGAAATATTATAACGTGATGGTGTATTTGAAAAATTATATGAATGAGGGGGTGGGTTCCGGCGGTACGCGTTTAGAGCGTTTTGCAAAACATGGGTTTAAAAATTTGATTCCACTTGTTTCCTCAGATTTTAATTGGAAGGAATCAAACTATACAAAAGTTGGATTATATACCCAGGAGAGGCGAATAAACGATTTTATAAATATGTCAAAGGCAAGAGATGTTATGTTTGATATTCTATATAATAAAGGTGACCTGTTGTCGCCAATGCCTGGAAAAGAAGTTGATACTATATTAAAGATTCAAGAATTGAGGGATATTGTTGTAGGTTATGCTGGACCTGATGATGCGGAAAAATTGGCAGCATTAATTCTAGATGTCGTATTGGATTTCAATGAGAATAAGGCAATTCGTTCTCCGTTTGGATGGATACCGGGATATACATCACTAATGAGGAATTTGGGCACTATAGAGCTAGAAGATATACCCATTGTGGAAAGAATACCTGCTATAAAACACTTTTTGGAGGAAAATAATTTAGCCGGAAGAAAGCTGATGCATTTGCCTCAGTCTCTAGCAGGCGCCATATCTCCATCCGTACAGCTAGGTGGACCAGAGGGGAATGCATGGGATGAATTTAAGATTGCAGGAATATTGGCTGCAGCAGAACATAGGTTTATGTTTGTAAATAATCCGCATCTGTTGAGTAGATTGAAAACAAAATATCGTACGGGTTTTGGTTACAGAGTGCTTGCTACATATCGTAAATATTGGTGGGTTGTTCCTTTGGCAACTATTGCGCTAGCGACATCTCAAGCCGTGGACGAAGAGTCGAAAAAATCTGGTGGCGGTGGGCATCATTGATATCTAAGTGGTGAATTTTTTACTTCCTTGTGTCTTCTTGGGTTTGTGTGTAAAGCATCTCAATGTGTGCTTCAAGGCTTATGGGTGTAGTGTTGTTGTGATGATTTGATGTTTATGGGGATGCCTTAGTGAGTACCAAAAGAATCTGAATACAATACAGTGTAATACATATGGGGTATAGTTAGACTCTTTTGAGGTGGGTAATTTTGGGCAATAATTCTTTTTTCTGTTTTGACTTTTTCCGTTGCTTGTTGTGCTGTTTTTTTCAACGTCAGCGATGCTGACTGCAGATTTTGTGCAATTGGAGACCTTTAAGCGCAATGCTTAATTCATTTTGATTCTCTCGCTTGTTGATGGAAAGGTGTGGAAATGGTAGATTTCGTTGGCAGATTGCCGCAAGAAGAATGATTAATTCTATGCTTGTTACTGTGTGGTCGTGGATATTGTATATATGTGGCTTATTCCATTGAGGGATGCTTTGGGTGTTTGTTATGGGTGTCCTGATCCAGCTGGAGGGTTGCCTGCTACAACAGCTTGAGCTGCGGCAATTCCTGCACGTTGCGCGTCTGTTTGTCTAGCTTGAGGTGTGCTTGGTGTTTGTCTGTGGAGAAATGGAGAGGCGATCATAGATGCTTGGTAGCCAAGCTGCATGACTGACCCCACGCCATGACCTACAGGTCCAAGGATGGCGCCTGGACCAGCCTCAACTGCTGCTTTGGCTTTCAGGAGTTCTTTTACGCTTCCAAGTATTGACGGAATAGTAGCCATAAATCCTAGTGATAAAAGTCCTGTAATACCAAAACCAGTGCTTGTAACCATGGGCGCAACCCATAGTTGACCATGTGTTGCTGCAGATGCGAGCATTGAGGAGATCATCAATATTGCAGCAGTTATGGGAAAGGCGAGTAGATTTGCTAGTAAGTTGGTAAACCATGCTGCAAATGAGTTGTTGCCGGGAAGTGCTCCAAATAATAATTGGATTGGTGCTGTAATAAGCGAAATAATTATATTGATATATGCATTGAGCAAAGCAACAAGTAGTCTAATCCAGATAAATATTGTGGCTACAAGTATAATAGTTAATGGAAGCGCAGCAATAAGGACAACCCCAACAGCTTGTATAGGATTTAAAATAGATAGTAATCCTAGTGAGACAGCAGTACCAGTACCGACGGCAGTGAGGCCATACCCTAGTTGGTCTGGAAAAAAAACTTTATAAATGTCGTCTATTGTGCGTATACTCGTCCCAAACACTGCATTAAATAATGCTCCCCAGCCTCCACTTGTTAAATCTGAGCCACTTACGCCTTGAAACAATTTGTCTGGGGCAACGACGCTATCAACTTGAGTTAATATGGATGTTGTAAGACCCATCATGAGATACATCATATCTATCATAAAACCTACTATGGCATAGGAAAAAGTGATAAGTAGGAGTGTAATGATTATGCCAGGTATTGCGCTTTGGACAGTTACTACGGTTTTTGGATCAATCTTTTTGCGAAACATGACCATAAATCCTATGATGATTAGCACCACCGAGAGCAGGAGGTAGGCGAGGTTGCGAAATGCTTTCCAGATGGGAAGCAAAGGAGACAGCCCCGCAAATCCTATGCCGCTGGTTTGTGCGTAAGCTTTTTTGTTGATAAGGCCATAAGAATCACCTAAATCTTGGATCGCCGCGTAAGTGCTCGCTGGCTTGTTGACATACATAGCCATGACGGAATTTGTAACTGTAGAAAGTGTACTTTTGTTATTGAGGAATTGAGCATACTTCGGGTCGTTTTTGTATGAGCCCAACGGGCAAGTGTGACCTTCTATGCAGCCTCCCATATCTGCGTTTAGCTTTGTAAGCACATACTCCACATGGCCTGCAGTGGCACCCTGGGCGTTGAGGACATCGTCTTGGACGGCGCTTTTGAGTGCCTCGCCATTGTTTTCATATACATAATCTGCTTTTGCAGGCAAAAGGATAGTTGGTAACACTAAGAGGGCGATTAGCAAGATGAAAAGTAATTTTTTCATGATCTTTAGCCTATTATCTCTCAAATTAGCTTGTCACGTCAAGACAACTAAAAATAGAGACGCTAAATGTTGTTAAATATAATTTAGTGGCAAATATGTGCCAGGCAACAGTGTCGTGTTGATTTTAAAATGTAATATATCCTCTATGCCCGTAAACGAGGCTATGGTGCGAATGATGAGGTAGGCAGTGGCTATGATTATCAGGCCTATGACTGAGTAGGTGAGGCTTTGGCGTGCTTGTTCTAGCTTTTTAGGGTCACCTCCCGAAAAGAGAAAATTAAAGCCCGAAACTACGATCATGAAGAAAAGTGCAATGCCCGTGAGGGCGATAACAGCGTTGACGATATTTACAAACAGTGGTTCAAGGCAGGAGATAGAAGCGACCCCATCAGCACCAGGTATGCCGGCGTTATTATTTGCACATTCGGTAAACGTTGCCATATGTGTATTATCCCACTGGATTTGGCTTGTTGTAAAGTGCCGATTGGGGGGGCACGAGAAGCTTTGAAGCTTTGTTAATTAGAGGTTTAGTATTTATTTGGAGAAATTGGGTTTGTGTTGGTGATTTAAGCATGAAATGCGCATTATTGCGTGCGCCCGAGCGGTGGGCTAGTGTTGGGGTTTTTGTAGGCTTAATAGAACTAATTTGTTGGTAAAAGTGTAGTTTCTTCTTGATTTAACA
>CAZPNL010000064.1:0-6509 GCA_964588145.1 uncultured Gammaproteobacteria bacterium
ATATTAAGCATTGTGGGATATGTAGCCACATAGACTCGTCTATCTTTTGAAAATACCCTCTCGCCTTGCTTAGGCCATAGCGGTGCGTTTGGCAAAAAATCTTTAAATGCCTCAAGCGCCTGCTCACCCAGAGCGATACGGTCGACCAAAAAGAGCACTCGCTGTCCCCATTTGGCACGCGTAAGCACATCTATAAGACTGAGACACATACGCGTTTTACCTGTGCCTGTGGCCATCACGAGCAGGAATTTACGCTTACTGGACTCAATACCTTCAAGCACTGACCGGATCGCCTGGATTTGGTAAGGTCTGCCTGCAATAGCAGGATCGATGAGCTCAACTGACAGTGGAGATCGTTCTTTATGCAAGAATCGTAATCGCTCGAGATCATCTCGTGTTGGAAATCCGTAGACTCTTCGCGGTGGGTAATTTTCCGAATCCCAAAAAAATGTTTCGTATCCATTTGTGTAAAATACAAACGGCCGATCCACGCCTAATTTTGCTTCAATGTTTTTGGCATATTGGAGCGCTTGTTCTTTACCAACCTGCGCGTCTTTGGATGTCCTCTTTGCTTCTACGACAGCCAGGGGCTTGCCATCTTTTCCCAGAAGTAAATAGTCGACAAACTGGTGGTCCGTAAATTCGGTTTTAAATTCCTCCTCCGTAGTGCCCTCACCCAAATATATATCAAACTCTATTGATATCTGTGATGGATCGTGAATGCTCCACCCTGCTTTCAGAAGATTTTTATCGATAATTTCACGTCTCGTTTCCGACTCTGATATATGATTCATAGGTAGACTATATGCATACCACCTTTATGGTATGTATTGTACCAGTTTTAAACCCAGGGAGAGAATCGCGGGGGCAGTGGGGGGCAGGCAAGTAGCTTGTAGCTGGTAGCTGATAGCCAGGTAGCCAGGTGGCCGGTAGAAATATATTGTTACATAGTTAAATTGTTAAACTGTTAAATTGTTTACCCCTAACGTAGCCCCGCCTAGGCGGGGCGAAGTGGGGTTAAATTGTTCCATTGCTCTATTGTTCCACCCGCCTGATGGCGAGGCAAGTTGTTTCATTGTTAGATTTTTTGTTCGAGCTTGTCGAGAACTACCAAATATTGTGATAGTCCGATGATGGTAGCCAGGTAGGCAGGTAGCTCGTAGCTTGTAGCTGGTAGCCAGGTGGACAAGTAGCCGGTAGGCTAGTAGGCAAGTAGCTATTTGATGGGTTTTTTGGATTCATTTATCGCAAGGCGATTATGGAAAATCTGATTGGTCACGGAAATTGTGTCATATTGTAGTATGCACTAGGAAAAATAACTTTCACATTTGATGTATGCTATTTACTTTACAAGTATATCTCGTATGATGGACAGCTTACGAGGAAATAAATAATTTACTATATATGTAAATCAAAAGTTTTGGTAAACAAAAGGCCACGAGTGACTTGAAATGACGATATGATTTTACATTAAAAAGGTTGAATAGGTGTATCATCCGACGAGAAAGTTCGCACAGGATATCTCATAACATCAGGTAAACTATCTAAACCCCTGGGGTACTGTTTGAGTACAGCTTCTTGATATGGTGATAGTTGAAAACTAGTTTGTTCGCCCATGGTAATAATATACTCTGCTTCATACGCTCTGGCCCGTGCAATCATCTCTGCTTTAGCCAAAACTTTTCCATTCCACCAATCTTGGATTTCACTTGCTGTATACACAAGTCCTCCCAAATGATGGAGTGGCATAGCCTTCCATAGATCCAAATAATTTGTAGGAACAATTACATTACCTACTGTCTGTCCTTCATTAAACTCAATCCAGGCAAAAAGCCCAGGGAGGGATTGATCCAGGAGCATAATATTTGATTTTCTGTTACCAACGAGTCGCCAAAACAGTGTCATTAAATCATTAATTTTTGGGTTTGGAAATGTAGGCGCACGTAAATAATCAATACCTCCGTCAACGAGCTTTGAAATAATATCTCCTTTGCGACGCAAAATATCTTCTGGTGAAAATTCATATATACCAGGAATTCGATCGCCGAAAATTTGCTCAAAATATAAACGTGAGGAATCTGGGTGTGTCATACCTTATTATACTATAGGATTTCAATAAACTCAATAATTTTCTGCTCTTTATAGCACTAACAGATTAGTAAAAAAATAGGTAAATCTATATCTATATATTTTTTAAGTTAAGCAATTTGTATCAGTTTTGAGCTTGGGAGGGGCAGGGAACAAAATTGTTAAACTGTTAAATTGCTTAAATTGTTAAATTGATATATTGCTCAATTGTTGCATTGTTAAATAGTTATATAAATAAATTGCAATTTACTTTATCTTCACAATATACATGCACTTGAGTGCTTATCACTATCATGATATGTTTTACATAACATATGGCTACTGATGGATCACCACCTGCTGGAGACGGCTTGCAGAGAACTGACGCTCGTCAATCTATGGCTTTATTGGCACTTGAGGCAGCGTATGACCAAACCCTTGGAGGACCTATTGATAAAATGCGGATTCTGGCTGCTAAGCATCCAGACATTTGTGAGTATATAGGATCTACGATCATGGGTGATGCACTCCCAAACGGAGCAGATGCAGAAGCAGCGCTTGTGGTAAGAACTGCCACAGTTACGTATCTTTATATGCTCCATCAGCTAGAAGCTGAAAGCACGGTAAATCCCCAAATGCGCGTAAACTCCGAGCAGTATGAATCAGGTCAACCACCTTTAACGACAAGAGAGCGGTTAGACTCTGAAGAAATGCTTTTTCCTGACGATTCAGATAAAGAAGAAGACTCGAATACTATTTATGAAGCATTAACTAATATAGCCAAACAAGACTTCGATCTGGCACGATTTATTTACACTCAGATGGATGTGCCAAGACTTCAATTAGAAGATATAGCTAGAATCGGCAAAACCGCTGTAGCTGTTTACCAGGTCATGCGAGCAACACCGTGGAATTTTCTCAAAAAGTAAACACAATAAGATTTCTCCCTCATTTTAGCCTTAAAATGGTTGATTTTGCAGAGAAAAAGTTGTATAATTATACATAAGAAGTAAGACCTCTTGTG
Organism: uncultured Gammaproteobacteria bacterium; assembly: GCA_964588145.1. Classification (GTDB taxonomy): domain Bacteria; phylum Patescibacteriota; class Microgenomatia; order UBA10105; family UBA927; genus CAZPNL01. The sequence continues at coordinate 3,092 of CAZPNL010000064.1, forward strand.
TTGGGATACCTCTAAGGCGTCCCGGTAAAGCAAGAGGCTTTCTTGTATATTCAGCCAAAAAGCTTCCGTTCATCTCCTATTTTATCTTTTATCAGGTTGTAGTATGTATCGTCACCTCGTTCATACTTTCGAAATATTGCCCATGATACAAAATCGATGGCTTGTAGTGACTTGTTCTCATGAGACCTATGAAGCTCTATATGCAATGGGGATTTTGCCCTGTTCCCAACTGATGCTTGCAGATATTGTACAAAATTTTCTTGCAGTGACTTTTTGGTATCCTTTTTGTCCACATAAAGATGCACCGACTGACTCACTAACTGTGCATGTTGCGCGTATAGTCTGTCTAGTAACATATTTGCGGTAAAGTTATACAAGTAATTTTTTTGGTTTTGCAAATCTGCATACACCTTCTTTTTATTGAGAATAATCGTCATAATTTTCAGATCTGTAATGCCAGCTAACCCCCGAAGAATACGAAGGCGTGTGCCCTCGTCAGCATGATATGCATGTAACTCGCCCAAGTGTTTATGCTTAGTGCGAAGGGACTTCCATACCTTTTTTACTACACGCTCAAGACTTCGCGGATCTGATACGATGGCAATCGTAAAAAGAAACCAGCTACTACTGGCTTTTGAAAACCCCAAATCCCCGCTTTCGTCTAAGAAAATATATTTCATATACATAACCGGCCTATTGTACAGCCCAAAATCATGATTGTAAAACTTACATGAGGATGCATAGTTGCTGTAATTTTTTTAGATTTTTCGATAAGGAAAAAACAGAAGTATAAAAGTAATCTGCGGAAATCTTCTATCAGTATCAACTAACACCCAAATATAGACAAGGAGTCGCAGACTTGCAAAAAGCTCTCGCACGGATGGCTCTCGAATGGATTTACTCATTTTTCATAAAAAATCATGTATTGAAGTATCTATAAATAAATGTAAAAATTTCTACAAACTGTATCAATTCTTTACAAAAAATTTCATTTTCTAAAAGCACTTATTTGCGAAGTGTTTGTTGCTCGGTAAATGCCCAGTCCAAAACTCTACGCATTTCAAAATCTTGAGCATCAACCTCCAATGCTTGATGTGCGACTATACTAGAACCGTAGTCCATCAACCCCTCTACACTTGTTTGGTTTGGGCCCCTTAAAGCTATGACTACACTTTTAGGAGCAGCATCTCTCAGGGCACCAATGATTTGCTCTTGGGTAAGCGCCCATCCATCAACTCCTGTACCTACGACCCATATTGATGTATCATCTGGACTCAATTGCTCTAATACATCAACTAGTCTTGGATGATTTACTGCATTGACTTCGAATCTGCCTAGTATTGATTTTAAGAGGCGCCCATATTCATCTGGGAGTATATTTCCGTTGATTACGTGTAATTCATGCATATTTTGGGAGATTATAGCATAAGAAATAGGTTTTGCTTTCTACTTTTACCCTGCCTGAGTTCTAAAAGCTAACGCACCACCCTGAAAACAAAATGCTGAATATGCTAAAATCTTTTCAATAATTAATGCACTTATGACAACTCCTGACTTAGACCCAACATTATTTCCCGAGTGTCGCCAGCCATATTGCCGTGCTGCCCATGAGGAAGATCCTACTTTACCCTGTGTATATTGGGCCCAAACGGGAGACATTCCACCTGGAGAGATGGACAAGTATCTTGATACCCCGGGACTTGCTGGAAATTTAGGAAAACTCTGTCCATTTAGAGAAATAATTTATCAATTTCGTAAGCAACAATCCAACACATCTTAATTTTTTTTGACCCCATACACTACTCCCCTTGTGCTTCCTTTTTTCAGGACATACCCATCTTTGATGAGTTGGGAAATATCATAGTGGAGGGTCCTACTAGGAACCGTGGGAAAGCGTCTGGCAAGCATATCAAATGAGACCAGCATGTGATCTGCGATTATTCTCACAATCTCTGCTCTCCTGGGTAAAAGTCTCTCATATGGGTCAAGAGTTGCAGGTTTATTTGCTTCTGCGAGTGATATTTTGGCTTGCTCGTAGAGAGCTGTCAGAAAAAACTCCACAAACTTTGTGACATCCTGCGTGTCTTTTTGGAGTGCTCCGTAATACATATCACGATGCGTATCCAGGTACTCCTCTATAGGTACAAGCCCACTAAAACCATACGCGTGCTTAGTCAAGAGTAATGCACTCAGAAGTCTGCCCACTCTCCCGTTGCCGTCGACAAAGGGGTGAATTTTTTCAAACCATACATGTACAAGCGCTGCGACTATGAGAGGACTATGCTCTCGCCCATTGGCATAGGCACATAACTCTGTCAGTAACGGCCGGACGCGGCTGGGTGCGGGAGATAGATACACAGCTATACCTGCCATGGTAAATATGGCTGATTCCTCGGTACGGAGTGTGCCAGCATCCCATGCTAAATCGCTCATGACGAGGTTATGAAAATCCGTGAGAAGCTCAATTGTGACATCGTGCGTAACCAGATCTGGGATGTGCTCGTATGCGCGCACGAGATTTGACACTTCTCGGGTGTGTGCACTATTCCCATCCATATCACGGGAAATCTCATGGAGCTCAAGCGGGTTTCCCTCAATCCGTGCACTAAAGAGGGAACTTTTCAAAAGCGTCACGCGCTGGATATGTCGTGCTCGCTCGTCAGATACTGGATGCAGCTCGTAGGCCGTCCGCAGGAGATCAATCTCATAGACGAGATCTTTAATGACATCAGTCTGACGAATGTGCGGAGGAAACTTCACTCGTTTACTCTACATAATATTGCATGATGTTGCAAGATATTGCAAGAAAGAGAGGCTTAGAGGTTTAGTTATTTAGTAACTTAGTTCTTTCATTGGTCGTTTGGCTTGAAGAAAGGACAATATTACATTGTTAAACTGTTATATTGTTATATTGTTCAAAAGCTCCATTGTTACATTGTTCTATTGTTCCATTGTTAGATTTATTTTGCGAGTATTGTTGAGAACATAGAGAGCTTAGGGGTTAGAGTTTAGAGGTTAGAAATTGCAAACACTTAAATTGTTCCATTGCTTTATTGTTCCATTGTTACGTTTATGAAATGAGTATTGTCGAGATCGAAAAGTTTAGGTTCCACCAGTTGGTGGAAGAGTTTAGGGTTTAGAAAGAGGATGAGTAGCTTAGGTATTTAGTAGCTTAGAATTGAAACGAAATTCGAGGTTCGAGTTTCGGGAATCGAGTTTCGGAATATAAAAAACATACTCCTAATTAAAAAATAACTACAGCTCATGTCATATGCGTGTCATTGATGAATAAGCATGTACTCATAAAAATAGTTTGAATGTATCATTGGTGGAATAGATTTTTTAAACTTCATTTGCCTTCAATTGTCGTCTCATATATTCTGGGTATATATGGGCAAACTCGTGGCTGCGTCACTTT
>CAZPNL010000065.1:0-6488 GCA_964588145.1 uncultured Gammaproteobacteria bacterium
TTCAAACTTTCCCTACAAGGTACCTGCGGCAAGGCCGCAGGGAAAGCAAGTTCTATATTTCTATATATTGAGTTGCTTTAGTTCAACTATTTTTAGATTGCCACGCCCAGACATGTCGGGGCTCGCAATGACAATTTGCGAGCATCTCAAGTGTCAGATGACAAACAAAACATACTACACTTCCAATTAACTAAGCCTCGATGCCTCACTCTATGACTAGGCTCTCAACCCTAAACTCTAACCTCTTTTTTCCCTTCTCACGCCGGCGTGATTGGAAAATATTATTAATTCAAATTATGCAAACGCTGTGACGCTATCTGAAAGCATATTTTGAAAATTTTGTATTGTGTCTGGAAACAAGATAAAAGAATTGTACACTTTATCTTTGCCATCTTTGTCAAAACGTAGCTCTGTGATTTTGAGATATACTTTATTACTCTCGGAGCGTTTGACGTCGAAAAATATTGTGCGTTTCCCTAGACGCAAATGCGAAGATTTGATCGTGGTACTCTGTGCCATGTGTTACTCACCCCCTTTCTCAATACTCAATGCAATGTGTTATGTAAATACCAATTGCAAATATACCAAAAAATACCCGAATGTCAACAGGGGAAAAACCATGGTAAAGGGTAAATGGAAAATGGCAAAGGGTAATTACAATAGATTAAAGGTAAAAAAGACAGAAGTATAATAAATAAGATGATTGATTTTATGCAATAATAAAATCCTCCGTTGGATCTAGAGGTTCTGGCAAATGAGGACGAGTTCCAAATATATAGTCTTGCACAGATTTTCCAGACTTTCTCATCTCTTCCTCTTGCTCTGCTTCACGGCCTAACATAATCAGTCCATCTGATGCGCTCAAACCATTTCCATGAATTTCTTCGTCCCCACGATATGTTTTGCAATCTACTGTGTATCCATTTTCTACAGATTCTAAACTTGTAAAAAGCCATACATCTGTCATGACGCTGTCAGCATCTGCCCATAGAATAATAATCATATAACTGACTGATACACTTTGTAGACACTGAGAAGATACTCTTTGTACAAGCTTAGATAGTTTTTGAGGATCATCCCTATGCACAACCTTCTCAACACCAATCATGGGATATATGATTGTTGGAACCGAATTAATTGATTGAGAAATTGGCTTATAAAATGGTGACATATGAATGCAATTATACAGGAAATTTCCACACTTTTTGTGAGAATATGCCACCATTTTTTTCATAAAAAGCATGAGCACGGGTCAGGGGCAGACTCGATGTAACTTTTAATGGTGAAATGCCTTGCTTATCACAATATTTTATTACATAGGATAATAATGCTGTGCCGATTCCTTGATTTCGCCACTCTGGCAACACGATAAAATCTTCTATATGTGCATAGCTTGAGGCATTTACCATATCGGGAAGTAAATAAAGGGTAAGAAGTCCTACACAGGTGTTTTGTTTTTCTGCTATAAAAAATAATACATTTGATTTTTTTAGAACGAGTGAAATATAATCTTTATCAATGTGTGTAGTTTTAATTCCCGGTGATCCTGCAGCTTTCACCTCTTCAACCACATTTGCCATTTCTGAAAGAAGCTTCACAACCTGATCAAGATCACTTATTGTCGCAATTCTCATATTCATACCTTATTTACTCTTGGCATGATACACTCCATCCCAATACTTGGGTGGTTCCTGGATAAATTGCTTGCAACGTTCTATGTACACCTTGGTGGGATAGTCATTGCCGTGTTCTTTGTAAATATGGAGAAATGCATCAAGTGCTTTTTTGAAATGCCCTTCTTCATAAGCAAGTCGCGCTGATTCAAATGAATCTATTAATGTTTTATCCTTCTCATCTGGTGTACCTATGCCTCGCAGTTCATAAATCGTGATACTTTTCGCCTTGCCTTTGACTGCCACAGTATCAAGTCGTCTGACGCTTACTTCATTTTTTACTTGTTCATAGGTGGACTCACTGATAATAATTTTTGTCCCGTATTCCTTATTGATTCCCTCCAGCCGTGAACCGAGATTAACATTGTCACCAAGCAACGTATAGTCAAACCGTAGGTCTGAGCCCATGTTTCCGACAGCCATTTCACCAGTATTTACCCCTATGCGTACTGTAAAATCTGAGATACCAATCTTTGTCCATTCGGGTCGTACAACTTTCTCAATCACCTGCTGCATCTCTAGGGCGGTTTTGCACGCTTGAAGTGCATGCTTCGGGTCATCTAGCGGTGCTCCCCAAAACGCCATCACTGCATCCCCTATATATTTATCTAGTACACCATTGTTATCAAACACCACTTTGGTCATAGCGGTCAGATACATATTGAGTAGCTCTACAAGAGTATCTGGAGGCATGTCCTCCGAGTAGGAAGTAAATCCTGCAATGTCTGAAAACAGTACTGTAAGTTCCCGACGGACACCTCCTAGTGTCAACTTTTTTGGATTACTGAGTACATCTCGCATAACAGACTCTGACAAATAATATGAAAGTGCTCTGCGGATGTATCTCTTTTGCCGGTTTTCGATCAGATATTTATAAATTAAATATGCTATATAGCTGAGAATAAATGAGAAAATTGGGTATACGATATTACGGATAAATCCACTATCAAAAGAAAGGATAGCAAACACGATATAGACTGCGATAAAAGTAAAAAAGAGTATGGTAGTTCCTACCAACCCAAAATATCCAAATACAACCGAGGCTAGTATGGAAAAGAAAAATATTGCAGCATAGGTAAACTGACGAGATTCGATCAAAATAAATTTTCGGTCCATGATTGTTTGGATGACATTTGCGTGTACCTCCACACCTGGCATAGGCACTCCAGAAGATACTGGGGTAAGCAAGTTGTCGTGTAGATCTAATGCCGTGGCACCAATAAGGACGATCTTGTCTTTAAAATTTTCGATAGGAATTTTTCCTTCTAGCACATCCTTATAAAGATATGTGATATAGCTCCCAGGTTGCCCCACATAGTGGATCCGCATCATCCCGTGTTCAAGAGGTATACTATTTTCATCAAAAGGTATTCCTTTGTGTGCGTAATACTTTCGCAAAATCTCTAATGAAAAGCTATAAAACGTCACGCCATCATCTGCCTTCATACGTATGGGGGCCTGTCGCGTAATATTATCTGGATCAGTCACCATGTTTACGAGACCCTCCTCACTGGCAGCATCAAAATTTTTAGCAGGCTTGAGGTAGGAACCTATGCTAACGTCATTTCCTACGCTCGTTACTATCGTGTCGGAAGTAATAGGCAATACGTCATTATCCAATTTTTGTAGCTCATCTACTAACCGTGCATCACTTGAGCTTTCCTCGGGAAGTGATATATCAAGACCTATAACTGCAGGGGTTTTGCCAAGCTTTTCCAGAAGTTGTGCGTGGGCATCCCTGTTCCACGGCCATCTACCGATTTTTTGGATAGAAGTATCATCAATGGCAATAATAACTATATCTTTACTAGCCTTGCGACCATTAAACAGCGTATCAGAGAGACGAACCTGCCAAGATTCAAACAGATTTCCTGAAAATGCAAGAGCTAATGTGATGGCAATGGCAAGCCCAATGGCAAATGAAGTAAAAAATCTACGAATCATATCCCTTGTAGCGTATCCTAGTGGCTAGAAATAAGCAAGAATTTAGCCAAGACACTGAATTCGATTTGGTGTAAATGCAGGAATAGATTGCCAAGTTGTGTTTTGTCCTGAAGTGCTGAGGCTTACTTTGAGATTGACGCATGGAACTGCCATAAAAGTAATTTGAAGACTTCCATCTGCCTGCAGCACAGTTCTGGTTGCAGTATCCGCGTACGGAGCAATATTGGGAAATTGCGGATCGACGATTTCTGCTATGCCAATACTATCTCCACTTACCAGCGGCAAATTTGCATAGACATTTATCGTCAATTCGTATTGCCCCGATGTTTGATTTAATACTTCACTAAAGGTAACGCTTGAAATAGTAAGAGTTGGCACCAGAGTAGGCGTAGGTGTGCTCGTTGGTACAGGAGTATTTGGTACAGGAGTATTTGGTACAGGAGTATTTGGTACAGGAGTATTTGTAGCAGTTGGAGGTGCTGGTGGTGGATGTGTTTTCCAAAAAGATGTAACGTACTCACATACATCTTTGGGCACACGTGAAGTTTTGCCATCTGCCCCAACACAATCCACCATAGGCACTGGCGTTGTCATAGCCAGATTTGCTTCTGGACCTGGCGTTAGTGTAGCCTGAGCACCGAGTACACTAGTACCAAACAGTTCTGGATACAGCCGCTCAAGCTCTCGGTCTTTTTCAGAATTAAATATGAACCATTCGTCTTTGTCTGCTGGCTGGACATCTGTCGCTACTGTAGCCTTAGAATTTTCGTCTTCTGGATCGCATCCTACAAATACCTTTTCATCGTGCTCTACTGTTACTTCAGTTTCTGGTGTGGCTATACAACCTGTGTCAACAACGCCTTCGGTCGTTGTCACTTTGTGACGACCGTCAGGCAATATTCCTAACCCAAAAGATGTACCACGTACTGTAGCGACAACAGTGGAGGACTTTGCTTGGTAGGACTCTTTGCCGACAAGCTTGACGACGCGAGACCATATGCGGTGTTTATCCAGTTTGACTACAACCTGCTGCGGAGATGCTGTAAAAGATTCAAGTACTATCTCACTATCAAAATCTATCCGTGTCACTGTATGATTGGGATACTCTACTTGAGCACGACCCGTAGCACTTGTAATAATTTTGGTACCTACATCTATATCGCGTTTGCCGGTAACCTCTATCTGCTCCGTTTTCCCTGGAAGGACGATAAATACTTGTGCATCAAAAACTTCGAGTGTGGGTTTTGGTTCTGCCATGGTTTCTCTGACTACGGCAGCTGGTTCTGGTTTTTTCGACTGTGTAAATACAAAAAATCCGCCGCCAGCAAGAAGGATAAGCAGTATTGCTCCTGCAAGTCCAAATAACACCTTTGAAGAAAATTTCATACAATTAATTGTCCTATAATTATATCAGTTTTGTATGTAGCTTGCAATTATTTTTCTTTCGCTAGATATTCCCTTAGAGGAAGCCAGTAATACTCTTCCCAACCCTTTTCTATATCTCCAAATGCTACTTCGGGTACATCTGATTGGACGAGTTCTATACATGCACTGGTGCCACGCTTGAGGAAGCTAAATGTGACCTTGCTAAAGTGATCCCGTGGCCACCCTTCAGTATCACAGTGCCATGTTTGCACTATTCTTTTTCCGGGCACAAGTTCGAGATTTTTTCCGCGTATGGATCCACCCCAAAGACTAAAATCTCCACCCTCATCTGGACTGATAAATGCATCAGCTTCTATCATCTGACTGTGTTTTGTGGAGTCGCTGAGAATTTCATACAACTCTAGTGGAGTTGCATCAAATAATGCTGATTGACGGAGTGTTTTTGTTTTCATAAGGATATGGTTTACCAAATTATATACCAAACTTATTTATTGTCATTCTCGTGCAAGCGAGAATCTTGTCTTTTTTGTGTTTTTTGTTATTTGGTATTTGGTATTTGGTATTTGTTTTGAATTTGTAATTTGTTATTTGTGATATCTACGCGTGTTTTGACACCTGCCTGCCGGCAGGCAGGTTTGTCATTTTGGCTTTGGATTTTCCCTAATATCCCGGTAACGGAGTAGGCACGGTACTACAGACGATACCAGATATATTGTATGGTCGCACTTTACCGTTTGAGTCAAATCCACAGGAAAATGGAATCTTTTTGGGATCTATCGTGGGTGTGGGTGAAGCAAGTGGATCTATCGTGGGTGTCACTGTCTGCGTAGGAGTACCAGGCCCAACTGTAGGACTCGGATTTTCCGGAGTTGGCGTAGGAGTAGGAGGCGTGGACTGCTCTATGATATCGTCTACAATTTTTATAATATCATCTATGATTCCCCAATCTATATCCCCATCACCACCACTCCCTGATCCACTGCCGCCATTCCCACCACTTGTGCCACCCCCAAATACACCGCCACCTGATCCTCCACTATTCCCGTTTGTATACACTCGCACAGTCTGTGTGCCCAGATCTGTATCTATAATAAGATCTATAAATGGCCCTGTTCCTTGTGTGGGCAGCTTAGCTAGATCACCTGATGAGATGATATTCATCAATTTGACGATGGATGCAGTATTTTCTATCCGTTTACCACTGGTTACCTCACCTCCGCATGTGGCAAAGAGCCTGACAGTGCCATTTGGAGACACTTCCATACAGCCTGCTTGATCTTGCTTGCGTATCGTTATCTTTCGTACTTTCCCCTTTTTCAGCATTTCCACGTCAACTTTAGCCACTGGTCCGCCCTGTGTGCTATTGGGCTCTGAGCGCAGGAAAAATTGGAACCCAAAGCCTATGGCGAGCACAAAAATAACTAGAACACCTACAAATATATATAGTCCTCTGTTGTGATGGCCTTCCATTAGATTAGTATAACG
>CAZPNL010000066.1:0-2341 GCA_964588145.1 uncultured Gammaproteobacteria bacterium
GACCTGCATGTCCAGTCCCATCTGTAAAGTCATTTGGGGCATGAGCCAGATGCCAGCGGTAATATTCTGCACCAGCTTGAGCTACAGTAAGCGCTTTTTCAAACGTTTCAGTCCGGGTGGATGAGCTGTATTGCGTAGCTGCTAAGAGCGCTAACCCGCCAACTGCAATTGACATAGTGAGTCCTATGACAAGCACGATGATAGAAATTGCTCCGTGCGTATGCTTTTTAGTTATATTTTTCATAAGACCCTATATATACTATACATAAATTCGAGATGGATTTTATTTTTTTATAAATTATCCTTGAGACTTCTAATCGTTGCACTACTGGTTGACTCATAGAGTGTTGCGCTTGTTTTGCCTGATGGGTTTATGCGAATTGTAGCCTGGATCATGCGCGTGTTGAGGATACGTGAAGCTGAAGGGAGTGGATTTGCTACTTTGTCCGCTGGCCAGTTACCGTTGTAATATTTAAATACTGGAGCGCTACGCATATCAACGCCATCTGCTATCACAAAAATATTTTCCTGTGCTGCGTTGTAAGTCAAAGGAGTTCCGGTTGGTGTAATCACTCCTTTTTTGAGTTGATTTCCTGCCAAAAAGTACCGAACCCGGTCTACAACTCCATCATCTGTAACATCCGCATAAAAAGTAAGTTCAGTATCGTTTGTGGTAACTAGTGGCCATGCTCCTGTCTCAGATTGTCTCGCTTCGCGGATATCTTTAATAATTCTAGTTAGAGAACCTTGTGCATTGCTGATTTTTTGCGATTCTTCAAAGCTAAAATTATACGCCTTGCTGTAGTCTATGAGTAGTGCGATGAGTCCTCCAAAGACAAATGTGGCGATAACCATAGCTACCATGAGCTCTATCGTAGTGTAACCTGTATGATGCTTTTTCATATTATTGGCTTAGTGTGACGTTTTCTCTTTGATTTGTGGTGACTGTTACAGAACTTGTTGCCAATTGGTAGCCGTCCAGTGAAACAGCCAGATCATAGACTCCCTGTGCAAGTGGCGAAAAAAAGACCTGTCCGTAGCTGGCGCTACTTGTCGCTGGTGTAACTTTGGTATCAGTAAATCCTAGCAGTGCACTGGAGAGCGTGGCAACTGCATTGTATTGCAGTTGTTTTTGAGCGTTTTGGACAACCACAAGTAGAGATGCACTTATTTTTGGAATATGTATAAGATTGATCGTGCCTACAGTATTTGGTAAGACAGTTATGGGTATGAGCGGATTTGAAGCCACGAGCGTATGTTGAGATGTGGAATAATCCAAAGTATACGTGTCCCACTCAAGACTTGCTACTTGTCCAGCTTGGATAAAATAGTTTTTAACGTATTTATAAACAGGATTATCAAGGGCGTCATATCCAATAGTTTTAGACCCTCTAAATACAAATCCTACCCCTGGGTAAGGTTGATTGCTGGTGTTATATGAATTAAAGCTAAGTGCAGAAAGTTTATCAATGGCCAGTGTAAGCTGTGTCAGTTGACCTGCAATAATTGTGGCAAATGGCTGCGATGGATTTGTCACCTCAGTCGTACTGTATGTCTTATCAGTGGAGTATCCATATTTTGTAGTGGTTATTTCATAGCATGTCACACATGCAGGTGCGCCAGGAAAAGATACCAAGCCTTGCCCGTCTGATAGTGTTGGTATATTATTATTTGGAGTAACCACAGTATTTTTAATAGTGACAGTGGCTCCTGATATTGGGGCTCCTTGTGCATCAAGGATTTGTACGATAAGTGTGCCACCTCCTGCGTTTGATTCGATGCCTTTTGGTGCGACATTGGTGACGAGTGTTACAGGATATGTAGAAGGAAAAAGCCCGCTCCATGTGACTTCTATGCGTACTCGTTTATAGTCTGATGGCAGTAAATCTACTGGCGCGACACTGTCATATGGATCGTCGATATATTGGATCGAGGTGGTGACGATAAATATCGCACCATTTTCTGAAACCTGTTCATTAGCAAGAATATTTCCATTTGGTATGCCTCCTACGGTGCCTAAGCTTGTATACGATAGGTTACGAATGCGTTCCATACGATCTTGAGCCAGAGCCAGTGCTTTTGCCCGCACCTGTGATGCGCCAATATTTTGGAGTACCAATTGGAAGATTCCTATAACAGATGCAATGAATATGCCAAGTAATCCTAAGGCAATGATAGTTTCAAGTAGTGTAAAACCTTTCTGAGTAAAACTTTTTTTATATAAAGTAGGCATTATATCTATCTTACGGTTAGTATCAGTAACACGCAAGGATTTGAATGTAAACTTGACCATCATTCTCGTGAAAACGAGAATCCGATTATTAACCCTATGGATCCTCGA
>CAZPNL010000066.1:2441-6381 GCA_964588145.1 uncultured Gammaproteobacteria bacterium
TCGGGGTCGAGGATGACAATCTTGGAGAGCACGTGATTAGATATGTCATTCTCGTGAAAACGAGAATCCGATTATTAACCCTATGGATCCTCGATCGGGGTCGAGGATGACAATCTTGGAGAGCACGTGATTAGATATGTCATTCTCGTATAAACGATAATCGAACCTTTTATTCAAAGTATATATGGCCTTCGACCGAGTTAGGCTGGGGCTCAGGCAATAATAGTGCTCTATTCGTAAATCTTATATCATTTTTCTTAAATCGTTTTTGCTCCCCTCGTTTGTGATTTTGGAATTGTTTTTTGTTTGGGATTTTGATATTGGGATTTATACTCATCACTTTTTCTCTTTTTTGATATACAATAAATATGCCCTGTGTAAATTGGGTTTTATTGGTATGCAGTCTCTGCCCGACATATTACTACCAAAGATCCGTTTTTTTGGACTCGCTATCGAGTCTCATGCTATTTGTGGTGTTGAAGTAAACGAGAAGAGAATACCTATTCATAGTGCCCAGATGCAGCTCCCCGAAGGCACATTTGTGGGTGGGCAACTGCAAAATATTGATGTATTTACGCAAATACTCAAGCAACTTGTAAAGGTAGGTAAATTTACCACCCCATATGTAGCAGTGACATTTCCCGAGTCTATCAGCTACACGAGGGGGCTTACAGTGCCATCTGTTGCAGATGAAGAGCTTACAGAGGCGATCGCCTGGCAAGCTAAAGACTTATTTCCATTTCCTGCTGAAGAAATCTATTTTGACTCAAAAGTGATAAGTAAACAGGCGCATGATTCTCAGGTGACGGTTGTCGCTGTGCAGCGAAAAAATTTAGACCCGCTTATTACTGCTCTCATAAAATCTGGATTAAAACCACTTCGTTTTGAGCCTGATGCTATGGCTTTGTCTCGACTCTTAAAACTAAAATCATCCGAGCAAGCTCTCCTAGTGGAACGAAATACCGAAGGAGCCTATATTACACTTGTATCTGGGGATAAATCACTTTTTACAACGATTGTTCCAAAGACCGCACAAGATACTGAAATCGAAATGGAAAAGGGTACCACACAGTCGCTGGCTGAGATCATCCAATATTATCAATCAAAGGCACAAATTGGCAGTACTACAGCATCTATAGTCGTGACTGGTGAGCCAATCTCTCAAGCCTGGGTTAGTCAAATATCACAAACGTTTCACTTGCCTGCAAAAATATTGAAGACCCAATTTGGAAAAAGTGTGATAGACAAGGCGTTTGCATCAGTTACTGAGCCCGTACAACCACCAGCGAGTATAGAATCTATAAATCTTTTACCTGCCACTACTCAAGCATACTATGATACAGAACGGCATCAAGCATTTCGAAAAGCACTGCTGATGCGGGCGCTCGCAATTCCAGTTATGCTCACAATCACATCGGGAATACTGTATGGCATGATACAAATAGAAAAAAACAAACTAACCGCTCTTACAGCAGAATTATCAACATTGATAACATCACAACAAACAGACACAAAAAAGTTGTTATTGGTAAATACACAAGCAAAAGCCATCATCGCACTCTCATCACTTCGTGAATCTCCTGCGCAATATATAGAGGCGCTTGAGCCACTCCTCGGAAATGACATCGTGATCACATCGTGGTCATATGATGATGCTAAACTACAATTTACTTTGAGCGGCACTGCCAAGACGCGCACAGCACTACTTGAGATGAAAGATCGATTTGAAAATTCTGACCTCTTTGGAAAAATTACAATTCCACTCGGTACGCTAGAGTTGCCTGTACAGGTGCCATTTACTGTGATGTTTTTGACGAAAAAGTAATATGAAAATTGAAAATACAAAATCAAGTCTTGATTCACCAGTTATCCTGGGTGCACTAATCGGCGGACTTTGCGTGCTCAATCTTTTTTTCCTTTACATGTCTGGTGAAAGTATCAAAACGCTGAAAAAGGAGCGTGCTCAAGTGCAAACGATGGAGGAGCAAAAGCGCATCATAGACGAGTCTAGTAAGCTTATCGCTCAATATGCAGACCAGATAGATGTAATTGCACGCGCTTTTCCTGATGATGATACTATATTAGCGTTTATACAGTATACCGAATCAGTGCTCAAAGTCACGTCTGATGAATACAAAATAGATATAAGTCCCCAGTCTACCCCAGAAGGCGACAGGAATTTTCTCAAAATATCAATTTTTATGAAAAGTGATATCACAAGGCTATCAAATTTTATGAAGGCGTTTGAAAAAGAACCATATATGACGCATATCGGTATCATCGCGGCACAGTCGCCCGATGGATTTTTGGCAAAAAGTGATTTTACGATTCAACTTAAATTATATGTACAAAACACATTTACAACTCGATAAAACATCAGTGTCGCTCATAGGTGTAGGGCTCGTTTTTGCCATACTCCTGGTGCTTAATGTAGTAGTATCTATCACACAAATAGCACAAGTGTATTTTTATAAAATGCCCCAAGCATCAGCAACTGCCATAGATGCTGCAGCTGTAGAAAAGGCAGTAAAAATACTCCAAGAACAATAAGCTTTGTACTACAGTAGAGGTAAAGATTCAGAGACTGGATTGACTTTCTTAGGAGTCTTCACTACTCTTGTATTTATATCAGCTGTTGCCAGAAAGCTTGTTGTGTGAATTAAAAGGTAAGACTAAAAAATACTATGTATACCAGACACAGGGTGTCATCCAAAGGATTTACTTTAATTGAGCTTTTAGTAGTGATCGGTATTATTGGCATCTTGGCCGCTGTAGTGCTTGTGGCAGTCAATCCCGGCAGACAGTTTGGACTGGCACGTGACGCGCAGCGCAGGAGTGACCTCTATAGTATTACGCTTGCTGTATATCAGTATGCTGTTGATAATGGTGGCACTATCCCTGCGGCTATTCCTGATGAGGGAGCGACAATAACAGAGATATGTGCAAATCTTGCTGATATAAACGGTGGACAGTGTATAAATTTAGAGTTTTTAAAAGGTAAATATATGCCCAGTATTCCTGTGGATCCAGGGTTTGATGATACCGCTTTTACACCAAAAAGATATAAGATATATAAAAATACCCAAAATAGAGTTGTTGCAGAAGCACAGGGAGAAACTGATGCAGATGGACCCATACTGCCTACGCCCATCAGGGTGACGCGGTAGTATGCTAGGGTTTGGATTTAAGCTAAACGCAACTAATTTCTAATAACTTCTCTTTCCTTTTTCTTCAAAGAATTATCGTGAAATGATGATTGACTTTCCCAGTCTGCTTCTATACGCTGATATCTAAGGCCTTCGAAATATAGTTATCTGAAGGTCGCGTCTCGCGATAAAGACTCTGGTCTGGAAACGCGATGTTTATCTCTAAAAGGAGGTGAGACAGATGAGAAATACTGCCCTTGCTACAGGTCGAAAAGGGTTTACCTTGATCGAACTTCTCGTGGTTATAGGTATCATTGGTATCTTGGCAGCTGTGGTGCTCGTCGCAGTCAATCCTGGGAGACAGTTTGGACTCGCACGTGATTCACAAATCAGAAGTGATCTATACAGTATCACACTTGCTGTGTATCAGTATGCTGTGGAAAATAGTGGTACGATGCCAGCAGTTGTTACTGCGGCTACAGTTGCTACGCCGATTTGTTCTTATGTTGATCCAGGTGGCGTTGCGGCAAATAACTTGCCAGGAGGTGCAACATGTATCAATTTGGACGCCATTTTGGTTCCAAAGTACATACCAAGTATTCCAAAAAATCCGAATTGGAATACCACAGGTCAAACTACAACACCAGCACCACGGTATTATTATTCGATTATGGTTGACTCCAACAATCGCTTAATAGGTAGTGCGTACGGTGAGACGGATTACAATCCGGCTTCTACGCCAACACCAATTACCGTTACTCGGTAAATAGGTTTTTGTGCAAAACGACTATCCC
>CAZPNL010000067.1:0-6316 GCA_964588145.1 uncultured Gammaproteobacteria bacterium
AAAGGCGACGCCTTGGAGACTTTACTCAGAAGAAAGGACTGCCTGGCCACCTGCTACTGTAGTGGCTTCGGTGATGATTTCGATGGCTTTACTCGTACCAATGCGTGTAACTCCAGCATCCACAAATACTTTCGCCTGAGGGTAGGTTGAGACCCCACCTGCGACTTTAATTTTCATCGTGGGTCCAACTGTTTGACGGACGACTGTGTAGTCTTCGAGCGAGGCTCCGCGGGGACCCATACCTGAGCAGATTTTGACATAGTCAGCTCCTGACTCTTTGACAAGTGCTGCGGCTTTGGAGAGCCGTGCAGTATCTAGTTTGCCACTGCTCTCCACAATATAGCCAGTTTCAAGGATAAATTTCACGATGATATTTTCTCGGACATCGCGAGCAGCAGTGACGATGGCTTTCATCTCATCTAAAAAGGTCTCATCATTGCCTTCGAGAAACTTTGAGAGATCAGGGACAGCATCGAGTTCATCAGCGCCATCGTGTGCTGCGGTTTTGGTCGCAAGCACTTTGACAGGCACCGTTTCTTGGCCTAGAGGAAATGAAAAAGCTGTGCCCACTTGTGCTCGACCTGCAAGCGTTTCCTTGGTAAGGGCTATGTGCACGGGATTGACGAATGCTCCATGAAATCCGTATTTGAGGACATTGTGGCAGAGGCTTATAATATCTGCTTTAGTTGCATTGGCATGATGATTGGCAAAATCCAGGTGTAGGGCAAAATCGGCAGTGTCCATGTATACAGCATACATGCATCAGATTAGGAAAATCAAGACAGGTCTTTACATCTTGGCTCTAACCATTTACCTTTAATATATATGTACAATACTGTTTTTGTTGGTGGTACGTTTGATAGTTTGCACCGTGGACATAAAGCCTTGCTTACACGAGCTTTTGGTGAAGGTCAAACCGTAGTGATAGGTATTACGTCAGATGATTATGTGGGGAGACTGAAAAAAGGATTTTATGCTCCGCTTGCGGATCGTCAAAAAATGCTCGAAGCATGGCTTACAGAAATAGGATATAAAGATCGTGCTAAAATTATTACGATCCATGACGCATATGAGCCTGCAGTAAGTACGACGGAGTTTAATGCACTGATTATCACGGAGCACAATCGGACACGAGGAGAGGAGATTAACTCTATTCGGTTTAACAAAGGTCTCACGCCATTTGCGCTTATAGAGGTACCACTGATAGTGGCAGATGACGGTTTGCCAATTTCAAGTACACGGGTACAGCATCATGAGATAGATAGAAGTGGGCATCTGGTGATGCCAGAGGGGCTTCGTACGACGCTCCAGCAACCACTTGGCCCCGTACTTTTAGGTGAAAAAATAGCTGCATCAATAGCGGCAAATACCAGCAAGATTATCGTGACTGTGGGGGATGTGACGACCAAGACGTTATTGGATGTAGGTCGTGTTCCTAACCTGGCTGTTATCGATTTGCGAGTAGGGAGAGCTCCATTTCTCATGTTTGACGAGTATCATTTTCCTCCTGAGGTTTGTGTACAAAAGATCAGAAGCAATGCTGGCACAATCTCTCAAGAAGCTGATACTGCGATCAAAAACTGGTGGGCTACTGCCAGTGCTCCTGATGTAAAGCCACAAGTATTTTTGATAGAAGGCGAAGAAGATTTACTCGTGCTTCCTGTTATATCGTATGGCCGGGAAAATGCGGTCGTCTACTATGGCCAACCCCCCATGGCTGATATAGATAGCGGCATGGTAGAAGTAGTGGTTACTGCTGAAAAGAAAGCAGATATCAGCGAGATACTCGGTAAGTTTGAGTAATATTTGTGTTCAATATTTTTTTGTATTACAGCCCTGCCTATGGCCAAATACGTTCCTGATGCCAAAACTACTCGATGGGTCATTCTTGCACCTCGTCGTACGCATAGACCTTCGGATCATACTTCCACAGCTGGTGAGCGTTTATGTCCATTTTGTTCGGGAAATGAATCTCTTTCGCCTGACGAGGTGTATCGTATAGGTGTTGGTGAAGCTACAAAACCGGGATGGCGTGTGCGTGTCGTTAAAAACAAATATCCGATCACAGATATACATGAGGTGATTGTCCATAGCCCAAGTCACATAGATACGATAGATGTTTTGCCGTTGGATCAGGTGATTTCGCTTATGCGTACGTATCGAGATCGGTTTCGTGCCAATGAGCCACATGGGCAAGTGTTAATATTTTGCAATAATGGGGAACATGCAGGAGCGTCTCTGGATCACCCACATAGTCAGCTCGTTGTTGTGCCGCGGCAGATCAATCTTGATACGCTGGCTCGCGAGCCGGTACTCAATCTCGTGACTGAGACAAAACGCTTTGTTACATATTGCCCTGATTTTTCACAGTGGCCACTTGAAGTGTGGCTTGCGCCAAAAGCTGTCGGGCAAAAGTTTGGAGATACGAGTGATGATATGCTGCCAGAACTCTCACGACTCATGCAGGATACTGTCAAACGTATACGGATGGTCTATAAAAATCCAAACTCTCCCGTCCACAGTGATGCGCCATTTGCATTTAACTACTACTTTTATCAGGGAAGTGATTGGTATATTCGGATTATCCCCAGACACATGCATAGAGCAGGATTTGAGCTTGGGACTGGTCTTGCCGTCAACCCCATGGATCCACTGGATGCGGCCCAGATGCTGCAAAGGGCGTGGTGAAGGGGGAAGGGTTTAGGGTTTAGAGATTAGGGTTTAGAGAGGTTTAGAAGTTTAGTTATTTAGTGGCTTAGAAAAAGACGAGTAATGAGCCTCGAGATTCGAGTTTCGAGTGTCTGTGTAAATTGTCATTGCGAGGAACATCTCGGATTTGTATAGGTGACGCGGCAATCTAAAAACGTTGGTCGTTTGGAGATTAAGGAAAAGAAAATGTAATTGAGTATAAATATATAGAAATAGCATCGTCATGCTGAACAAGGTTTCAGCATCAGAATGGAGTATATCGATCCTGAAACAAGTTCAGGATGACGAATGTATTTATACGTCATGCTGAATTTATTTCAGCATCAGTAGAGAAAATAAAACAGAAAATCGTCAGATCCTGATTGCCCAATTGGCAAAAATTCAGGATACCGATTTTAAATCAAAAATTATTGTATAAACGATTGCTTTATGAACTTTACAAACATTATGAACTTTTTACTATATAATTCTTATATTAGCAATTCTTATATTAGCAAGGATCAACCTTGTTTTGGGTTGATTTGACAGCGTTTATAAATTCTATATCCTATCTTCTATATTCTATATTCCAAATTCTCATCTCTCCCATTCCTTCCAATCTCATTTCTTGCTATGCTGACAATAGTTCTCGAGAAATCATTTATTAAAGGAGGCCATATGGCTACGCCAGCAAAAGTTACTCCCACATCTACCAAAAAAGGTTTACCAGCTGTGCTCTTTGTTGTCACCCTGGGTATCCTTGTGGCTGGAGGCTACGGGGTGTATCGATATACGACAGGAACCGTCACTCTTCCTATGAATATGCCTGGTTTGCCTAGTAGTCAGCCTAAGATTACTGAGGACATGTTTAAGGATGTGAGTGATCCACTCATTCGCAAACATTTGGTGGCGCAGTATTCACAACCTGGGTTTCGTATGAGGTCTACTTCTAGCGGGATGGGTGTTTCTATGGAAAATGTTATGACCTATATGATGAGCGAACCGTTGCGTTATCAAACTACTACATTATCCAAAGATCGTGTTACAGCAGATCAAATAAGTATTGGAGATGCTGTATACGTATATAATGTGAAAACAAAAACCTGGTGGAAGCAAATAGTCAAAGACTCTCTTCAAGCTGATGTGGATGAAGAAAATAAGATAGATCTCCCCAAGGATGCAGCTGAGATTGCTTCAGAAGTGGCCAAAGTGACTTATAAAAAACTTGGTGAGGAAGCCTGTGGAAGTATGACCTGCTACAAATATCAGGAGATAAATACAGACTATCCAGAGGGCACCAGGACGTTTTGGTTTGATAAACAAAAATTATTGCTTCGTAAAGAGCAAAATGGGTTTGGGGAGTTTACCAGTGAATCTAAGTACGAGTATGATGTGACAGTCAAGGCTCCAGATGGTGCTAAGGAAGTGCCTGCAGGGAAATCTGTATATGATTATATTAGTAGTGAAACTCAGCTCCCAGCTGAATCACAACAATATATGAATGAATCAACAGTGCAATCTGGAAACAGTGGTTTACAGACAAAAGAAGTACCACCAGAGGAGGCAATCTATGGCGAAGAAAACTACTAAGGGCTCGTTCCCGATAGTATATCGGGATTACGACCCTTTGTGCCGCATGCGAAAGGTATTATAATTCATATAAATATATGCGGCCTAAAGAAAAAAGATCAGTATCAGAAAGATTGATTGACGGACAAAGCAAAGTCAACGATCTCATGAGTTTTATAGACTGGGTGCGTTATGTGTTTGATTGGATTAAGGGATTGTTTGGAAGATAAGGGGAAAGGGTAGTGTTAAACTGTTCTAATGCTAAATTGCTCCATTGTTCCATTGTTAGTTTTTTGTTCGAGCGTACGTCGAGAATAATTGTGGGTCAAACGGAATATAATGGGGCATATAGTCCTTATTTGCTTATTAGGCATGAGGTCAGTGATTTTTCTTTATATTCTAGAAAATATGGAGTTGTTTTCCAGTAAAAAATTACTACGTTCTTAGTTCGTGGTTATTCGTTCACAGTTCCTTGCCTTAGACGTTCTTAGATTATAGTTCTTTGTTCACCGTTACCTGCCCTAGACGTTCTTAGTTCTATGTTCTTGGTTCAAAGTTATATGCCTTACGGTCCTAAGTCCTTGGTTCACAGTTATTTGCCCTAGACGTTCTTGGTCCTTGGTTCATAGTTCTAAGTTAATGTATATACTTCTTGCCCAAAGATGATACGTATGGGTCGTCGTGCTATTCGTTTTCTATTCGCATTGGTGCTTGTATATGGTGCATGTTGGCCAGTGCTTGGGTTTTCTCCTGTTTTTGATGATTGGGTGCTGCATTGGGGTGCCAAATATGATCTTTCTCACATACAGGTCTATTGGTTACATCCTGCCTCTATGCTTGAGGTGATTTTACTGGCTCGATATATACCATTATTAAGTAGCATGTGGTGGCATATTGGGATATTACTCAAAGCCGCTACTGCGTATGCTGTTGGAAGTTTGGCATATCGGCTTTTTGGGAGCAAGCGTGCGATGTGGTTGTCGACGGCATTGTATGCTGCCGTTTCACTTGGGAATGAGGCTGTATCATTTGTTAGTGCACATACGGTGTACATCAGCGCCATACTATTGTGCTACGCGCTTATATATTTTTTACAATATATACAAACTCAAAAAAGAAAATATTTTATTTATGTAACAATATTCGTGATTTTGTCACTCCTAGCAGATCCGTTTCGTGGTCTTTTGATATTTGTATATGTATCCATAATCCTTTTGTGCAGTCAGTTGCCTCTCGTGCAAATAAAAAAAATAGGTGGTTTGTGTATGGCTAGTGCATGTATGTTTGCAGGTGTATTTTTGTATATCTATCGTGTGAGTTTGTTTGAAAGTAATGCGACACGTATACCATTTTTGACTCTCCTTAAATATGCATGTACTTATATGCCGCTCAATCTGGGAAGGATGCTCGGAGGGTGGGTGGTGCCTATCGTCAGTTCAGATGTACTGTGGCTCAATATTTCATGCATTGCGCTGGGGTATGTGCTCCTCATATATAGCGTGCTTGCGAGTGTACAAATTGTACGTACTGTCATTCAGAGGGTTCGCAGGCAAATGCAAGAAGATAAAGGAAATCGACTTTCTACTGGTAGTAATAAATGGATAGATGCGGTACGTATATCTGTATTAATTTTAGTGCTCTCATATATACCAAATTGGCTATTTCAACCCAGAGTTTATTTACAGCCGGACAACAGATATTTCGCGCTTCCCGCAGTAGGATTTGTGATGCTGGTTACTCAAATACTTCTGGTAAAAAAAGGTGTAGGCCTATGGGTATCGGGAATTTTTCTGTGTGTATTGATGGCTGTGGGTACACGCATGTCGCTGTCTGAAGTGAGTCTGTATAGGTATCGTGAGAGATTGGTATCCATGTGGATGAGCATAGATGCAGATGTTGTGAAGCCTGAGAAAACTGTTTTGTATTTTAGTGGCAATGGTATGTATAACGCATATTATATGTCTGGAATATCTCCGCATCCGGTCGCCATATGGAGAAATATACGAGATATTACAAAATTTCCCAAAACTATTTATACAGAATTTGAATTAGCTAAAGA
>CAZPNL010000068.1:0-6159 GCA_964588145.1 uncultured Gammaproteobacteria bacterium
TCTGCCCCATCTCAAATTGATCTTCTAGACTGATGCGGTGGATATTATGGCTAGGAACTTTATATGCATACTTGGCAAATGTGAGCATCTCTGGCACAGTCATGGATGTTGTCATTGTTGCCATACCTGCCTCATACATCTTTTGGATATTTGAAAGTGGCCACCAGGAACGAGGTGTGGTGAATTTTTTCTTGAGCGCAAGTATCACCTCTTGTTGTCGTCTGCCCCTGGCAAAGTCAGTACCCTCATCACCCTCTGCATGACGACTCCGAATATATGTAAGTGCCTTTTCTCCATTCATATGCTGTAGTCCAGCATTATATGTAACCTCCGTATACCGACACTTATACGTATAATCACCTTCACACATATCGTTTTCTTTACCTGCAATAGGAAATTCTGGATCTGTAAAACCTTTTTCCACGAGGACGTCTATACCACCGACTTGATCAATAATTTTTTCAAAGCCGCCAAAGTCCATAAGGATTGTATACTGAACAGACAAACCCGTGACCTCTTGTATTACGTCACTGGCCAGTATCTGCCCACCACCTTTTTCTCTCTGCTCACCATATGTATATGCACTGTTGATTTTGTCCTTCAGCATATCAGACCAGATATCACGAGGTAGCGAAATAAGCCCTAAAGAGTTTTTGGGATAATCATAACTGGCCAAGAGCATGGTATCTGTCAGCGTTCCACCTTCATGATTTGCACCCCCAATACCCATAAGTAAGATATTCGTTTTTCCTGCTTCTATTTTGAGAGGTGTTCCCTCTTTGGCTACAAGGGAATAAGCAAATTGTGGTGATACCCCAACTGAATGTAGAAATTCTTTTGCCCAATAGGCAACAACAAGAAACAGAACAACAAGTATGACTAGGAGAAATCCAAGCACCTGCAGCAGTTTTTTCCAAAAGGTATGCTTGGATTTTGGAAAAGTCACCTCTGCTTCCTGTGATTCTACAGGCGTTACAGTCTGGTCAAGAATGCCTTCCGGCTTTGCTTTACGCTGTTTGCTCTGTAGCTTTTTTAATGAGTGTTTCAAATTTTTCTGGGTCAAGGCTGGCTCCTCCTACGAGTACTCCATCTATGGCTGATTGTTGCACGAATGCGTGCACATTGTCTGCTGTTATACTGCCGCCGTACACTGCAAGCGCCACATGAGATTTGTCTTTGAGTTTTTGTATGACACTGTTGGCATTTTCTGGAGAATCAGTTTTCCCTGTCCCTATAGCCCAGAGTGGTTCGTAACCAATAACATCAACACCCTCAGGAATTGCCATCGTCTCATCTGAGACACAATAGACTACTTTGAGTCCTGCAGCTTTAGCCTGCTTGACCTCTGCAGCTAGCTCTGTGTCGTCCTCATGCATGTATTTGCGTCGCTCAGAGTGGCCGACTATAACCCAATCAACAAGCTCTTTGAGCATTTTGCCACTTTCCTCACCTGTATATGCTCCCTCACTAAAAGGAGATACATCTTGTGCTCCGAGGCTCAGTTTAAGACTATGCTCTATAACTACCTGATGTAAAGGATACAAATCTGTAAATGGTGCACACACCACTACTGTGGCTGCATTCTCTACACCCTGTGGCTGTATGGCTGAAAACTTTTTCATCCACTCAATAGAATCAGCCACACCAATATTACTTTTCCAGTTCCCAAAAATATAAATATTTTTCATATGATACTATTATAGTCTATGACAAGTGCCATGCTCAATGATCTAAATCCATCACAACAAGAAGCAGTCGTAGCCTGTGATGGACCAGTGCTGATCATGGCAGGGGCAGGCAGTGGCAAAACCAAAGTACTCACCCATAAAGTAGCCTATCTTATGCTAGAGAAACATGTATCAAGCCAGAATATCCTCATGTTGACGTTTACCAATAAAGCTGCAAGTGAGATGAGAGAAAGAATTAGGAAATTATTAGAATCACATACTTCGGGCCTCGAGCTTCGGGTCTCGAGCTTCGAAAAACAAGACACGCACAAAGACAACCAGCCAATAACCAATGATCTCCGAAACGCAAAACTCGAAGCTCGAAACTCGATTTCCCGCCTTTATCAAGATTACGGCGGGCAGGCTGACCTCCCCTTTGCTGGCACTTTCCACTCCCTTTGCGTCAAACTTCTTAAAATAGAAGGGCATGCCATAGGAATCCCCAATAACTTTCTCATTTATGATGATGGGGATCAATCGGATCTCATAAAAGACATTATGAAACGGTTGGACATATCGGTGAAAAATGTTAATCCAAATGCCGTGCGATCTACGATATCTGAAGCTAAAAATGAACTGATTGGACCACTTGAGTATCCTCAGTATGCACGTGGATATTTTCAGGAAACTGTAGCAAAAATATATATTGAATATGCCAAAGAGTTAAAGAATAATGTGGCAATGGATTTTGATGATCTTCTTTGTAAAACAGTGGAACTCTTTCAAAAACAGCCTGAGATACTGGGAAAATACCAAGAAAAATATCGATATATATTAATTGACGAGTATCAAGATACCAATAAACCGCAGTACACCATCACACGACTCTTGGCACATAGACATAGAAATATTTGTGTCGTCGGTGATGCATCCCAAAGCATCTACAGATGGCGCGGAGCTGATTACCGTAATATTGTAAACTTTAAACGAGATTATCCAAATGTCTCTGAGTTTCATCTGGAACAAAATTATCGCTCGACCCAGACGATCCTGGATGCAGCTCACGGTGTGATATCCAAAAACACCTCGCACCCAGTTCTCAAACTCTGGACAGATAAAAAAGCTGGCAGTAAAGTCACACTTTATGAGGCGCGCACCGAGCAAGACGAAGCGGGATTTTTGGCACAAATCATCCTCCAATCTGGTCGTCCTTTTACAGATTTTGCAGTGCTTTACCGTACCAATGCTCAATCTCGGGTGATTGAGGAAGCATTTCTCCATGCAGGCATTCCTTATATATTGGTAGGAGGTACGAGGTTTTATGAACGCAAGGAAATCAAAGATGTCCTGGCATACCTGCGAACTATCGCAAACCCCAAAGACGGAGTTTCCTATAGAAGGATTGAGAAACTTGGCAAAGGCAGACTTGCAAAATTTTTAGAATTTGCAGATAGTATCGCCAAAGAAAACAGACTTGTTGCCCTCACAACACTCGAACTCCTCGACCAAACACTTGCTTCAACTGCATATCTAGATCTGTATGATGCAAATTCTGAGGAAGAAGCATACAGACTGGAAAACATCAAAGAGCTTCGCTCAGTGGCAACACAATTTCCAAATCTCTCTGACTTTCTGGATACTGTCGCACTCGTGGAGCAAGAATACACTCCCAAAGGCTTAGCCGAGCGGGATGCCTCACGTATAGCTGTGACGCTGATGACTCTCCATGCTGCCAAGGGTTTAGAGTTTCCTGTGGTTGCGATGGTTGGTATGGAAGAAGGGATATTTCCCCACAGTCGCTCACTCATGGACCGCGAGGCTATCGAAGAAGAGCGCAGACTGTGCTATGTGGGGATAACAAGAGCCAAAGAGACACTCTACCTCACTTATGCAAATCGAAGACTGTTTTTTGGCACTCGTACACAAAACATGATTTCTCGCTTTATATCAGATATTCCAGCAGACATTCTCAACTATCAGGTGTCTATAGACGCAGACCGAGGATTTCGTGGGGATGATTTTTTACTTTAAGTAGAATTATTTGCTCACCAGGGTGACCATCGCTAGTGTCACACTTCCTACCACTACAATACTTGCGAGGATAA
This sequence comes from uncultured Gammaproteobacteria bacterium, assembly GCA_964588145.1. GTDB lineage: Bacteria > Patescibacteriota > Microgenomatia > UBA10105 > UBA927 > CAZPNL01. The sequence goes on from CAZPNL010000068.1 coordinate 3,773, forward strand.
TTTCTGCTAAAAGAAATACTCGTGCTATGCCTGTGACTTTGCCAAAATGAAAAATATTTGGTACTAGTCGTATATCAATAGGAAGCCAATCAGGTTGTTCTGAAGATGTTTTATTCACTCGCTTGGCAGGGCGCTTTTTGGTCATCTGGATCATTTTATACCCTTATTCCTAACCATTGCAATATCCTTCTTGAGGCAGGTATAAGAGAAATTCAGCAGAGTGAGATATAATACAGAGTATGGAAAAGCAGAATCTGACCATCCGAGATGCCACCGACAAAGACCAAGAAGCATGGGATGCCATTGTAGGCCACCCTCTCCAGTCTTGGGCGTGGGGTGAATTTCGAAAAGCTATGGGGATTGATGTCGTCCGACGAGTGGTCACATGTGATAAAAAAATTGTTGACGGCTTCCAGCTCACATTTCATAAAATTCCGCATACCCCCTGGACGATAGGGTATTTTCCAAAAGGTCCAGAACCAACTGAGGAAATGTTTACTGATCTACGGGAAATTGGTAATCAAAAACATGCTCTCTTTATACAACTTGAACCAAATATTGTTTCCCCAGCTCCCTGGCTACTAGGCTACCTGGCCACCCGGCTACTTCGCCCCGCCCATCACCCACTTTTTACAAAAAACACATTTGTCCTTGATCTCACCAAATCAGAAGATGATCTCCTCAAAGACATGCACAGCAAGACCCGCTACAACATAAAAGTTGCACAAAAATATGGAGTCACAGTCCAGGAGGACAATAGCGATGCTGCATTTGAACAGTACTTACGACTAACACTTGAGACTACGGGGCGTCAAAACTTTTATGCACACAATAGGCACTATCACGAGACTCAATGGAAAACACTCAAAGACTCAGGTATGGCCAAGCTTTTTACAGCAACCTACCAAAAAGAAACGCTTGTGACGTGGCTTCTCTTTATCTGGAAGAATACTCTGTATTACCCATACGGCGCCTCGTCTCGAGATAGACGTGAAGTGATGGCCCCCACCCTCATGCTCTGGGAAGTTGCCAAGTGGGCCAAAAAGCAAAAGCTCAAAAAGTTTGATCTTTGGGGTGCCATAGGTCCCAACCCAGATCCCAAAGACCCATGGTATGGATTTCATAGATTTAAAGAAGGGTTTCACCCAGAGCTTGTGGAGTTTGTGGGCTCCTACGACCTGGTCATTTCTCCAGTCCTTTATCAACTATACAAACTTGCTGATAAACTACGTTGGATTGTATTAAAATTAAAAAGAAAATAATTTTATGTATTATTTTGCTCAACTACATCAAGCATATATTTACGACCAAGTCACTATACTACTAAGCTACCAACCCACCTGGCTACCTGCCTACGTGGCGCCCCTGCTCTATGTCTGAAATCCAACAATCCCCCCAGTATGCACAGTTTCTCCGGTCACTCAAGTGGCAGGTGGCACAAATTGGTACCACATATATTTACATGAAAAAATTTCCTTTCATGCCAGGAATTGCCAAAATCCAGCGTGCTGACAAACTTCCAGATGCTTCAAAAACTAAACAACTCCTATTACAAGAAAAAATAAAAACAATCGCCATTGAACCAACACCAAACGTGTCGCAAAAAGTGTTGGATGCATGGTGTGAGGAAATGGCACATAGCTTTACCATTAATAAATCTCCATATCTTGGGACAAAAACAGTGATGGTTGACCTTTCTATGAAAGAAGATGAGATATTTCACTCATTTGCCCAGTCCAAGCAGCGAGCGGTACGTCGTGCTCAAAAAGCTGGTGTTACGATAATTGAATCGCATGACATACGTCATATGATCCACATCAAAAATCAGTCTGCAGGTTTTTTGGGATTTGTCACGACCTATGGTATAGATAAACTTTGGAAGCAAATGCATGAAAAAAATGCCACGATAGTTCTCGCCAAATATCATGAAAAAATTGTAGGTGGCGTACTGCTCCTCTTTTATAAAGATGTCGCCTATTATTGGCTCACAGGAACCATAAAGGAAGGAAAGAAGCAGTTTGCTCCTACACTTCTGGCATGGGAAGCCATAAAGCTGTCCAAAAAACGTGGGACCAAGTGGTTTGATTTTGTGGGCGTGTGGGACGAGCGTATGCCTGGACAAAATACTTCCTGGCAAGGGTTTACTAAATTTAAAGAAGGCTTTGGAGGGAAGGCTGTCTATTATCCTACTGCTGCATTACTAAAGTGATACACTGTTTTTTCGTTAAATATTTCAGGGCTTACACAGTAAATCGTCACCCTGAACTTGTTTCAGGGTCCGACGATTTCAATTATATTTTTCTTAAGTAATGCTGACTCGACGGTTTGCGAAAAGTTCAGAATGAGGACTCCAGTAAACATGTACTACATAATTTTTCTTACTGCCA
>CAZPNL010000069.1:0-2787 GCA_964588145.1 uncultured Gammaproteobacteria bacterium
AAAGCTACATCAATTGCAGCTATCAATTCTTCAGGTGTGTGGTGAAACGTGATGAAATTCTCCACTGCGTCTTTGATAAACCCATCCCGCTGCATGCGCGCAAGCTGAGAGGCAAAGTCAGAGTAAAAATCCAGAGTATTTAGTACCGCAATTGGTTTAGTGTGTGTTCCAACTCGCTTAAGCTCAATTACCTGCATAATCTCATCAAGCGATCCTGTACCACCCACAAGAAGTACTATAGCATCACTTTTGGCAAGCATCGTGTCTTTGCGATCTCCTAGATCTTGCGTGACAATCATCTCATCAGCATCCTTGCGGGCAACATCTAGAAAGCGGGAGTAAGTCACTCCTGTGATCCGTCCACCGGCAGCCTTTACCTCACCTGATATGACATGCATTAGCCCCGTATCACTTCCACCCCACACGAGCTCATACCCATGCTTTACGAGCAACTGGCAAAATTGTCTGGCTGGTGTCTCGTACTTTTCCTCTATATCATTTGCTGAGCAAAATATGCAGATTTTTTTCTTTGGTGTATCCATATGAAAAGAGTTTAACAAAAGTGTGAATAAAAAACACGCGGATGCAAAAATATATTACTAAACTACATAAACTCCCGACGTGCTGAGGCTATTCCACCTCCGATGTGGAGGAAATTACCTTGGCGGTATACCCATGTATACAAACATATCCTTTGCGATGGCAAAAAAGAGTGGTGCAGCAGTCTCTGACCCCCACTGCGAGTTACTGGGCTCACGAAGGGTAACGAGCATGACAAATTTTGGATTGTCTGCAGGCGCATAACCTACAAATGATGCTACTGTCTTGTCTTTTTCATAACGTCCTGCTACTGGAATCTGTGCAGTACCAGTTTTGCCAGCCACACGATACCCTTTGGGTTTTGCCCATTTGGCTTCACCGTTATCTACGGTATAGACAAGCATTTCGGTAATCTCTTTAGAGGTTTTTTCAGATATGACACGTCGAACCCTTTTGGGTTCAAATGTGGTTTGTTTGCCGTGATCATCTGTAAATGATTTGACTACCTTTGGCTCCACAAGCCACCCGCCATTTGCAAGCGCTGCAGTGGCACGCACCATCTGGATAGGAGTGACAGCTACACCTTGACCAAATGTAAGTGTGGCATAATCTATATCTGCCCATTGGCCATCAGCTCTCAGAGGTGGTGCCACTTCGTCTTCTAGATCAATTCCCGTACGCTCCCCAAACCCAAATGATTTCACACGTGAAAGCAACGAATCCTTACCAAGCTGATTACCTACATATACCATGCCTACATTTGAAGAGTAACGCAGCACATCAGTCATACTTACCTTACCGCGATATTGAAAGTCCCAGGTATTGATCATATATTCGTTCACTTTGACTGGCCCTGACTCGTCCATCATGGTGTCTGGTTTGACTTTTCCTTCATCTATACCTATTGCCATTACGATCGCTTTAAAGGTAGATCCTGGCTCATAGGAACTGGCGACTATAGGATTTGGAAATACGGTATTTTCCCACTCAGGATAGGTGTGGGGATCATAATTTGGGTAAGCTGCGGAAGCTAATATGCCACCCGTCTGCGGATCCATGATGACAACAGTGCCGGATACAGCACCATATTTATTCAACCCTTCTTTAAGGTGCGTTTCGGCAAAATGCTGGATCGTGCGGTCTAGCCAGAGCGTCAGAGTGCGTCCGTTTTGGGCATCAATGCGACTCACTCCTCCTACGAGGATGGGGGCGCCTTTGGGATCCCACTCAGCTGTGACCTCGCCAGCTTTGCCGCGAAGCTCACGGTCATAATATCCTTCCAGACCAAAATACCCTTTATCGCCTGCATTTTGATCATACCCAACAAAGCCCAGGAGATGTGCGGCCATTGAGCCCTCGGGGTAATACCGGGCATATTCACGCTCAAAACCTATGCCCTTCAGACCGAGTGATTTTATGACTTCTGTTTTGGCTGCAGACACCTTGCGAGAAAGTGACACCCAGGTTTTTGTGGTGTCAGCAATCTTTTGTTCAACTGTAGGTCCATCAAGAGCGAGCACCTCTACTATCTTCTGTGCAGCCAGTAGTGGCTTATCCATGTCCTTTGGCGAAGCATATACCCATGAGACGGGCTCGTTGGCTGCCAGGGTGTAGCCGTCGCTTGTACGAATCTCTCCGCGACTTGGCGCTAAATGCACAGTGCCACTGTACTGTGACACTGCTTGTTTTTTGAGATCTCGTCCCCGGATGATTTGCCAATAAAACAGCCTGGCAATAATAGCCAAAAAACACAGACAAAAGACAGTAAACACAATCCACAGACGCTTCATGATATTACTATAGTATATAGCACAGCTTTACATATTAAATGCGCTGATTTATTTACAAATCTCAAAAACGATTAGTTTCTAAAAATTGTGGGTATGAGTTCTTGTGATTTTTGCTTGAGGTAATAATTTCTGCAAAGTGATCCTGCGCTTATCTGAGCGCTAACGAAGAGGTTATCCCAATTGTCGCCACAGTGCGCTTGGCACTAAATCCCAACTGTGCTGCACGCTCACCGATTGTGGTAAGTGAAGAGGCAGAAGCTATCGCCAGTCGCAAATCTTTGTTTTCAAGCTCAAGAGCTGATATTTGCGCATCTGTATTTCGTGTTTGGCTACCCTCATGGCCCAAGTAGCTTGTCATACCGATGACAGCTACTACCAAAATAAGTATGAAACCAAAAAGTGATTTGTACAAAATAGTGCTCATGTTTTTGTATGTATATTAGTCATCCTGAACTCG
>CAZPNL010000069.1:2887-6124 GCA_964588145.1 uncultured Gammaproteobacteria bacterium
TGATAGCTACTCATACTCCCTGCAGCTTTCCTGAGACGACTTTCCATATATCTTTGTCCCATATCTCAAAGTGATCTCCTGCTCCCACGACCACCACATCTTTCTCAATCTTGCCATACTCTTTCAGCGGTGTGGGCACGAGCACGCGACCGAGTTTGTCAATCTCCGTCACTTCCGCCGCCGAAAATAGGTATCGCCTGATATTTCTAGCTTCTTGTTCGACTATAGGCATTTCAAGGTGCTTTTGGGCCTCTCGTTCCCAGCTGGTCCGGTCGTATCCAAATATACATGTATCAAATCCTCGGGAGACAACGATAGACTCTTCCCCAATTTCTGCACGTATTTTTCGAGGCAGCGTGATCCGTCCCCGGTCGTCTAGTGTGTGTTCAAATTCTCCCAAGTACAACTTCATTTCTGTAGTTTACCATTTCTTCCCATCTATATCCATAATTCCCCATTTTTCACGCTCTGTCAAGGGGTAGGGTGAGCATTTATTCCCACAGGACGGGAAAATGGGCGTGAAACGATTTCTGTAAGATACGTTATGACACTAAAGAATTACTAAAGAATGCAGATTTAGAAAGTTACAAGAAGAAGAGAAGTGAAAAAAAATACCTTGAAGATACTCACTTGAGCTCAAAATCCCCAGTAAATCTGGTCTTTTTGCCGTCTGGGGCTATGAATTTCATCACTATGGAAACTTTGGTAACGCCTTTGTCTGGGGTACAGACATTGCGTGAGCAGGTGCCCAGATAAATCTCTCTTTCAAATGTATCACCAGATACTGGGAGGGGTTTGTCTGTCGTGGCGCCTTTTATCTGCCCTGCACTCTCGTAGGAAATCTCATACTCAAGCTCTTTGGCTTTGCCTGTGAGCCCTGAAGCCGTCACTACCACTGCATTGTCTTTGACTTTGCTAGGCACGACTTTTACGGCTATGGACGGATCGGCTGGTCCTACGCTTTCGTCTACTTCTTCTGTAACAGTCGTGGGTTTGGTAAGAGTCTTGGGCTTATTGACGACAGCCATCACTGCCATACCTGTAACTGCTAATAGAATAACAAGAACTATGCCAATAATGACTGGTTTTTTCATGTAGTATGAACTTTTTCTAATATTAACGAATTCAGTTTCTCTACCGCTACTTTTTCCTGAGTGGCAGTATTACGGTCACGGACAGTGACTGTGCCAGATTCTAGAGTATCATAATCTACTGTGATGCAAAAGGGGGTACCGATCTCGTCTTGAGAGTAGTATCTTTTCCCAATATTTCCGCGTTCATCCCACACGACTGGCGATACGACAGACTTTAATTTCGTATAAATCTCGCGGGCTTTGGCGACAATCTCGGGCTTATTTTTGACCAGTGGAAATACTGCTGCTTTGTAGGGCGCAATAGCTGGTGGGAATGCCATATATATACGGTCACCATCTTCTTTGTAACTTGAGAGAAGCACCGCAAGTACTGTACGATCTACACCCCATGTCGGCTCGATACAATGTGGGATATATTCCTCGCCCGTCATAGGATCTTTGTATTTGAGATTTTTCCCCGAATGGGTCTGATGCTGATTGAGATCAAAATCCGTACGGTAAGCGAGGCCATAAAGCTCTTTGCGTCCAAAAGGATACTCAAATTCAAAATCAATTGTGCGCTTACTGTAGTGTGCTCGCTCCCCATCAGGGATATCTGCTTCATGTACCTTTGTGGCATCAATGCCCACCAGGTCAAACCAGCGCCAAAACTCCTGTCTCCACATCTCAAACTGCTCCTGCCACTCACTATCTGACTTGGGAGCTGGAAAAAAATACTCTATCTCCATCTGCTCAAACTCACGGGTGCGAAAGATAAAGTTGCCGGGTGTGATTTCATTGCGAAAGGCTTTCCCCATCTGGGCTATCCCAAAAGGTAATTTGCGAGGACTGACAATGGATACATTTTGAAAATCTACAAACATGGCTTGGGCTGTCTCTGGGCGGAGATAGGCAGTACTGGAGGTCTCCTCTGTAGAACCAATAAACGTCTTAAACATGAGGTTAAACATCTTGGGTTTACTTTCAAATGATTTGCCACAATTATTACACAGGAGATGTTTAACTTTAGAATTTGGAACTTTCACTTCTTCCGCTTGGTCTTCACGAAACCTATTGTGACAGTGCGTACACTCCACCAGCGGATCACTAAAGTTGGCTACGTGTCCGGAGGCTTCCCAGACGCGGGGATTCATAATCAGAGCTGCATCGATACCAACCACATCATCACGGCCGTGGACAAATGTATGCCACCAGAGGTCTTTGACGTTTTTTTTAAGCTCCACCCCTACGGGACCATAGTCCCAGGAGTTGGCGAGCCCGCCATAGATGTCTGAACCGGGAAATACAAATCCGCGGCGTTTGGCTAGAGAGACGACTTTTTCCATGAGATCAGCCATAGGATAGTGTGAAAAACTACTATTTTGGTAGTATAGCATAAAATAGAGGGTTGGAAGTTTAGAGGCTTAGAACTTAGATAAATGCAATTGCAATCGGTAAAAGGCAAAATGCAAAATGACAAAGCAAAATATGATCTAAGCACAGGTGCGCTTGTATTGCCTGAGCGCAGCCCCGTCTGACGGGGCAGAGTCGAGAACTTCAAATTGCAGTGCTTGAACTTAAATCCTTCATCGGAGATATGACAGATTAGATTCTGGACAAGCCAGAATGACGTGTCGCGGGAATCTAAAATGAGAGTCGAGTTTCGAGCCTCGAGGTTCGAGGTTCGTAGCATATCATCATGCTGATTTTTTTATCTACTGGCCGAACAGTAAGGATAAACACCTCCCAGGTGTAAAAATTTCATTGAAGAATATTTTTTAGATTGCCGCGTCGCCAACGCGAATCCAATATGCTCCTCGCAATGACAAATTATTCACCCGATGTGATAAGCTTGACTCTTGCTCTTCCTGGCTCCTGGTCTCTGGTCGCTGATACGTGACACTTGATACTTGACGTTTGATGTATGATGCGTGCTGTGATTTCTAGTAGAACTTCTCGCTACCGCTCGAAGAATAAAATATACCTAAAGAATTCGTTTGCTTTGCCCCTATGCCCTGAGGGTTGTTTCTCCTAGCTTCTGGCAACTGGTGCCTTACAACTGGTCACTTTCACACTTGACGCTTGACGCTTGACGCTTGACGCTTGACACTTGACGCTTGACGCTTGACGCTTGACGCTTGACGCTTGACGCTTGACGCTTGAC
>CAZPNL010000070.1:0-6115 GCA_964588145.1 uncultured Gammaproteobacteria bacterium
GCTTTGGGTACGGCAACTTTACGTTGACGTGCCTTACTCTTCTTATTTTTATTTGCATCTGTATCTGTATCTGTATCTGTATGCGCTGACATCGCTGACGAAAGCTGACCATTGCTGACAGATGCTGACATGTCAGCATTACGTAATCTTTCCTTTTGTTTATTAATTTTGTTTTGATCTCTACGATCCTCTCTAGAGGCAAATCTCTTGAATTTCTCCTTATTTACGATCCACCAACCGCGATTTTCTTCGCCTGATGTGAATTCGGTAAGTGGGATAATGCGACGGCCTTCGTAATCGGGAGTATTGCTATCAGGGTCTGGTTGTTTGAGTACTTCGACGGTGTGCTTGACGATGTCTACCGGTTTGTCGATGCGTTGTGCTAAGGCTGCGGGAGCCATTCTTAGGAAGCCTTGAGAGTCCGATAAGACAATCATGGCCATGAATATATAAACTGTATCACCACCATGTTGCATGATAGTGGAATCGAAAATCTCCTCGAAGATCTTACCGTACATACCCTTCCCCCAAAAACTTCTCAGTTGGATTGGGTGATGGAGACGGTAAGCTGGCGCTTGTCCGCCACGCAGATTGCTCTACGCAGGCACCCAACCCAACAAAGAAGCTAATGAACCAAATTTCTATATGATTTCATTGCCTTAAAAATCTCCATTTATTTGGACAATGAAAACAATTCTAACAGCGTCTAGGGGAAAACACTACTAAAAAATAGGGTTGCAATAATTTTCTTGCGTAAACTAAAGTGGATCGTTTACACTGGTAGTACATTTTCTTAATTCTCTTTTTAGAGATTCCCCTTTTTGCAATTGGGCATTAAGGGGATTTTTTTAAATTGCCGCCTTTGAGATAAATTCTTTGTAACGTTTTTCTGATTCTTCAAATTCAATTGCTTCAAGTTCGTCATAGAATTTATTAAGTTTAGATTCCAGGTCTTCAGCTTTATTGACTAGTATTCGTGCTTGTATTTTTAAAGTATCAATTGCTGCTAAGTGATATTTTAGTTTCAAAAGAGTTTCTTCATTCATGAACGTCACTCCTTGTTGGTAAATCGGTTGATAAGTTTAGATCCATGCAGTTCTCATCGCGTTGACACATCCATAGATCGTAAGGTGTGATTTCATCGAGGAATATTGCATAAGGGCTATGGTAGGAATTGGCATAAGAACCAATCAAATAGCCAACAACGAGCGCTAAGACTACAAACGCGATGCGGAAGTGGCGTAGTGTTTGTCTACTCATAAAGCACCTCTAAGTTCTAAGTAATCGGTGGTGGATAAGTCCATTTCGTCCATGACTTCAATTTCATCGATTTGGAATTCGTCCATAAGTTCTAAGTATTCTATTTCTGGTAGATTTCTTGAATAGTTTTCAAAAGACTGTATATAGGTTTCGTATTGCTTTTTGGTCATTTTTTTCATAATTTTCTCCATTAAAAATTATAAATTAAAGTGTTTTAAGTGTGGTGATTACGCTTGTTTTTTTGTATTGGTTATAGAGTTCAGGATGCTTTGCTCTAAACGCTTTGCTATCGAACGTATTGCGTTCAGTATTAGTGCGTACAACTTTATCTTGCCCAATCACCATTTCGTCAATGTGATTTTGGTTAAGCATGAGATTGATCGTCACTTTTAGATTATCTTCTTTTTCTTGTAGGTCTTTCATCTCCTTTCGTATTTGGATTAATTCGCTAATTGGGTTATAATGCAAGTGTAGGACTTGTGCTTGGTTTGACATTGTGTTTTCTCCATTTTAGATTAGCTCCATTGCTAATCATGAACAAACATTAACCTAACAGTTAGGATATGTCAATAAGTAAGATAATAATTTTTACTTAAATCCAAGTAATTTTACTTAAAAATAAGTAAAAAGTTTGCATCTCTTTGTAATTTATGGGATAATGGTTAAATGGGGAAAAAGAACAAGCCGATGTTTGACCATATCCAGGAATTAGATCCTATTCCAAAAGGTTACTGGGTGATTGGGTATTTGTGGAGAAAACAAGGCAAGGAAGTCGAAACGCTTCACAGGCCTGTTGTGATTACGAATGAAGTGGATTGTTTTATACACTTAGTTGCGTGGTTAAAGTCGGAAGGCCTCACCGACTTTTTTAAATTGAAAAGGGATTATTATATTATCATGCATGATCCTTTTTTGCAGATCAAAGATCCACCCAAAAAGCGTAAGAGATAATATGGGTAAGATTAATTTTCAAGGTACAATCAAACTCGAAGGTCCCTTTGAACTTCTCAAATACGTCAAGGATGCAAAGCCAATTTATTACACGAAAGTTTATATTGTGGAAACCAACGATGATAAACCACAATCAGATTTAGTGCATGGTATAGGAGTATCGCAAAGCAACGATATTCAAGAAGCGTTTAACTTCGCAGTTCAAGGCTTTATGGCAGACCTAAAAATAAAATCCTTCCCAATTCCAGAAGAATAAAATAAAATAGTACACATGCCTAAAGGAAAAAAGCTTTCTCTTAAACAAAAGAGATTCGCTGATGAATACTTAAAAGAAGCAAACGGTACACAAAGCGCATTAAAAGCATACGAAACAACAGATCATGTCACTGCTGGTGCTATTGCGTATGAGAACCTCAGAAAACCTCAAATACAAAATTATATTGCTCGTATTCTTAAAGTAAAAGACTTGAAACCAGAGCTTATTCTAGAAACTCTTTTACAAGAATTAAACTCTCCTGATGCAGTAATACGCTTAAAAGCAGCAGAGCTTTTAGGTAAACACTTGAAATTGTTCACGGATAAGGTAGATCACACAGTTATTCTTGAGCAAGTGAAGCGCATTGGTTGGGCTGATGCTGAGTAATTGCGATCGCATCGACCCATGAACATGCCTCTAATTCATACACAATTGAACTAGGTTAAGACTTTATACAATTCCTATGTTTGGTATTGTCCAAGCATTAAGTCTTGTTATAATCAATCCTCGTGCGTTTGGCATACCCCCCCCTACCCTTTTGAAAGCGCACGGGGCCCAAGACACATAAATAGAGTTCCTACGCATAGACACCCGACTCAGATTACGAGTTCCTGGAGTCCCAGACCCGACCAGGATTATAAGAAAAGCTACACAGACACCGGCGCCGTGTCGCTTTTTGGTCAGGAGTCCCGGGAGCTACCAGCCCGGAATAAAATATTCGTATTAGAATAACAATCTATTTAGGTATTTGATTTATAAGGTATTTCTTCAGGAGGTAGGAGATAAGGGCTAGGGTGGAAATCGGAGATTTGAGATCGAAGCCATCACGCTTGATGATCTTGTGGATAGTGGATCGGGATAGACGGAAGTAGTAGGCTAGCTCGTCTACCTTGAATATTCTGTGTTTTCTACCTCGGTCGTTCATATAAAAGTTTACACCGCGCCCGGGTTGGTGTCGCTTTTTACGATTTTTACTTCGAAGAGTTCTTGTTTCTCATCATCCCACACAAATTTGTTTATTGTATTCCCGAACCAGCTATTCATGACGCGAGCATACCCTCTACCTAAGCTCTTGGATGTCAGATGGCCTACGGTTGGGTCAACAACTGTACCGAGCCAACCACCAACAACTACTTCTTTTTTACCACCATTAATTACTTTCAAGGTATCCCCGCTGGTTTAGGTCTATTTTGGAGTCTCCCTTCAAACCATGAATCGAATTTCTTTCCACACTTATTACAGGTCCATTCCCAAGTTATAAACAATCCAGCATACCTGGGAACTTTCACCCACTCCAGCTCATGTTTCCTGCCAGGCTTGCCCTTGCACCACTTCTTCGTATTCTTACTAGAACGATGTTTGGTCTCCTCCGGACGGGGTAATGCTTCGATCTGGATTTGCTTAGGGGTTGACCATTCGATCATCTTCATAAACGTTTCCTATAATTTCAAACGTATGGAATCCTTTGTCATGGGAGCAGCATTTTTCATCTATGGGATTAACAATCCCAAATCTAGCTTCTTGTGGGATCCAACCCACAAGGCAGTTTCCCTCAAAACAACCACGACTATGTTTTAGGATATCACCTTCGTAGATTTCTTTTCCGTTTTGGTCACAACGTCCAATGAACTGCATTATTTCCATGTCCGAGATACTCCAATGAGAAAAGCCTATTTCGAAAACAAAGGGATAGAATTCACGCTTCCCCTGCTCTTCTGGTATTGTGGAATACAGCATTCGTTCGTGTTTTCGATCCCATGCTCTAAACTTTAATTTTCTCATAAGCGACACTGTATCGCTAACAGTGTAGTATTTCAAGTCTGAATGTAGAATTGTATTGTGAACCTAGTGACCATACGTTACATTACATGTATGGCTATTGATTTTAATCAGAACTACTTTAGAAATTCGGCTGGGGTGCAGTGGGAGATTTTGGGGAGATTGTCTTTGGATGCTTCCTATCCTACTGGTGGATATCTTGTAGATCCTGCACAGATAGGGCTGGATCAAATTACTAGCTTACTTGTCAATGATGCCCAGAATGGCTACCTCTACGACTTCGATACTCCCAACTCCAAGTTAAAAGTATTTGCTTCGGGCGGAGGCGGAACGTTTACTGGCGATCCTTTAGTTCCACATTCCCATAATTTACAGCAACTAAATGTTGTTGATGTGTTTACCACATGGCGTATCTATCATGGCGCTGTTGTTGGTGGGCCATTCGTTGTTGGAGAAACTGTTACAGATGGAACTTACACAGCAGTTGTTTCGGCTGTTGCGGCAGATCATTTAGATTTTAATGCACATACAGGGGCTCTTCAATATGATGTGCCACTTACTGGGGGAACATCGGGTGCTACCACTACTTCTACTTCCGTGTTTCTAGGATATTTTACACCCGCCTCAACTCCATTTTTCTTATCAGCGGGGGCTTTAAGTCCGGCCAATCCTGGTGTAGAATCTCCATTTTCTTTAACTCCAGCCCCTAGCACCGCAATTCCTCAATTCCCAGGAGAAATGAGGTTTAATAGTGTCTTGGGTGTTATAGAAGCATGTGTGGATGTGGCAGACGGAAGCACCAATGATCATTACATGATTGATTATATTATTGAATCCACCAGCGGAACTAGTGGTGGAACACCTTCTGGAACGATTACGGGTGGCGGCGGAGCACTCATCGAAGTGCCTAACGGAACAAATTTAAGTGCGGTACAAAATGTTGAATATCGCGCGGTCGGTTTATAAGAAAGGGATCTTATGGCTATTTCAATTAATCAAAGTTATCAACGCGTTTCCAAAGGGAACAAATGGGAAATCTTGGGAGTGTTTACTTTAGATACTTCCTATCCAGTGGGTGGTTATCCCATAGACCCCATTAAATTGGGATTGGATCGTATTGATTCGTTCCTAGTAAATGATAATAACCTTGGATTCCTGTTCGACTTTGAAAATGGTGCTTTAAAGGTTTATCAGGGCAGTGGCGGAGTGTTCGCTGGTATCCCCTTGCCGCCCCATAACCACACACTTTCTAACTTCGTAGAAGACATCACAGCGCATCCCGACACGTTTTGTGTGGTGACTGGAGCGACCGGATTCTTCACAGTAGGCGAAACAATTACTGGGGGTACTTCCGGAGCAACAGCCACTGTTACCGTTGGTAACGGCAATGCTGTTTCCGATATTGGATTTACTCCGCTTCTTGGTAGCTTCACAGTCGCAGAAACGATTACTGGAGGAACCTCCGGCGTGACTGCGGTGGTGGCTTCTGGATGGTTCAAAAACTACCGAGTCGCTGGACTGCATAGTCCTGTAATGTTGCAAGGTGCCACCAGGACTGGTGTTGCTGGCCGATCCTTCTCCCCTACTACTTCGGATATCAATGCGGATCTTAAAATTTATTACAATACGCTTGTAGGTGCTTTCGTAGACTTTGAAACCATTACCGGTGGGACTTCTGGGTCGACCGCTTCTATCAATTTTAGAAGTCCAGGACTGTTGCAAGGGACTCAGATCGCATGGCCAGTCCCGGGATTTATTGTAGGTGAGACCATTACAGGTGGAACTTCTGGAGCTACGGCAGTAGTGGTGTCTAGTGAGTTTATTCCGAATATTGTGTTCCGACCTGCTCCTACTACGAGCTCGATTGAT
>CAZPNL010000071.1:0-5990 GCA_964588145.1 uncultured Gammaproteobacteria bacterium
TGGAGTGCATGTTTGCATTGCGCAGTATTGCAAGCTGACGAGCTAGTGGTGAGGTAAATTCATACCCCTCAACCCCAGTAGCCTTTTGGGTGAGAAAATTAAATACTGAGTCGCCAAACGCATCTTTACCCTGCTCATAGACAAAGTTGACGAGTCCTCCTACAGGACCTAATTTTTTCATCATGTCATGTGGGAGTTGTGTGCCTAGATCTGCATGATTGGCTACATAGGCAACTGCGCCCATCAGGTCGCGTCTAAGGCGTCGTAGACCACGTGGGCCTACATCTCTGTGGCCGGGGCGAAGGAAGCGGTCTACACGCATGAGCCAAGGCTCAACTGTGGCGTTGAGGAGTGCATCCTCTAGGTGCAAATCAGTATATTTATAGATGTCACCTTTATGTACTAAAACAGTGGGATTTGCATACCTTACTTCATTGATTTGGGAAGCAGGATCCTGTGTACCTACTGACGCAGCCTTGAGCACATCGACTCTGGCATTGAGTGCATCTCGTTGTTCCGCTGGGAGTGGTACTTCTAAAAGGTCTCGAAAGAGTTCTCCGAGAGCTTTTTGAGCATCTGGGGTTTTGATACCAAAAATTTCTCTCCCTTGATCAAAGGTAGCAGTTCTGATGAAGGAGTAATCAGTAGGGGAATAGGTTTGTAATCTGCCTGGTTCTGCCATATGGTCGCGTATTATAGCATAAATGCTATAGGATTTCAAGTATTTTGACTCCGTCAATAGTGGCTTCAAAGGAGCCTAATTTACATGGATTGATTGGAGATATTTCCAACTATAAGATAAATTATTATTGACTTAATCTGATCGGTGATATGCTTTAGAGAAGCGTAAAATGGCTTAGTTGCTGCCGGTGGGGAGCGCTTGGAGGTGCTCTGTGATGATCTTTACTAGAGAGGCGCCACGGGCGATATATTCGGCTTTTTCAGCCTCAGAAATGCCTGGGATTGCCTGAATTTTTTGCTCATAGGTTGCTAGCGACTGGGCGATATGCGAAAGGTATTCTCTTTGGCGCTCAGAGGAGCGGCTATCAAAGCCCTGGAGGATAGCCACTATTTGTTGCATGTACTCGGGAGAAAGTTCCTCAGGGTGATCTAGAAATGCAGCTTTTTCAAATTCATTAAATAGGCGAGTGTGTGTCACGGTAAAAATATATTCCTCAAGCAGTGTCATAGTCAGCTTAGTATACTAGGAGGCGAGGCAAATGCAAAGGATAGGGAGTTGGTTTAGATCCCTGCTGCAGTAAGCTGATGCTCGATATCTGTCACGTATGCATCGTAACTATCGGCAAGCTGAGGTAGTGCTTGTGTTTGAGTCAGGGTGGCTACAAGGAGGTTTTCGTATTCCTCAGCGCTTACCTTTTCTTGTGCACTCAGTTTTTCAAGTGTCTCCGTATTCATATTACCAACGACGGATGCCATGGAGAGTTCATGCATACCTTGGGTCATGAGACTAAATAGCTCCGTTTTCTCGGCATCAGAAAGTGGTGCCTGGAGTATGCGCTTGATACAGTCTTTGATACGTGTTTCTAAATCCATATATTTATACTGCTGCTGGTGCAGCTGGTGCTACAGGCCTGGGCGGCAATGGTTCAAACATTGCTTTCCATACGTGTTCGACTCGTGGACCTAGTGTATCTATTCCTTTTGCCATCAAACCTAATGCTGATTCTGCTGTGTTTAGTGTGAATTTTCCTGGATCTGATTTCATAGCTGTTTCTAACAGATCTGTAGTTGGTTTCACTAAGCTGGCTGCAACATTTTTGGATAAAGAAAAACCTTTATCTATAGCAAATTGTGCGATCCTCAAAGGAAATGGCATAAATTTGCCTATTTTGGTATATGCAGCTCCAATTTTTGTCATAGCAACATCGACATGAGCCTGGGTTGATAATAATATTTCAGCAGTTGTATTGGTCACTTTTTGTACGTTTGGCTGTGTATCGAGGTTGGTTAAGATGCGTCTTGTTTGTTCTACTTGTTTTTCTAAATATGGATTTCTTACAACTGCTTCATGTAAAATTCGATCATTATGTTCTTTGAATCCAGTTGAGAGCTTTTGAAATAAGGTGGGTTTTTCTGGGGTTGGTGTGTGTGGAGCTTCTGTAGTGGGTTCTGTCATATGACAAATATAAACGTATCACATGAGGCAGGGGATGAAAAGGGGTGAAATTGAGCTTAATATTTCAAGAAGGAATTGTGAAGTCAATAGAGGTCTAGGCAGTATTTTGTGCCTGGGTCGGAGGGGTTTGCTTGAGGGAATTGTGGATGGCTTCTTCCATGATGGCTGCGTTTTTGAGATACATGACTTTGGCGTATTCCGACACATCAGGAAGATGCGTGATGGTTTCACGAAATTGGGCAAAGGCTGCCTCAACTTTCGAAAGATACTCAGCTCTCCGGGCGGCCGAACGTTCGTTAAAGCCCGTAAGGATGGCAGTCATATGTGCTGTATAGTCTGGGGGGAGTATCTCTGCTTTCTCCGTCATGGCTTGTTTTTCAAAGTCATTGAGGAGCTGGGAGTTTTTGACAGCTGACAGGTATGCATCCAGAGTGCTCATGCGACTATATTACGCTGCAGCAGGTGTTGGTGCAACTGGTGCAGGATTAGGTGGTTTAGGTGCAAAACTTTTGCCAAAGACATCAAAATGATTTGCAGCAGTGACTTTGGCTGCTGGTATAAATAAGTCCACAACCCATTTGGCAGACTTATGCTGATCTAAAAATCCATCTACTTGATCAAAAAAAGCATTGGCTGCTCTGTAGGCTTTTTCAACATACGCTCCTGCTACGGGTACCTGCATGACTTCGCGTACACGTGCTTCAACAGATACGGGATTGATAGTGGCACGTATGGATGGAAACCAGTTGAGCAGTGCTGCTGTTTTTTCAGACAGATTGGATGCAAAGTGATAATCTTTGACACCGGTGAGGTTGTTTATGCCTGTATCAACACCTTTTTTGATTAATTCATCTGTAACACGCTCTATAGCGTATGTTGCAAATGTGCCAAGTGGGCCAAATTTTTTGAGCTTGGGTGTGAGTTTTTCTGTTATGCTATCTATAAATCCTGAGCCTTCGGCAAGTGCATGATACCAACCGATACGGGCTAGACGTAGGTCCGATGGACCGACATCACGTCCACGAATGCGTGCATCAAGCTCACGAAATAGCTTGTCTGGATAGGCAGCAAGTGAATGTGTGAAGTTTTTGAAATCTACTGCTCTTCGTACCCATGGGTTTTCTGAAGTGATTGTTTCATGAGCTTGAGCTTGATCTGTTACTTCTGCAGCGTGAGTTTCGACTGTAATCTCATTGAGCTGTTGGAACAAGTGTTGAACTGCTTTCTCAGCAGATGGGGGACCTTTTTCAGACATTGGAGAATATTTGTATTCTGTAGGTTTCATATGATCTGTATCATATCACAAATACTATAAGCTGTCAAACATATAGGATGCGTGATTTGATTAAAATAAATTTATATAAATGAGGCAGGTTTGGCAGGATTTGAGTATAAAACCAGATGCAAATAAATGCAATGCCTTTATAGTCTCGTGCATTAATTGTGTGAAAATTGTTTGAGCTTCTGGTTGATGGCTGCCACGATCACTTCTGCATTTTTGAGATAGAGCTCTCTGCGTTCGTGGGGGAGATCCTTGATGGTTAGGAGGGCTTCTTTGTATTTGTCAAATGCTTTTTGTAGTGAATCTAAAAACTCTTTTTGTCGCTCTTGTGAACGTGTGTCAAATTCGGTGAGGATTTTTGCGACGTTTATCTTGTAGTCTTCAGGCAGCTCTTCGGGGTGATCTAGCAGCGCATCTTTTTCATACTGATTGAGGAGGCGACTGTTTGTGACTGCTTTCAGATATGTGTTTGTGTTGTCCATATGTTTTTTAGGGTTTTTTAAATAACTTTTTGATATGATGTCCGGCCAGTTTCATAAAGAAATTTTCTCCGTGTTTGGCTAAAGGGTTTGTTTCTTTGGTATGTTCGTAGGGTTGTAAAAATTTGTTAAGCTTATTGTATGCACCTTCCCAAACTATGCCTGTAAAAGGCTTGTTGATTTCTCTTCTGATATAAGACTCTATGGCCAGTGGATTTGAAAGCTCTTGAATACCGGGGATAAGATTTCCAATATGGGCGACAACTTCTGATACCGGGGTGACATATTTGTATCCTTTGGTATGACCAGCTTTGTTGAGGACCCACGATACCCCATCTTTGGCTAAACCTTCGGAAAGTGTCTCTAGGCCAAACGTGAGGAGATTTCCAACACCAAGTCCTAAATTTGCAGCCTGAGCGGGGAGATCAGCTAGGTCTACTGCTGTACCAGCCACTGCGATGGCACCATAGATGGATCTGCGCATTTGGCGCACTTCCTGGGGGCCTAAATTGCGACCACGTAGTGATGTATCTAATTCTGTTACAAAATTGTCAAATGGCTTGGTGAGTATACTAAATGGATGGGTGAGTCTCCAGGCCCAGATGGCAGGATGTTTTTCTTTGTCTACCACGCGAACATTTTGGGCAAAGAGTTCTGCTTGCGTCGTGGCTGCATCTGATTGTTCAGTTTCTAGGTAATGTTTTGGTGGGATTTCAAATGCATCGCGGATAAATTCATTCCAAGCACTGACTGCTTGGCCTTCAGCGGGGGATTCTGGAGTTTTAAAGTTTCGGTCGTAGTTGCGTACTTCTGGATCCATAATCTATTATATTAAGCTTTTGTAGCTATGGTTTGGTATACCAAAATGTTGAAGAAATTTTTCTAAATATCATGTTTGGAGAGTTCTTCTCCCATCTGGTCGATAAATTGATGCATGAAAGTTTGCATCTCGGGGATCGCTTCAGTCTTGGTAGCTGTGTCTATCAGTAGTTGCTCATATGCATCTGCATCTACTGTGGGTGCATTTGCAATTATTTCTATTTCCTCCTGAGGCACATAGTGGAGGAGTGTTGGAAGTACTATGTCATGGAGTCCACCGGAGATGGTCTGATAGATTTCCTCTTTGTCCTCATCGGGATAGCCAGAGTCTTCTATGCGCGTGATCAGGGCTTTGATTTTAGTTTCTAAATCCATAGGTTATACTTTCATGGGTGCTACTGGTGGTTTTCTATAAAAATCAGATGTGAAACGATCAAGTGTGCCACTTGCGATTCTACCAAATACGCGATCGACAAAATTTCCAGGTATGTCAACAAATTTTTGACCAATTTGTCCTGGAAGTGATCCTGCCACAAAAGCTTCAGTATTTCCACGGAACTTCCAACCTACACTGTCTACTTTTCTTCCAATATTTTTAAGTACCATTTCTGCGTCTGTTGCTAATACTTTGGTGCCAATTTCTGCTCCAAGTGGAGGATATACAAAACTTGCTACCTTCAGTACGGGGGAAGCTACTTTCCATATGTCTTGGCCGGCTTTATCTATGCGAGCTCCGACAGCTGCGCCAAAACGTTCTTGATCGCTAAAAAATGCCTTCATTTTTTTGCCCATGCCATCTGGCATATTTTTAATAACTTTCGCATGTGCTTCGAATTTTGCTTTAAGATCTGGACGGTCTTTAAAGGAATTTTGGATGAATTTTTCTCGAATGCCACGAACTCCTTCTTTCATTTTTTGTCGTTGTTCTGCAGTTGGGGGTGATTTTTCGTTTTTGCCTGAAACATTTTCTGTTTTTGTTTTACGATCTTGGCCTCGTATGCGAGTTTTTATATCCACAGCTTTATTGACTATGCGATTGAAAATGTTGGGTCGGGCGTCAAGTGGTGTTTCTGCCATATGCGTGTATGAAATTACTATATAAGCCTCAGAAAGTGATTGCAAGTAGGTAAAAATAGTTTATAGCATAGCTGCATTCGTACCTAGGCCAAATGCAGTAGATCCAAGGGCATGCATGATAAACGATGTTTTTCGGTGGCCATGTATCCATCGTATGAAGCTGTGGGGGAGAAGTCAAGGAAAGAGGGGGGGAAAG
>CAZPNL010000072.1:0-4081 GCA_964588145.1 uncultured Gammaproteobacteria bacterium
TATAATACATATCTTATGCCACTACTTAAACACGCTCTCAAAAAACAACGCCATGATGCCAAGGTCAAAAAAGCTAATGAGCAAAAGACACATGACCTCAAGCAGGTCGTCAAAGATGCACGCAAAAAAACAACAATAAAGACGCTCGCAGCTGCATACAAAGCACTGGACAAAGCGGCAAAGACGAAGCTGATTCATCCAAATAAAGCAGCACGTCTCAAGTCTCGACTTGCCAAAAAAGCTGCAAAGAAATAAATTGATCGCTTCTGATTTCTTCTAAGATAATTTTTGAATCGAATATCTCTCTTTGTACGCTTTCACCATGACTCAAGCATGTCTTATTTCACATCTACATGCTTGAAGTGTTTGGTAATTGTTACACTTTCGAGAACACTCAAGGAATAATGATATATTTTGATATAATGATTCCCGGAATAAGTACATCATTTTGCAAGACCTGGCCTTATTCTCTAATCTTGTCTCTTTTATCTACACTCTTGGTTTTTAGTTTTTGGTTCTTGGTTGCCATGCTTTAGACGTTCTTAGTTCTAGGTACTTGGTTCTCCGTTATCCCTTGACTGATCTCTTTTCACTTTCGATTGACCAACGTATACTGATAAAAGTAGCGGGATCTTCCCGACGTTTTACGTACAACTATGCCTGCCCAACCAGTCAGCATTAACCTCATAGGAGACCAAGATCTCCAACACTCTCCTGCTGGGCGGATCGTTTCGTGGGCAGTGACGTATGGCAGATACATCATGATTGGCACAGAAGTTGTGGTGCTATTGGCGTTTATATCACGATTTAGCCTTGATAGAAAAAAAGTAGATTTGAGTGATGAAATTGAACAAAAACAAATGATACTTCAGGCTAATGCTCTTCAAGAGCAACAAATTCGACAGCTTCAAGCTAGTTTGCAAACTGTCAATGAAATTTCCTCAGGTCAAAGTAATATCCATGAATTACTAGTGTATATGCGTACAATACTACCAAGCGATGTCAATGTTCAAACACTTTCTGTCAATCAATCAAGCATTACGCTTACCGCAATAGCTGGCACAAACGAAGGTTTTTCAACGCTTTTAGGTCTTTTACGCACAGGTGGTAAATTTGAAAATATTGATTTAGGAGAAGTCAAAAAATCACCACTCACGGGAATATCTTTTCAACTTACAGCAACGCTTCCAGTAGCCAAAAGAGCGCAAACTACAAAAAGAGATACTAAGACAAAATAATTCATACTATATGGCACAATTTAATGCTACAAACTTTGACACTTACAGGCAATATCTATCTAAAATGCGTGACAAAGCGCAAGATCCTCAACTTCAGGCATATCAATCTGTGGTGTTTTCTTTTTTAGCAATAGCTTTATTTGGCTGGTTTGCGATTCGCCCTACGATACAAACTATTATTCAACTCCGAAGAGAAATCAAAGATAAAGAAGTAATAAGTAGCACAATGACAGATAAAATAGCGGCGTTGATCGATGCAGAAGGCCAATATCAAGCTGCGCTCCCACAACTCCCATTAATCGATGAGGCAATTCCAAAATCACCCGAAGTTGTTGGTCTTGTTGACCAAGTTTTAAAACTTATACAGTCCTCAAGTGCTACTGCATCGGGTGTCAATGTGGCGAAAGTACCCTTAAGTGATGGCAGCAATCCACAACTTGCTACAAATAAATCGAGATTAGAAAAAGCAAAACAACTTGAAAAAAAAGACAAATCCGACTCAGGCACGGTAGCACCTATAAATACATCTATAAAAAATTCATTGAGCAAAATCAGTCTCTCTGTAACCATCACTGGGGCATACCAAAATCTAGAAACTGTTCTGGAGCGACTGTATAATCTTCGTAGGATTGTCACAGTACAATCAGCTTCATTTACAGTTCCCACTTCGCAAAATGAGGCTTCAATCAAAATTAAGCCTGGCGATTTATTACTTGATGTAAAGCTTGAAAGTTATTATCTTGAGAAATGATATATTAAATAGGATTATATGAATAACGATAGAGATTTGTATTTGGTATCGGTATTTACATTTATCACTGTTTTGACATGGATATTTTTTGAATGGGTGAAAACGGATATCACATCTACGATCACTTCTGAACAAACCGTACTTATGAAACCATTGGATCCAAAAATTGATACTCGTACACTTTCTACTCTCGAGAAGCGACAGCAGTACTAATATGAATAGTCAAACCAAAATTCCAACAGTATTTGCACTACTGCTCCTCTTTCTCATGTTAGGAGCTGTCGTACTCGTGTCAGAAACTGCATCTAAAAATGCTTCGACTGAGACTGCAAAATTTACACCTATAAATGTAGAAATAACAAACCAAACAGACACTTCTTTTACAGTTTCCTGGCAAACCAAAGATGCTACCACTGGGGTTGTACGTATACTGAGTCCAAAAATTACCGATACTGATTTTATTGATGATCGAGATGTCGCACTTGGTGCGGATAAAAAAACTCAAGCAAAACGGAGTACTCATCACATTACCCTAAAACATTTAACTCCCAAAACAAAATATATATGGGAAATATATTCTGGCAATAAAAAATTTCAAAATACAACTGGCCCTTGGGTTGCCACAACAGGACCAACACTTGCTACGAATACAAGTGGATTTGAACCAGCATTTGGCACAGTTGCTCAGACTTCTGGTGCCCCTGCTGCCGATGCCTTGGTGTATGTAGTACTCGACGGATCTCAACCTTTGTCCACATATGTTAACCCAACAGGATCATGGCTTGTGCCGCTTTCTACTATACGCTCGGTAGGTAATAAAGAATATTTACCCTATGCTGATCGTATAAATCAATCGATACGAGTCGCATATGGAGATGAGGAAGCAAGTGCTGTGACTGATATAAGCGCTGATTCACCAGTACCAGTCATAGTGCTAGGAAAATCCTATGATTTTCGCAAAAATACAACATCCACACCACAGATTGCGCAAGTGCAGCCACAAGTGCTGAGTGCACAAACCCCAGCTTCACCCACAGTCACGCCTGTGCCAACAGTTCCTATAACACCAACTTCTATGCCGACTCTTTTAGAAAGTCCCTCACCGACTGCACCTCCTACTCCCACGATGAAAAAATCAAATTATATTGTGAGCCTTGCTTTGCCAAAAAATGGGGCATTTCTCACAAGCACTTTACCCCTTTTTCAGGGCACAGGCATACCAGGTGAAAATGTATTGGTCACGATAGGCAGCCCAAATCCAATGCAATCAAAAATGCAAATAGGCACAGATGGTATATTTCGCTATACACCAGATAAACCGCTTGCAGCAGGCAAACAGCATGTTACCATAACTACTTTATCTACAAACAATAAACCCGTGACTTTAACATCTACATTTACAATTTTAAAAAGTGGCACACAGGTACTAGGAGATGCTACGCAATCAGCCACGCTTACTACTACAACCACTCCCACAGGTACTCCAGAGCCACAGATTTCTCTTTCACAAGAAGTGAATTCAACTGATTCTGCATCGGCTGTGAGCACCCCTACCCCATCTCCAAAACCTCCAGTATCAGGTACTACTGAGATTACAATATTAGGAGTAGTGTTTGCTGTGGGACTATTGGCTGCTGGCGCATTTCTCTTTTTAAGATAAGATAAAATAAATTTTCTTATATTCACTTATAGACTCTCACATTCGAATTCTCATTTTAAGAATTTCGTATTCGCTTCTTGACTCCTCTCTGTCATATCATTTACTGTGTATATAGCACCCTTGTAGGGGTTTGGTGCTGGCATTTATATAACGTAGGCTATGGCAGATATATTACAAGCAGCGCAAGATCAGATTAACGATGCAGCTACTAAGCTCACATCTCAATCTCCACCATCATCTGTGCCGCTTCCCAATCAGCCGATTACTCCTGGGCAACCTACTGCTGTTATAGATCCCTCGGTACTTACTCCAGCGCCTCAAGCACAAAATGTTAACCCTATGATTCCTCAGGTTCCCATGGCTCCTGCAAATCAATTTTCTCCTACACCTATACCAACAATAGATATGGCTTCTATGCCTATGGCTCCAGTA
>CAZPNL010000072.1:4181-5948 GCA_964588145.1 uncultured Gammaproteobacteria bacterium
CAAATGCCCACGCCCACACCTGTGGAAACGATTAATTTAGGTACGCAATTTACGACACCCGCACCGCTTATCGCAGATGGAGCAAATACACTAGTGGTACCACCACAAGGAACGAGCGGTGGGAAAAAAAGTGGACCAGGAAAAATGATTGCATTGATTGCGGTGGTTTTGTTATTAGTCACAGTTCCTGTAGGTGCCTACTTTTTATCTAGTAACAATAATTTAGCAGATACGAGAAGCCGTGCAGAGGGTACGTGTGACAATGGTGTCGCTGTAGGTGGAACTGCATGTCAATCACAAGGTGACTCAGTTATGTATAGATGCGACGCTCCAAATCCAAATCAAGTTTGGACATCAATATCTTGCAATGGTGGAACGTGCCAAGGTACAGCATGCACAAGTGGCTCTGGTGGTGGAGGTGAAAATACCACATGTTCAGGTGGTGTTGCAGTAAATGCTACTGCGTGTAATGCAAGTTTTAGCACAAGTATCTTTACGTGCCAAAATCCAAATGGAAATTCGGCTGCTCCAACATCTGATGGCGCTGATCCAAACAATATGTGGGCACGCGCCAGTTGTCCCAGTGGTCAAACATGCATTGGTACGACATGCCAGGCACCATCTAGTGGAAATTGTAGTAATACTGGTGAATCATGTGATTCGAGGACCTGTTGCACAGGTGGAAATCTTGTTTGCCAAGGTCAAACAGGATCTAGAATTTGTAATGATGCTGGTCCTGGTGGTAGCGGAGATGAATATTGTAAGGCTGGTACAGGCGCCAGTAGTGATGCCACATGTAACCGTTTTGTTGCATTTAAATGCAACTCTTCTGAACTTGGCACTGAAAATGGTCAGACAAAATGCGAGGCAAATCCAAAATCTCCCGATCCTGCAACATGGTCCGAAGCAATCAGTTATGCCGGATCATGTGGACAGGCTGATGTTACCTGCAGTAGCAACAGTGGAAATCGTTCTGGCAAGCTTTGTGGTGATTTTTATATAAATACTTCAGCCTGCGCGGGACCTACCAACACGCCAATACCTGTAGTAATACAGTGTCAAAATTTAACTATTTTTGCTGCTAATAATACGTCAGATATTACATCTGCTGTAGCTTCCAAAAATCGAAAACTTGTGAAAGGTGAAAGCCTTTGGCTGCATACCACTGCAGGCAGTGCCACTGCAGCGCGCTTTCGAATAGGCACCCAATCAAATTGGTCTATAGTTACGCAAAAGACAGGCGCAGAGTTTCAGGCAAATATTTCTGTACCAAATAATGTTTCGTCTGAAGACACTTTTCAGGTACAGATATGCAGTGTCACGCCTGGAGCTGATGGCTCATGCTCTACTGAATGGAATTAAAATAAATTATGAATTTTATTAAAAAATATTGGTATTTAATTATCGTTGCATTTATTACCTCTGGTCTGGGTGTTGTGGCTCTCCTCACAGGTCAAAAACTGGAACAAAATAATCCCGTAGCACCCAATGTACCTCAAATAAAACCAAAAGCTGCCCAGCAAGCGATCTGCCAACTGAGCTTTTCAGTAGAAACCAACACCGTTGCCTGCGGAATGGCTTGCACAAATGGAGCTTGGAGTACTGCGCCACCTCCCACAACAGCCTACGATGCAGTGTCACAAGTTTTTCAACCTGACGGAAAGTTACGTACAAATGTATATAAAGGTGATCGATACTGGGGTTATACCTGTGATTTTACAAATGGGGTGTATTCTAATTGCACAGCACTTGTAACCTCTCCTCTGA
>CAZPNL010000073.1:0-5922 GCA_964588145.1 uncultured Gammaproteobacteria bacterium
CCTACTCGTACAGAAGCTGACGGGACAAAAGTTTTTCAACTCAGCTGCATCGACAATCGACGTGAGGACAAAACTGGTGTGGCGGTAGCTGGTGGCTATGGCCCTATAGGCGCTGAACCCCTAGGAATTGCTGGTGCTCTGGCTGCACTCAAATTTAACCACATCTCCCCTAGAATAGCATCGTTTGTCTCAGGATATCTGGCAGGTGCAAATCTCCTGACACATAAAGACATGACCTATGACATATTTGATCAAGTGATGCACATTGCGCAAAAGTATCCACAGGACAAGATTCGTATAGAGGCACTCAATCACTATGACGGCTGTGGCGCTGAGGGCATGACCAGCCCCGCTATCCAAGCTGCAAAGTTTGACCTGCATTGGAGTGGTGTGGCTGACTGGCTGTCTGTGCCAAATGAGGTGGCAGGTTGGACCTACACCAATGCCGTTGTGTCACCTCTGATAGCACTGGCTACTGGTGGACGCGTCACCCTGGAGCCAAAACTCTTGCAGCATAGCGCCATGAAACATGCACACTGATTTTTTTCTTAGAAATGCTTGCAATAAATCGCCCGAGGTGATAAACCAATACAATCTCATTTTAATTTAGGAGGACAATTATGTCAGATCATACCTGTGATGCTATTGTGGTAACGTGTATAGATTTTCGCATACAGCCATATATTGAGTCTTGGCTTGTCAAAGTCGTAGGTAGCAAAAACTACGACCGCGTGTCACTGGCAGGCGGGATATTTGACGTCTACACGATCCTCAAGCAGGTTGAAATCAGCAATAGACTCCATCACATCAAAAAGGTGGTGTACATGAACCATGAGGACTGTGGTGCCTACGGCGCGCTTGGGACAGACGAGAGACATCGAGCAGATCTCCTGGAGGCCCAAAAGAAAACGGAGATGCTCTTCCCCCACCTGGCTGTAGAGACATACTACGTTAGACTCAGTGGCACAATTGAAAACATCTCAGGCACCCCCGAAGTGGTAGAAAAGAAAAAGAAATAATTCTTTTACATTGCAAATCACCTACAAAAACTTTCTGAAGTCATAGGGACTGTTGCATTGGCTATTTACCAAAAAGACAGCTATAATGGGCTGATGTCAGAGACAGAGGAAGTGGTTGATCCAGCAACAGAAGCTGGTGAAGATGAAGGAATTGGCCATTGGTTGCGACCATTAAATCTAGGTGATGCATTAGGTTTTTGGGTAAATATTTTTCGTGGTCCAATACGCAAAAAAGAAGTCTCAATGGATTCTCCACCTATACTTCCTAACGGACAAACGAGCAGCCCGCCAACTGATATCTTTCCTTATTGAAAACTTCTTTTTTTTACAATATAAATTTTCAATAATACTCTTCTCATTTATTTTTCACACTTATCCTCCTTAGCTTACCCGTTTCAACGTTACCGCTATATTTACAATCGACCTGATGTTGATTCGCCAGCTGACGAATAGTTCAGCATGACGTAATTAGCTTTTGTCATCCTTAACCTTTCCTTACTAAGCATCTGCCCAACAAAGCATCATCAATTGTCATCCTATCTATTTTGCCTTCGACAAGCTCAGGCAATAATTAGAATGTTATAAGTCCAATTTTCAAAGTACAAAAAACCTGACAATTGTGGATTTGGATTTGAAAGTTTATCCCTATTCAACTTTCTACCCTCAACCTTCTACTTTCTATACTGATCCCTTTTTATACATTTTGATCTAGCTCTATATTAAATTCCTGTTTTATGCTATCCTGTACATGTGCTAACTACGGCTACCACCAAGGGCGCACCAGAGCGCGACAGTACCTACCCAAATCCTCCTTTTGATTCCCTATTTAAGCAAAACCTTACCGTTTTATGTCAACTCCTCGTCCCATACCTCTCTGCTAAGCAGATCAGTCAGCTCACTTGTGACGCCACCAGACTCTTTACCGCAACCCAAGCATGGAACAGCGGGCAGCGCTACCATAATGTCCCGCTCCAATTCTTTGCAAATGAGCTCGGATACCATCAATGGGAACATACCCTTTCTACCACATGCCGCTTGTTTCAACTCATTCCTGGCTTTCTCAAAAAATACCAAAATGACAATCAAAGCCATCTGTATACACATATTCGCACAACCATATTTGGGACAGTCATTCACGATTTGGGATATCTGTTAAAAAAGCAAAATGAGCACCCTGTCTACCAATTAGCATCGGAGCTCTCTTATGATCACGTCAATCGCGGTGTAGAACTCGCGCCTGCGGTCTTGCGCTTACTAAAATTGCACCTAGATCCTCAAGAAGTATCTATGGTTCAACACGCTATTCGTGCTACAGACTTTAATATCTTTCCCTGGCAGGCAAAATGTGATCATCTTTACAAAAATGTCGGTCCTATCGCTCCAGCAGAACGTCCATGGGCAAAATTAGTAGAAGTTGCAGACTTTTTAGCGGCATTTGCAGACTTTCGCAATATACCCCGCTATGTCTGGCAACTCTATTGGGAAAACCAAGCTCGGGTCGTCCAAAACGGGCTAGTCATGACTTTTGACCGGGATCATGATGGGAAAATTCGTTGGCAGGACTATAAACCAGTACTTGTGCCATCACTTGATCCTGACAATGACTATGCCACTGTAGATGAAACCAAAAATTTCCTCTTTGACAGACGCCTTATTGAGGAAAACCCATATGAAGTTCCCACCAAAGGGTTGTATGACTATGTTGCATCAACATTTTTGGGTGCCAAACGCGATGAACTTTTACCATTTGTCGCATATGCTGACACATGGTTTACTCACCTGGGTAGACCCAATGAAATTCGCACAAATTATGATACCAATCTCACACGTGTGGCCATGCTCCAAGACATTCATGACGAGGAGATCGTTGATCCCCTCTCCATATTTGAAGGTGCATTTACAGGTCACAAGCTTGCGCAAATTGTCAGTCACCTCAAACGTGAAGAATTGATCTCTGACTCATTTCATCTCGAACACACATACTTAAATATAGATATGCGAGTCATATGGGGCATCCTGCCTGACCATACCAAGCACGCCAAAGGTTCCCTCAATCGATTGGTCACTGCTGAACTTCGCGAAATCCTCAATGCATCAACACGTCCGTGTCTGGCTCTTGCACATATATTCGATCACTATAGACAGCAAATGCGTGGCGAAAAGACCAATCATATTTTTCTCAATATTGCTCCGGGTGCATATACCTCCAAGCTGGGTCCATTTGGTGACTTTGTCACTACCACAAAAACTATTGCCGAAATCTGCGCTTCACTACCTATACGAGCAGACTTGCCAACGCTGCATATGGTAATTACCATACGCCAAGATAAAGATTTTGACATTACAACTCACGCAGAAATTGCCAAAACGATTAATACACTTCATAAATCTGGAAAAATAGCAGGTGCTGCTTTTTTGGGTCTAGAAAAAGCACACCTGTCAGAACATCAAGAGCTATTTGATGGCATAGCCTCATCTGCGCCACTGACTATCCTCATAGGGCAATCTCGTGTAGATGCAAACCCCACAGAAGAAGAAAAACATCGCTTTGTCCAAAACGTTCTATTTCTCAATCGCTATATAGACCGAACACAAAATAATATACCAAATCCACACCACAAACCATACGTTTGGCTCTGGGGTATGCAGCTTTTGCGTAACTGCTCCTACGACCAACGCTATCAAATACGACATGCGACAACATCCGAATACCGACTCCTGCGTACACCTATGTATGATCAAATGATTGGATTTCAAGGGGAAACAGAACCTGATCCACTTGGACTACTTGGCAAACAGAGTGCAACCATCATGATTGGTACTGCCAATCAATCTCTTTCGGTCATAGGAGGCATCCAACTCCAAGTTCTTGAACAATTGCTAGGCCCAGACGGCACACATGTCCCCTATAATTACCGCCAAATCCTCGCGCACAATGGGCATGCCCTCTACAAAAATCATTTAGACCATTTTCACAAAGTGCATCGCAAAGCGCTCTCTAAAACTTGACAAACACTGTATATATCGTTACAGTAATTATGCTCGGTAGATATGGTTGAAGTGTAATTTTCTTCAACAATAATCTCGATGAGGTATTCTCCAATTTTTGGAGAAAACAGGGCGAAGGTTGCATTCTACCTGTGGGTAGATGCACAGCCCAACCAAGTAGACTCTCGAGGAAAATACTTCAATCTCTTCCGAGCGAAATTATTTTATTGTTCGTACAAATAGTCTATTTGCTTCAAAATTTTTTGTTCCTTTTCAGCTCCTGTGTGTTCTTGTATAATCCTTGTATTGTGCACCATTGTATTGATTGTGGTGAGTATGTGATAAACTTCAATAAAGTTGAATATTTATCCCCTCCACTCTCCCAACAATCAGTATCGTGAGCAGTTACTATAAATTTGTTATACTAATAATCTTGTTATTGTGAAAGTAAAATTGCATTTCAAATTATATATAATTTCAAGATCATATTTAAGCAACTTAACAAATTAACAGCTAAACCCCACTTCGTCCCGCCAAGGCTGGACTACGTAGGGGCAGGCAATTTAATATTCGCTGGGATGGCGGAGTGGTCAATCGCATTCCCGCCGTGGCGGGATAAATCTGACGCCCTAACTATGTATTTTGTCTACGTCATACAAAGCCAAAGCACTAAAAGATTTTATATTGGTTCAACACCAACTCTTGATAAAAGAGCCACAGAACATAATAATGGATGGACTAAATCAACTCGCAACAAAGGCTCGTGGATAATCGTCTATACTGAAAAAGTTGAAATAAAAACTGAAGCATTAAAAAGAGAGAAACAGATAAAAAGGTACAAAGGTGGTAATGCCTTCAAATCATTACTGACGCTGGGATGGCGGAGTGGTCAATCGCATCAGACTGTAAATCTGACGCCTTAACGGGCTACCTAGGTTCAAATCCTGGTCCCAGCACCGCGTCAAACGCGGTTGTCACCTTATAAGGTGACACCGACAACCAATAGTATTATACCGCGTCAAACGCGGCAGTTTATTATGACTACAGGTAAACGACTACTAGATAAAGTTACACCATTTGCAGCTAAGATGGATGGCATTGGCCATCCGTTTCGACTCGCAATCATATACCTCCTCTGCGATGATCCCAAAGAAGTTCGTGATCTGGTTATCGCCCTCAACATCAAAGAAAATCTCCTTGCCCACCATTTAAAGTATTTGCATCTAACTGGCTGGGTGATGCGCACCAAACAAGGCAGAACCGTCACATATAGACTGAACGAAAAAGCGTTTTTTGAACTCAATAAGCTTCTGGGGGACACACCTTTTTGGAGACAAAACCTCGCAAAGTATTACAAATAATGACAGTTGATTTTACTGTTCTTGAATTTACGTTTTCTACTCCCCCTCTCGTCGTTGGTGGCAAAGCCATGGAGTATTACCAGCTGCGAACATCTGGTCCGGACACGGACTGTATCATTACCGAAAAAGAGTATCAAGCACTCGCAAACAAGTATCCACAAAACACAAAAAATCTCTTTGGAGATTTCGGAGTTGTAGTATTTGGCTTTGAAATGTGGAATACGATTCGTGGTCTTTCCTATGAATATCTTTCGGATAAAAGTATTCTAATGGGTAATTACAATATTATCTCACTAGAAAAATTACTCGTACTAAAAACATTAGCCATAGATTTACCAAAATATGAAGCAGATGTTCGACTTATATCAAAGAAGATAAATACTATTTTGGGAGGGTCTGACAGTCAATTTTCTTCAAAAATCTTTCAGAAATAATTTGGAGCCGAGACGGGGATTTACCCCACTTCGCCCAGAGCTGAATTTAAATAAGAAAGGCTTCGTTGGGGTAAAGACCCCGGACTATCCTGTTTATCCCAGTAAAACTTGACGTATTAA
>CAZPNL010000074.1:0-1423 GCA_964588145.1 uncultured Gammaproteobacteria bacterium
TTATACTAGTAGCATGTCCTTTTATCGAACCTATCGCCCTCAAACTATTGCTGAGCTTGATAATGCTTCTACAAAAAAGTTACTGCTTTCTCTTTTATCAAAAAAGCGTGTAGATTTGCCTCATTCGTATTTACTTACAGGCCCCAAGGGCATAGGGAAAACAACGACAGCCAGGCTTATAGCCAAGCTTTTTACATGTGAAAAACTTTCTCCTACCAATGGTCCTTGTGGTGTGTGTGATTCGTGTGTAACTATTGCAGCTGGTCGCAATATGAATGTGACCGAGATGGATGCTGCAAGCAATCGTGGTATCGATGAGGTACGCAGTTTGAGAGAGAGTATTGCCACTACACCTATAGGTGCGGATTACAAAGTGTACATCATAGACGAGGTGCATATGATGACCAATGAGGCGTTTAATGCGCTTCTCAAGACTCTCGAGGAGCCACCTGCGCACGCGATTTTTGTGTTGGCTACAACTGACCTGCACAAGGTGCCAGAGACTATACGATCGCGGTGCCTTGTCGTACATTTCAGTCGTGCCAGCACTGCAGAGCTTACAGATGCGCTTCAAACGATAGTTTCCAAAGAAAAACTTGTTGTAGCCGCAGAGGCTCTTGAAAAAATTGTGCAAAAGGCAGATGGATCGTTTCGTGATGCCGTGAAGTACCTTGAGCAAGTAAGTTTGTCTGGGTCAGAGATAAGTGTTCGTTCTGTAGAGCAGTCGCTTTCGTCATCTTCTGATGCACAGGTAGGGGAATTTTTAGCGTATATACAAGCTAAAGATGCTGCTAACGCTTTGATGTGGGTTGAAAAAGTGTCGCAAAGCGGTGTGAGTATGAAAACGTTTTTGTCTGATGTGCTTACTATGCTTCAAAATATCATGGTGGGAAAGGTAAAAGGTACGTTTGAGTCTGCGTGGGGACTTGATCAGCTTGGGTGTGCCGTACGTGAGTTTGGTGATGCGTATGCAGAAATGAAAAATTCACCTGTGCCTACGCTACCTGTCTCACTTGCGGTTGTGACACTTTGTGACAATGGCATGAGCACACCAAAGATTGAAGTGGTGTCTGCGCCTGTAAAAGTTTCTTCACGTGTGGCTTCAGCGTCTCATACCACTAGTAAGCCTGTTGAGATAAAGCGTCCACCAGAGGCTGAGACACAACCAATTGCCCTCAATTCTGCTGACGAGCCTACAGGAGATGGGACAGGACTATTGACCCTCAAAAAACTGGTGGACAACTGGAGTGATTTTCTCATGGCTATCAAACCGCACAACAATTCACTTTCTGGATTTTTACGTTCCTCTAGACCAAAAAGTGTCTCTGGTGGTATAGTCACTTTTGAAGCGTTTTATGCATTGCATAAAGAAAAGATTAGTGAGCCCAAATCTGTTGAGATTATGGTGCGGGTTATCAAAGAG
>CAZPNL010000074.1:1523-5666 GCA_964588145.1 uncultured Gammaproteobacteria bacterium
ATGGAAATTCAAAAAGCTCTAGAAAAAGAGATGTATACGGTAAATGATCGAGGGGTAGAGGTGATCATAAATGGAAATCAAGTGATCCAACAGCTCCATACCAATGGAGCATCAGATGATGATGTTAAACGTGCGGTTAATGAGGCTATTAAAAAGGCCCAAATGGGTGCAGCAGGCAAGCTTGGGGACCTGACAAAAATGTTTGGAGGACAATGAAATCACGATTGCCTAGCAGAATAAGTTGACTAGTGCAGTCGCGTTTGACGCGACAAGCTCGGAGATCTAACAAAAATGATTGGGGGACAATAAATAAGCTCAAATGTCAAAATTCAAATGTCAAAACATGTTTTGTGGACAATAAGGATAAGAGAGGTTAGAGTTTAGAGCTTAGGGTTTAGAGTTTAAAAAACGAGCCTCGAGATTCGAGTTTCGAGTGTCGGAGTAAATTGTCATTGCGAGGAACAGAATTGAATTGCGAAAGTGACGAAGCAATCTAAAAAAATTTATATTTGAATTATTAATTATGAACGTAATTGTTACCGGCTCAGTTGCATACGATACTCTTACACACTATGCTGGTAAGCTTTCTGATCGTCTGCCTCATGATGAGGCTGCGACGGTATCTGTCAGTTTGCTTGTGAATGATCAGCTCAAACAATATGGTGGAACTGCAACAAACGCAGCATACACATTAAAGCTCTTGGGAATTGATCCACTTGTGGTATCAGCAGTAGGATCTGATTTTGGACCATATGCTACGTATCTTAAAAAGTTAGGAATCTCTACAAAATATTTTCAAGTAGAAAAAACTCTGCATACCAGCGCGTATTATGCAGCCTCAGATGACGGAGGCGGACAAGTCGGGATATTTTATGCGGGTGCTATGGGTAAAAATAGCTCGTTGTCGCTTGTACCTCTTGTAAAAAAGGCTCCGCTGGCACTTGTGACACCAAATAGCCCTGACGCTTCTACACATATGGTCTCTGAGTGTCAAAGGCTAGGAATACCATATCTATACAATCCAGGATTTAACACAATGCTCCTTACCCCAGAAACCATGCTTTCAGCAATTAAGCAAGCCAAAATACTTATAGCTAATGATGCAGAGTTTGAGGTCATCACAAATAAACTTGAGATGAGCCTCGAAGAGATTTGTAAAATGGTACCTATCGTTGTGCAAACAATTGGTAGTAAGGGTTCCATCCTTTACAATGAGGGAAAATCTATTGCGGTTGGTATTACAAAGATCAAAAAGTTTGTGGATCCTTCGGGGGCTGGGGATGCTTACATGGCAGGATTTGTAGCTGGGTATTTGCGAAATCTGGATTTGGTGACGTGTTGCCAGATAGGATCAGTGGCTGCTGCCTATACTGTGGAATCTCAAGGGACCCAGGTACATACGTTTACAACTTCAGAGTTTGCTAAGAGGTATAAAGATGCTTTTGGTGAGAAGTTGGCTTTATAAAAATTCACATTGTCATCCTGAACTTGATTTAGGAGTGAGTTGTGGTATTGTCATTCTGGTAAGTGAGCGAAGCGAACGCATCCAGAATCTATGAAGAATGGCTATACGTACATCATGGCAAATGATAGACCGACACTATACACGGGAGTGACGAGTGATCTTATTAAGCGTGTGTACGAGCATAAAGAAGGAAAAGGATCATATTTTACGTCTAGATATAAATTAGAAAAATTAGTTTACTACGAAACATTTGATACCATAATGCAAGCTATTATTCGCGAAAAACAAATCAAAGATTTGAATAGGATTGATAAAATATTGTTAATCCAGTCTGTAAATCCGACAATGAAGGATCTTTATAGTGAGATTCTGGACATGCCAGAATGACAAATGGTATTAGATTCTGGACAAGACGGGTACCAGTCGGTAACCCACCAAGCCAGAATGACGAATGGTTCTGAGATTCTGGACAAGCCAGAATGACAAATGGTATTAGATTCTGGACAAGACGGGTACCAGTCGGTAACCCACCAAGCCAGAATGACGAATGGTTCTGAGATTCTGGACAAGCCAGAATGACTTATTATGAAACACGGTCAGGTAGTCAAAACCTTCAAAAGTAAAAAAGGAAACGAAGTGGTTATCCGCCATCTCCATTGGGACGATTTGACTGATGCGCATGTATTTGCAAACGATCTATCCAAAGAAGACACCTTTGTGCAACTTTCTGGTGAGGAAGTAGCGTGGGAAAAAGAAGTTGAATATATAGGAGAGTCTCTTGTGAAAGTGGCCAAAGGTCATCGTATACATCTGGTGGCTACAGTAAATGGACAATTTGCTGGTATGTGTGGTTTGAGGAGGCTTGAAAGACGTCACAAGCACGTAGGAGATGTAGACATATCTCTTGATAAAAAATATCGTGAGGAAGGTGTTGGTACAATGCTTTTGGAATGCCTGAGAGAGGAAGCGAAGCAAGATGGATTTCGATTGATTACACTTACCTGTTTTGCTACAAACGAGCGAGCTATACACGTTTATGAAAAAGTAGGTTTTATCAAAGCAGGTGAAATTCCTGGTATGCTTCACTATAAAAATGAATACATTGGACAAGTCTACATGTATCTGCCTCTTGTAAAGTAACTTCTAGAAGTGTTTAATGACTATGTAACTGCCCTTCTGATACGATTTGTATATGAAGGGTTTATTTATTGAAAATTTTTGATCGGGGATTTCAAAAGGAGGTATACAATGGCAAAAACTACTACTGCGGGTGATGTAAAAGACTTGTCGCTTGCACCACATGGCAAACTTCGTATTGAGTGGGCAGAACAGTCCATGCCAGTGCTTCGACTTATCAAAGAAAGATTTGCAAAAGAAAAACCACTGAAAGGCATGCGGCTTGGTGCGTGTCTCCATGTGACGGCTGAAACTGCTAACCTCATGTTAGCACTTAAGGCCGGTGGGGCAGAGGTATATCTGTGTGCGAGTAATCCTCTTTCTACACAGGATGATGTGGCTGCTTCGCTTGTTGCAGATTACGGAATTCCTACATTTGCTATCAAAGGAGAAGATAAAAAAAGTTATTACAAGCATCTCAACGCAGTACTTGATGCACATCCACATATTACGATGGATGATGGTGCTGATTTGGTTTCACTTCTACATACAGAACGAACCGAGCAGCTAAAGGAGATTATAGGTTCATCAGAAGAAACTACCACAGGTGTTATACGACTGGCTGCAATGCTTCGTGACAAGGCTCTCAAGCTTCCAGTATTTGCGGTTAATGATAGTGATACCAAGCACATGTTTGATAATCGCTATGGCACAGGTCAATCAACCCTAGATGGTATTATGCGGGCTACCAATATGCTCCTTGCTGGCAAGCATATCGTTGTAGCGGGCTACGGTTGGTGTGGTCGAGGGCTGGCTGCTCGTGCGCGAGGCATGGGAGCACAGGTCATCGTTACCGAAGTGGATCCAACCAAAGCACTTGAGGCGGTTATGGACGGATTTTCAGTGATGCGGCTCAAGGAAGCGTGTAAGAGCGGAGATATATTTATCACCGTGACAGGAGATAAAAACGTCATTTCCCTTGATCATATGCTGGCTATGAAAGACGGGGCAGTCATAGGCAACTCCGGGCACTTCAACGTGGAAGTCGCCGTAGAAGAGCTTGAGAAAGCAGCCAAATCCAAGCGTCGCGTGCGAGACTTTGTCGATGAGTACGTCCTCAAAGATGGTACCAAGCGTTATATTTTGGGTGAAGGGAGACTCCTCAATCTGGCAGCAGCCGAGGGCCATCCACCAGATGTGATGGATATGAGTTTTGCCAATCAAGCACTTGCAGCTGAGTTTTTTGTAGAAAATAAGGACAAGCTTAAAGTAAAGGTCTATACCATATCACCCAAGATGGATAAACAGATAGCCAAGCTTAAGCTAGATAGTATGGGAATCAAGATTGATAAACTATCAGCAGAGCAAAAGCACTACCTCACCAGTTGGCAAGAGGGGACATAACATATATATCTAGGGTTTAGTTAAAAAATTTTACACATTATTATAAGGACACTATAGTTTATAGTGTGTATTTTTGGGAGTATTTTTGAGTGCACCGTTGCTTATTGGCTTAATAGAACTAATTTGTTGGTAAAAGTGTAGTTTCTTCTTGATTTAAC
>CAZPNL010000075.1:0-5518 GCA_964588145.1 uncultured Gammaproteobacteria bacterium
TAGTGGCAGTGTCCAGTTTTGTGTAGGGAATCCCTCGCCCATAAATAAAGAGGTTAGAAACAAAAATACAAAACCTACAGCTATTGTGCTAAAAGTGATCTCCTTATTATTAAGATACTTTCCTTGCCATTTGCGCGCCACATAAGAAAATGCAAATGCCACTGTTGATATAAGTGCCACGACCTCTCCCAAGCCCCATTCAAAAAGGTGCGAAAAGTCGGTGACAGACAGGAGGAGTACGCCTATAAACGAGAGGAGTAGGTATGCAATCTTTGCCAGAGTAATTTTTTCTTTAAAAAATAAAAACCCAAAGATCGCGACCATTGGAAGCGCCCCTATAAAGGATACATTGCTATATTTTGTGAGGAGTATGGCTTTGGTAAAAAGGATCACACCAAATACATACATAAATAGAGATCGTATACCGATAAGCAGCCATTCTTTGGCAGGTAAGTGGAGAAATTTTGAAAGAGCGATATCTTTACGAAATACAATAAAGCTACAGAGCATGCCAGCCAGGATACGGAGGTAGACTTGTTGGACCAGATCAAATCCAGTGTTGAGGTAGCGCACAAAAAGCCCCATGCATGCGTACACAAATGCGAGGGCTACAAGCGCAACAATTCCTTTTTGCGTCTGCGAAAGTGAGTCAAATTTGTTCATCGCGTTAATTTGTTTATAAGTAAGTAAAATCGTCATCCTGAACTAGTTTCAGGATCAGACGATTTTACTATATAAATCTTCAAAATTTGGATTGGTAGATTTGATCAAATTCATTTTCCAATCTCTATGCCAACGTTTCAGTTGTTTTTCTCGAGTGATAGCTTCCTCAATAGTATTATATTCTTCAAAATATAATAATTTATAAACATGATACCTCTTGGTAAAACCTTCTACTAATTTGTGAATATGTTGATATACGCGTTTTACGAGATTATCGGTAACGCCTATATATAATGTAGGCCTATCATTGGCCATGATATATAAAAAACCTCTTTTCATATATTTTCCTAACTGATGCTGAAACAAGCCTGCCTTGTCGGCAGACAGGTTCAGCATGACACGATCTCAAATTCGTCATCTGAATTTACCTGCCTTGTCGACAGACAAGTTCAGCATGACGAATTATTAAAAGTATCTTCCTAAAGTAAATTCAGGATTAAAACTATTAATGGTACTGATGCTGAAACAAGTTCAGCATGACGCATTTCGTAATTCGAAATTAAAATTTCAAATACTAAAATTTATAACTAAAATAAATGATATTTCTATGTGGTAAAATCGTCATCCTGAATTTATTTCAGGATCTGACGATTTTACGCCATGATGTTGATCTTGTATTAATTTTCCTGATTAACGTTCATCTCTGACACCAACCAATCTGCATATCTATTAGTGACCCTTCCCAAGGGTAATTCTAGTATAGCTGGATTCTCATATGAGTGTGTTGCGAGGACTATTTTTTCAATCGCATCCCAATTGTTGTGAACCGTTTTGCACAGGAGCACAGCTTCCTGCGAATTTTCTATAGTATCAGTGCCAGGTGGCCAAAAGTACAGAGATTCCATGTGAGGAAAGACATTTACGCATGCCACCAAGCGATTGGATAATAATATATTACCAATCTGTTTGGCCTCGTCAGTATCTTTACATGGTATGTATAATAATGAATATGTAACATGTGGCATGATAAGATTATACTCTTGATATGCGTAAAATAACAAAAAAAGTTCCAGTTGATTTAAAAAAGAAAGTTTATACTGAAGGGATAAATTATTTTGCTTCAGGAGATGCGTCTATCTGGGGAAATGGTGACGCTGATACACTGAGAGAATTAACCCCGCACGAATTTCATGATGGTACGTGGATAAATCTTGCTGCAGGTGATGGAAGATACAATGAATTATTGCTAACAAAGGTTGATGCACTTGTAGCAACAGATATAGATGAGGGCGCATTGAGTAAGTTGTGGCACAAAACTCCAAAAAATCTTCAAAAAAAGCTACAGGTGAAAAAGCTTGATTTAAATAGTGAATTTCCCTTTCGCTCTGAAAGTATCGGTGGAGTATTTAGCACAGGTGTATTGCATTTATTTTCAGTTGAAGATTTGCAAAAGATTATAGATGAAATATATAGAGTTTTGGTTGATGGTGGAGAGTTTATCTTTGATTTTGCAGCAGACAGGGTGAAAGTTGATAAAGATGGAAATAAAGTATTACACCAGTCACAGATAAATTATACGTTAGCAGAAGCTAAAAAAGTTTTACCGACGATATTAAAAGATTTTACATTCACATGGAAAGAATTTACGCTTCCTCCAGAAGAAGTCGACACCGGATCTATAAAATATTTTTTTTCTTGTAATTATTTGCTGGTATTTTGTAAAAAGAAAAGTAAGAAATAATTCTTTTCAGTTAGAAGAGTATTTACCATTGTAAATATCACAAATATCCTTTTTGTAATCAATTGGCCTGTCTGGAGCTGTAGTTTTGTGAAAGATAATCTTTCTTTTTGTCTTATCAGGATCTAGGATACTGAGAAGTTTTTGTTGTTTGTCGGTGTCTGGCAAAAGCGCTTCAAATCTTTTTGGTGCAAAAGACAGATACAGTGCGAGGCTCATGGGCGTGCGTTCGCTGGTGTCATTTGCGACATAAAGTTCATTGAGATATCCGGCAGTTGTCTGCTTGTAGGGCACAAGTGAATAAAAGTGTGACGCGATCTGATCAACGATTTGTACGAGTATCCAAAATGGTTCTGAGGATGACTTGATAGCGGGTCGAAACACAGTTTGCCAGATCACATGCTCGATCAACGTAAAATCATCTGGGCTTACAATTTTATTTGAAGGGTCATATTGTTCCAAAAGTATTTTGGCAATCGCGATACTCCGGCGTTCTGCGTTTTCAGTCTCCAGGTGATATCTGTCAGCATAGATGATGTCTTCAACTTTTATAAAAGGCGCAAGAGAGTCATCGGTCAGATTTCCCAGGTCATGAAACGCAAATGAAAGCTTGAGAAGCTGATGAAATCTTTCTAGAGAAATTGCTGGGTGCTTGCTGTTCCATATTTTCAAATCCTCATTAATTCCAAGTGGGTCTAGAGTACTACAAGCATGTACGATTTCATCAACAGCTTTCGTTGTTGTATAGATGTGATTGTCCGTGTGGTATGCAGGGGTAACGAGACTCGTGCCTACTTTGATTTTCACTGCAGTACTATTTTGTGGCCATATGGCTGTAGCAAAATATGCATGCATCTGACTGGCGCGATTCATGAAGTGGTCAGTAAGCTTTGTAAGTGTATTCATGTTTAGGGAATCATCTTGTGTTGCTTTGGGTCAAATGGTGGAGAGGTGACGACATACATAGTAAAGTTTCCATCCCAATAATACCCAAAAA
Source organism: uncultured Gammaproteobacteria bacterium (assembly GCA_964588145.1). Taxonomy (GTDB): domain Bacteria; phylum Patescibacteriota; class Microgenomatia; order UBA10105; family UBA927; genus CAZPNL01. The sequence goes on from CAZPNL010000075.1 coordinate 3,399, forward strand.
ACTCAGGTTTGTTAGAAGTTTTTTGAGTATAGACCCATCTAATCAGTTTTGCTGCCTCTTCGAGTTGCAAACCTGAGTAAGATGGGTTTAAATTTCTCATCATGTGTTAGGTACAAACTAACACCGGTTCTAAATATTGCTGTAGAGTTTTCGGTGGACAGACTCCCTGTGCCGCGGGTGATGTATGCCAGCTCGTCTGACACTTCGTTCATCGCCATGCCAGACTCGGGATAACGGCCCGAGATTGTGATAAGCGCTCCACCTAGAGTGCCTTTGTCAAAAAAGTATTCGTGAAACTCAGTTGTATCATTTGCGCGCAGGTACCCAGATTGGGCTTTGGTCACCAGTTGCATAGTTATGCCTCCCCAGTAAGCTGTGCCGCTTCTAAAAATTTTTCTTTATATAGTCTCTTTTCATCCTCAGAAAATAGTGTAAGCATGCGAAACGTGAGTTCTGCTTTTTTCTCCCAGTTTGTGATCTTTTCAACCACAGCATACCCATAAAAGTTCCAAGCGTTGTCTACCAGGAGTATTGCAATATGCAGTGGAAATGTACGTTCACGATCAATTGTAGTCGTGTGCGTTTTGCCTATTACAAGTGAAGTGAAATCAAATGTCACATGTGGCCGGAGCAGAGTATTGAGTTCAGTGATGTATCCCATGATTGTATTATAGTACTTTGTAGTGAAGTGAGATTGTGTTGCTGTTTAGTTTCTTTACATCAAGAAGTTCTAAACTCGCTTCAAAATGATTTTCAGCAAAGAGAGATACTCCGGTACCAAATATTTTGGGTTCAACATCTATGATAATTTCATTGATAAGCTTTTGATTGAGAAACTGAGCATTTACATTTCCACCACCTGCTACCAACACTTCCGAATATCCTTTTTGCTCGAGTTGTCGCAATATTTCCCTCGGTGAAGCACTTGTAAAAAAGATATCATTTATGTCATTTTTTTGTGGTGCATGAGTCATGACGACAGTATAAACTCCAGAGATCATCGAACCTTCTTTTTTGGCAATATCGTATGTATTTTTTCCTATGATGACACATCCTATGCGCTTTGCTATGGATACAAAATTATCCCAATCTTCCTTCGACCAGTCTGTGCTGCCATCTGGCCGGGCAATTTTTCCATTTATGGTTGTTGCCATCATCAAGATTGTTTTCATAAGTATTATTGTATGCTATTAAAGCAATATATGATTATAATAGATTAATGAGGATAATTGAACAAATCAAACACAAGCATGTAATCATTGGATTATTGTTATTTGTGGCATTTGGATTTAGTTTTTTTGTAGCACTCAAAAGTGATAAATTAAATAAAGCATTTACTCCTGCTACTCCTCAGAATACGATTATTCCCACTCAAGCGGTTGCACAAATCCCTACACAGATCTCTGTGTCGCAACAATCAGAATATGAATTACCACAAGCGGAAAAGGTGCAACTAAAATATGAGATTATTTTTCCAGATACTTGGATAAAAGTTCAATCCGATAATGCAACTAGTGAGATAATTTATAGAAACCATGATCCGAAAAAAGATATTTCTGATACTAAAAATGTTCAACAGATTTATGACTATATTGATGATCTGTCATTGGTTGAGGTTTCTATAGCAACAAAACAAAAGGATGAGTATAGTCAAAATTCAATACAATTTTTTGAAAATGAAATGGAATATTATAAAGAGAGTAAGACAAGATATCAAAATGCAGAAATAAAATGTGGTCCAGCAGCACTGACGTTAATGCCTGTTGAAAAAAAGATTGGAGGGCATGATGTAATCATTTCGAGTTCTCGTCCGTGGTGTGATTATGAAGGAGCTTCAAAGAATAAATTGACAATGAGATATAATTTTTTTCCAAATTTTGATGCAGATCAATTTGTAGTAATTTCATTTAGATATCGCCAAGACAATGCGATAGCATCAAAGTCTGTAAAAGAACTTGAATCAATTATTGATACTTTTAAATTCAAAGAATAGATATATTTTAGAATAATTTTTAATTTTCGTAGTTTTCTAAGCAGGGTATTTACCTCCTCAAAAAATATATTCCTATCACAGCTATGATGCTTGCCAGGATTTTTTTGGCCACATGATCTCGTTCTTT
>CAZPNL010000076.1:0-5516 GCA_964588145.1 uncultured Gammaproteobacteria bacterium
ACCAAAGCGCGGGAGGATGACAGCAGCTTCACGGGCAATGCCAATAATTGACATTGAGTCCACACGGTTAGTGGTTATTTCTATGTCATAAACGGTTTCCTTCCCGACAGTATTGATGCGTTCAATAGAAGGACCACAAAGAGATAAATACTCCTTCAGTTCTTTAGGAGTAGCTTTTGTTTTGAGATGCGCTCTGAGCCAAGAATCAGGTATTAAAATATTCATAGGTAAAGAATGTAAAATTTAAAATGCAAAATGCAATATGACAAGGCAAAATGTAAAATTTATTTTTTTCCTTTCAATGTTAATATGCTGGATGCAATGATATTTCCAAATGCTTCAAGCTCATTAAGTTGCCATATAGCATCATCTTTGCCTATTTTGTTTGTATCGCGGAGCAACTCTACCCAAATTTTACTTTCATTTGTTGATTTTAGAGAATATTCAAAAAATCTAGTAAAATCTTTTTTAGAACTCGCAGCGCTTGCTTCTATATAATTGCTTAAAATACTCGTGCCACTTCTAATAAGCTGATCACCGATAGTGCGACTGACTCGGTCATTTGGTAGCTTATCTAATGACTCTATTAACTTTAAAACAAATGTATATAATCTTTTTTTAAATTCAATTTTCCATTTGTCTCTGTCTGATTGATTATTCATAAATGTGTTCAATATTACATGTTACATTGTCATTTTGCATGTTGATATTTGCATGTTGCATGACTCTAGAACTGTTCTAGGAATCTTACGTCATTTGTATACAACTGCCTCACATCATCCAGTTTTGTGCCGGATTTCATCATCATGGTTCGCTCCACTCCCCAGCCAAAAGCAAAGCCATTGTAAATAGTAGTATCTACGCCGCCATTTTTGAGTACCACTGGGTGGACCATGCCCGCTCCACCCAGCTCCAGCCATCCTTCTTTGCACAGTCTGCAGCCTGCTCCAAGGCATACTCCACAGGATATATCGACTTCAAATGATGGCTCGGTAAATTGAAAGTGAAATGGTCTGATGCGCGCTTTCCGCTCAGGGCCAAAAAATTGTTTCACAAAGTAATCAAGAATTCCTTTCAGGTGTCCTATAGATACATTTTTGTCTACATAGAGCCCTTCAAACTGATGAAACATTGGAACGTGTGATACATCAATCTGCCTACGGTAACACTTGGCAATATTGATCATTCGTATGGGCAAATGTCCTTTTTCCATTTCGCGCACTTGACCGTTACTGGTGTGTGGAGTCAGAACCATTTTGTTATATTTGACGTTCTTGGTTTTTGGTTCATAGTTCTTGGTTTCTATAAAGAACGTTTCCCACTCGTCGCGCGCTGGGTGGTTGGGGGGCATATTGAGGGACTCAAATGGATACCAATCCCAGTCGACTTCCGGATGACGGACGCGGGTAAAACCGATGCGTTCAAAGGTGTGAGTAATTTCAGCTATAGCTTGGCTCACTATATGCAGATGTCCCATGGGTGGTTTGATGCCTGGAGCCGTGACATCAATCCAGTCATCAGTGTTTGATTTTGTTTGCGCACTACGATCAATAATATCAGTGATAGATTTTTTGATGAGGTTGATGATTTTGCCTACTCTCCCTCGATCTGCTGGGGGGACCTCAGTGATGCGTTTGGCAAGTTGGCCAAAGTCACTGCTGGCACCAAGGTGTGCAATCGTTAATTCCTCGTGGTTTCCAGGATTAGCAGCTATTGCGTCTTTGGTGGTATCAGGAAGTTGCAAAAGGAGTGCAATCAGTCCATCAGCATTGGTTTCGTTTGACATAGTTTTTTTTAATAATATTTATTTTGTAATTATTTAAGCAATTATATTTTGTGTTAAAAATATTTCGTCGTCTGATCCTGAACTGAATTCAGGATGACGACGTATGAAATACGTCATGCTGAACTAGTTTCAGCATCAGGTTATTTGTGATCTATTTTCAATTTTTAATTATACAGTCGTCGGATCCTGATTCGCCAGCTGGTGAAAAGTTCAGGATGACGACGTATGAAATACGTCATGCTGAACTAGTTTCAGCATCAGGTTATTTGTGATCTATTTTCAATTTTTAATTATACAGTCGTCGGATCCTGATTCGCCAGCTGGTGAAAAGTTCAGGATGACGACCTTCATTTAAATATTTAAACAATCGTATTTCTTTCTAAGTATACGGTTTAGATAGCTAAATCGCAATAATTTTTTAATTGTTGGTAGTAAGCTCTTCCGTAAAGACGGAATCGCTAACTGACCAACAAATGGCCAAATACCTCGTATTTGACCATAAGTGTTTGTAAGCCAAAAAAATATGAATTTTTTTGGCAACAAACACTATGGATTCGTCACTGTCGTTCCTTACCATTGTTGGCAGTAAGCTCTCCCGTTAAAGCGGGATCGCTAACTGACCAACAAAAAAAGCCCCTCTGCGGGGCTTATGTGGTCTTTTGAGTTTTCACTCCAAAGTCACTTCCCCGCACGCGGAGTAAATGAAAAGAATGAAAATGAAAAATTTGTTGAATTCATATGTATTCTTCAAGCGGAGTGAGAATTCTGACGAAAAGGTTTAGTAGCTCTCACTATAGCTTGAACGACAAATGTATTAATTTATAGTTTTGGCTTTTTCCAAGATTGCATGAAATGCACTTGGATTTTCGAGTATCAGATTTGAGAGGATCTTGCGATCAACTTCAATGTTGGCTTGCTTGAGCTTGTTGATAAATACGCTGTAGCTTAGATCGTTTTGTTTGACTGCTTCAGAGATGCGGGTAATCCAAAGTCTCCTGATATCTCGCTTGCGCTGACGGCGTCCTGCAAATGCGTATTCACCAGCATGGAGATATGCTTCGGTTGCGACTTTGGTAAGTCGGCGTTTGGTCATGCGGTAGCCTTTGTTGGCTGCTCGTAGTTTTTTGTGTTTAGCGTGACTGGTGACTCCTCGTTTGACTCTCATAAAAATAAAAATTGTTAAACTGTTATATTGTTAAATTGTTCATAAAGAAACGATTTAACTTTTTTACAATTTATCAAAACCTCCGTTTTTTAAGCACTCAGTAAGCGACCGATGGTCACTTCGTATTTGCGATTTGTGATGACTTTGTCGATATCTTGACGGCGTTGTTGAGACTTGTTTTTTGCACTTCGCAGGTGTCTGCGGCCTTGTGCTCTGTGAACGAGCTTACCTGTACCTGTCACTTTAAATCGTTTGACTGCAATTTTTCGTGTTTTTGCTTTTGCCATAATAGATTATTTTAAATGGTAAAAGGGAAATGGCAAATGTTTTTTTGCACTTTCTCTTTTGGTTTGTTTCTAAGCTCTAAACCCTAAACTCTAAACTCTTTTTATTTTTTATCACTCACTAGCATTGCAGCCAGTGTCTTTCCCTCCATGTGTGGTTCGCGGACGACTTTGACTTCTGTCAGTGATCCTATGAACCGCTTCATCACTTCGTATCCAAATTCTTTGCGAGTGATCTCTCGACCTTTGAACATGACGCCTACCTTGACTTGGTTACCCTCGGCAAGCCAATCCGTTGCCTGTACGCGTCTACTATCAAAATCATGTTGTCCGATAAATGGTCTCAAGCGAACCTCTTTGACGCCAACATTTTTTTGACTTTTGCGGCTTTCTTGCTCTTTTTTGGCTTCTTGGTACTTAAACTTTTTGTAGTCGATCAGCTTTGCTACTGGTGGGACGGCTTTTGAGGCTATCTCCACAACATCAACATCTCGCTCTTTTGCCATCTGAAGTGCTTCAAGTTTTGAAACAACTCCAATCTGTTTGCCTTCCTCGTCTAGAAGACGAAGTGTCGGGCTGACAATTTGGTAATTGAGGCGGTGAAATTTAGTACTTGTGTTCAATCTCGTGTATTCAAATGCTAACCAAACCTTAAAATTTGTATTTTTAAAGTTATATTAGCCTCGACTGATATGTCCGCACAGCCATGTGACAGACTATCCATATAGGATTATACTCTAGTCTAGGCACATTTTGCAACGGATGGTAATTTTAGTCGTTTATATACTTTATCTAATGGCAAATTCTCGTATTTCCTTTAGTATCATCTGTACAAAGCCGTCTACTGATATTGCCTCGAGATTTTGACCTGCACGGTCTCTGGGAGAGACAGCCTTTGCCTCCACCTCTTTATCACCTAGGACGAGCATGTACGGCACCTTTTCTGCCTGTGCTGCACGAATCTTGGCCCCTAGAGTATTTGCCTTGTCGTCAAGCTGCACTCTGACACCTACATCTGAAAGTTGGCGTGCAACTTCTTTTGCATAGTCTAGGTGTCTATCTGCGATAGGTAGAATGGCCACTTGAACAGGTGAAAGCCATGTTGGAAATGCCCCTGCGTAGCGCTCGATCAAAAATGCTACAATGCGCTCGATAGCCCCAATTGATGAACGATGTATGACGATAGGCTCCTCCTCTGTGCTTTCCTCATTTGTATAGGAGAGGCCGAAGCGCTTGGGCATGACAAAGTCATACTGGACAGTAAATGCAGTGTCTTCTTTGCCATTAACGTTTTTCATCTGGACATCAATCTTTGGTCCGTAAAAGGCTCCTTCGCCTGCAGCTTCATAGTAATCAGCCTTGCGATCAACTAAGACTGTGCGAAGCGCATCCTCAGCAAAGTCCCATGATGCATCATCTTTAAAGTACTTCTTCTCATCATTTCTGTCCCCGAGTGACAGTCGGTAGCGATAGTCATGTCCTTGAGAGAGTCCTAGCACTTTACAGACGTAATCTATGAGATCAAGGACTCCATTGATTTCCTCTTTGGCCTGACTTTTGCGGGCGACTATATGGGCATCGGCTAGACAAAAGGTGCGGACGCGGAGGAGTCCCATGAGCTCCCCACTCTGCTCATACCGATAGAGTTGTGCTAGCTCTGCGATGCGCATCGGGAGCTCTCTGTAACTTCTTTTATCAGACAGATAGAGCTCGAAGTGATGTGGACATGTCATAGGGCGCAGCATAAACTCGTCTTCATCAATCTTGATAGGTGCATACATGGACTCCTTGTAGTATGGGTAATGTCCGGATTTTTGGTACAGGGCGAGTCTGGCTATGTCTGGCGTATTAACGTGTAAATATCCACGTCGGAGTTCTTCGTCAACGATAAACCGCTCGAGCACCCGGCGCAGTGTGGCGCCTTTGGGAAGCCAAAGTGGGAGTCCTTTGCCAACAGTTTCAGAAAAAGTAAATAGACCGAGTTCGCGGCCAAGCTTTTTGTGATCACGCGCACGAGCCTGCTCAATCATCTCTAAGTGCTTGGCGAGTTCGTCTTTGGTGGGAAAGCAGGTGCCATAGATCCTGGTAAGCATCTGGTTTTTTTCACTGCCCCGCCAGTAGGCGCCAGCTACAGAAAGCAATTTAAAATGCTTGAGTTCGCGATCTGGATGCATACAGTGTCCACCCCGACAGAGATCGGTAAAATTTCCTGAAGTATAAGAAGTAAGCTGATCACCAGCGTCTGCGTGCTCTGTGATTAATTCCTTTTTATAGGGATTGT
>CAZPNL010000077.1:0-3156 GCA_964588145.1 uncultured Gammaproteobacteria bacterium
CGCTTCCGAGAGTCCATATCGACGAGGCGGTTTGGCACCTCGATGTCGGCTCATCATATCCTGGGGCTGGAGAAGGTCCCAAGGGTCCGGCTGTTCGCCGGTTAAAATGGTACGCGAGCTGGGTTCAGAACGTCGTGAGACAGTAGACGTTAGTGGTTGACACCACTAAGAAGAGCTGTCCGTTTTCAGACGTTCTATAAAGAACTCCATCGAGATATACCGCAAAAATTTATACAATAAATTTTTGGGTATAGACCAATCTAATCAGATTTTTCGCCTAAAGGCTGTAAATCTGAGTAAGATTGGATCTACATAAGAACCTGTTAATAATGGAAAACCTTCATGTACTGCGAGGCACATGAAGTAAAATTTGGCTAAATGCTGGAAACTCTGAGTATGTTGCTGTACGCATAAGCGTGACAATCAGTAACTGCAGATAATCAGCAGGGAAGACCCCGTTTGACGGGGAACCCTCAGAGACTATATGCCAAATGATGCGCTTACTGGTGCGTCAAAGATATAGTCCGAACTACATGGCGACATGTAGAGTGTCTCTAGAAATAGAGCACTCCCGATTGTAAATAATTGGGATAACAAATTGTCGGTCTCTATCCAGTGTGAGCGTTCGATTCTTGCGGGGAGCTTTCTCTAGTACGAGAGGACCGAGAAGGACAGATCCCTGGTGTGCCTGTTGTCGGAAAACCGGCAGCGCAGGGTAGCTATATCTGGACGGGATAAGTGCTGAAAGCATCTCAAGCGCCAAGCCCACCCCAAGATGAAGAATCGTTATTAGACCCCCAGTAGATGACTGGGTTGATAGGCGAGAAATGTACGTACAGTAATGTATTTAGTTTACTCGTACTAATTGGTCGAATATGTGGAGAACAAAGGAAAACCTCCTTTTGTTTGACTCTGTCGTGGTAATCTTATTATTTAGATTTCCTATATACGAAAAAGTGTATGTGTGGGAATATGATTACCCCTTAGAGTGCAACTAATAGGCGAGTGTCGGGATTCGGGAGTCGAGCATCGGTACATAAAATACCGAAACTCGAAACTCGAGGCCCGAATCTCGAATTGTTTGTATTTGTATTTGATGTGTGAGTTTTGAGAACCGCTTTTGGGTTCTCCAGCTTTTTTTGCGACGTGGCACCACCCGATCCCATCCCGAACTCGGCAGTGAAACGCGTTAGCGCCGACAATAGCTATTCCGCGAGGGATCGTGAAGATAAGTCAAGGCTGGGGTACCTAGGGGCGGTTTTTTTGTGGTTAATGATTGACAGATGTTGCTAGTGAAATGCGTTAGCGTTCAAGTCAAACTATATTTGACGTGGTCAAACTCGGCTGGGATGTATGACGTCCCGCTGACAATAGCTATTCCGCGAGGGATCGTGAAGATAAGTCGAGGCTGGTGTACCTTATTTAAGGTTGCTCTGTAAACCACCATCTGGCTACAGATGTGTAGAGGACTTTTGGGGTGATAGGGTTCCAACCTTCTTTGCGTATAGCTGATTCAGACGCTGCAGAAAGATCTATGAGCATATCGCCTGTCAAGGGATAAATTTCACTGGCTAGACTTTTATTTTCAGGATCGAGATCAGTTAGTAGGTGTGCAGGGTAACTACATCCTGGATAAAAAAGCCCGTATTTTTTCCCTGTGTCAGATATTTTATTTTCGTAGCTGAGAAGTGTGGTGAGAGCATAGATTCTATTGAGGTAAATGTCTTTGCAGTTATAGAGGGTGATTTGTGTATCTTTGGTATTTTGAATGATAAAATGTACCTCTCTATTGATTTCTGTTTCAAATGGGCCTTTATTGAACTTTTGGAAGGCACTTGTAGCCATGGAGCTACAGAGAATAATTGTGCATAGTATCGCAATATATTTTCCTTTCGTTGACGAATATATCTTGTATAGCACAAGTGTTACAAATATATAGATAAAAGGGATCAGAAATTGTATATATCCTACAGTGCGTTCTCCCCAGTAATAGCGAAGTAACACAAAATTTGTGGCACATGCGACAAAAAATAATAAAAGTGGAGCATTTTGCATCTTTTTCCAGACGATTATGGGAGTTGAGATGCACGTGATAGCCATGGCAATTATGCCAATGTTTTTTGGTAGGCCAAAGATTTGTTTCCATGCTTCTGGCCAAAATTCGAATAAATATGTAAGCCAGCGATTAGGGAAGTAGAGAGCATTTTTGCCCGCGGTGTAATAATAATACATATTTCGTAGCGTGTACCAATGGTTATTGAGGTCAAATATGAGCAAAGGGAGAAAGGTGATAGTTATGCCAACGCCGCACAGCAGCATATGTTTATATTTTGATGGATCATATGCCAAGAGCAATATAGGTGCTATCAATAATCCGAGCATTTGATAGTGGTGATTTATGCCTATGCCTAGAGTTATTCCAAGGATGAAGCCCCATTTGAGTGAGGCGGACTTTTTTTCGAGAATTTTGATAATACTATATAAGGATAATGCAGTAAAAAGGGAGACAAAGTTAGGGTTTGATATAGATAGTGCTGTGCCTATAGAATATGGAGAAATTGTTATGATGCTTGCCAGAAGTAGCCCAAAATTTGTGTGTATTAATTTTTTTCCAACCAAAAACATACTGACGACAAACAGACATGATACGATGCCTGCAAATATCCAGGGGGCGTATGGCACGGGGACTATACGGGAAAAAAGTATGAGTTCTATATAGTACCAAGGCCCAAATGTAAAAGGACCTAGCGATGAAAATGGTCCCGTGAGGGGTAATTGCATATTTTGGGCGCCGGAGATAGTAACAAGTGCGTCACGTGAGCCGTCAAAATCAAGTGCATATCTGGCTGGGGTGTTGTAAAAGCGGAGCGATATACAAATGCAAAGAATTAATAAAAATATTTTTTTTTGGATAGAAGACATCAGTGTGTTGTGTGGGCAAGAGGAATCATATGTACTATTTTCATGATTACCATATCATAAATTTTATGGAAATTCTTGATTAAAATAATTATGATTGTTGCCTGTATGTTTGTTATAGAACTATAGTTGAGCATACATTATTATAGAAATGTAAATGAGAAATATTGCAGTTACACTTGAGTGTTTTGTGAAAAAAGATGGAAAGTATCTCATGCTGCATCGGAGTCCTACAAA
>CAZPNL010000077.1:3256-5448 GCA_964588145.1 uncultured Gammaproteobacteria bacterium
CTTCCTCATGTGTTTTCTGATAACGGTAAAATACTTTCTTTTGTTTCTGAGTATGAAGCAGGAAACCAGATGAATTGGTGTAGAGTAGATTTGAGTGAATAATAGGTATGAAATTATTTCGGAACATCTATCCATATATTCGTCTGATGCGCTTGCCAGACCAGTTTATGCCTGCGGGAGCTGTATTTGCTGCAGGTATATTTATGGGTGAACGGAGTGAGCGAGTACTCCTGTGGGCTGTTGCATCAACACTGTTGTCGGTTGTGGCTTTTATGGTCAATGAGCTTGTAGATCGCCATGATACAGATAAGTATAGTCAAAATACTATTCACGTTTCAGCTCGGGAACATAACCATACCTCGGTGGTGGCGGGGATAGTTGTTGTTTTTTCAAGTGTGGCGCTTTGGTTTTCATATAGTGTGGGGCTACTTGGGTGGGCGCTTTTGATGTTTGTTATATGTATTTTGTATTCTTTAAAACCTATACGACTCAAGGGTGTATTTGGACTGGATTTGGCCACGCAGACTGTGGCGAGCCTTGTGATTCCATTTGTAGCTCCACTCATTCAATACGGCCATTTTGATAGGGGTGTGTTTTTGGTGGCACTTTCTCTATCACTCCCTGTCACGGCAGGATTTCTCCTGTATCAGCTTTGTGATATAGCAGGGGATCGGAAGGCGAAGCTTTCCTGCACGCATGTGGTACTAGGAGAGCAAAAAAGCTTGGTGTTGGGGTTTATTTTGTGTGTAGTTGGGGTACTCTTGTTTCTCTTTGTGTGGAAACTTGTGTGGCTGTGGGTATTTGTGCCGTTTTCCATCGTCACTGCTGGGTACTACTGGGTAGCCCTGAAAAAGGCATCGCAAAAGGCCAAAATTGCTGTATGTTTATCCTATAGACACACTATGAAACCTATTGCTAGATTGCTCCTTCCATACTTTTTGATGGTGTGGCTTCTCGTAGCTTGAGGCTGGGGAGCTGATTGCTCTAGGCTAGTATATTATGGTACAATACTCGGATCTAAATGAAAGGCGGAATATAAGTGAATGAGTAAAACAAAACAGTCCGATAAAACCCCAGAGGTCGCTGAAACCTCTCCAAAAACAAGCTCAGCAAACCCCCAAACCATGGAAGAACTCTTGGCAGCTACAGGCTACCAGCTCAAAGGCGTCAAAAAAGGCGCAGTTGTAGAGGGAGTTGTGACACGTGTCACAGGTAAAGAAGTCATGGTAGATATCGGTGGCAAGACCGAGGGAGTTGTCATCGATCGCGAGCTTGAAACCTACAAAGAAGCCCTGATGGCTCTCAAACCTGGAGAAAAGGTTGTGGCTCAAGTGATCGTGTCAGAAAACGATCGTGGTCAAGCAGTACTATCCCTTCGCCGAAGTATTTTTGAGCACCGTTGGAAACTCCTTTCAGACATGCAAAAGAGTGGCCAAGTTGTTGAAGTTTTTGTCAAAGATCCAGTTCGTGGAGGACTCCTTGTCGACTTTGGTGGACTTCGTGGATACATCCCTCAGTCACAACTTGATGGGGCTACAGCTAAGCAGCTGGACAAGCTTTCTGGTCGTAAACTTGAGGTAAAGGTAGTAGAGGTAGACAAAGATACTAATCGCCTGGTGTTTTCACAGCGCGCAGTAGTAGAGGGCGCAAATCTGGCACAGCAAAAAGAGGTACTTGATGCATTGCCAATTGGTGAAAATGTCTCCGGAGTCATCAGTGGAATCGTTCCTTTTGGAGCTTTTGTAAAAATAAAGGTTACCAAAGATGGAGCAGAGCATGAGGTTGAGGGTCTTATCCATATCAGTGAGATTGCATGGGAAAAAGTTGGCGATCCAGCACAGTATCTCAAGGTTGGTGAAACTGTAAAGGTAAAGGTTGTCAATGCAGATAGTGCCACAGGCAAACTGACCTTGTCACTCAAGCAACTCCTTCCTGATCCATGGGAGAGTGCACGCGATATGTTTGAGAAAGACAGTCAGGTGCATGGGACGATCTCACGAGTTACGCCATTTGGAATATTTGTCACCTTGTCTCCAGGCATAGAGGGTCTGATCCACATCAGCAAAATCTCTCCAGACTTTGAACCCAAAGCTGGTGAAGAGATCACTTGTACAGTGGAAGACGTTCAGCCAGACAAGCGTAAGATCAGTCTCTCCATGGCACTCACCGAGAAGCCTATTGGGTATAGATAA
>CAZPNL010000078.1:0-5378 GCA_964588145.1 uncultured Gammaproteobacteria bacterium
ATTTTGGTAAAGTCTGATCCAAAGAATGAGAAGTATGTGGAGTATCTGGTGAAGTGAGATTACAGCCCATAGCCATGAGTCTTTGAATTATTGATTCGTATTGTTATCGCAGTTAACATCGCAATTTATTTCTTCTCCGGTGGCTTCACCCGTGATACAGTGGTAAAGATACGTATGAAATGGCAGTCTTCAAATAAAAAAATAAATCAAAGTGGTATTGCACCTATTGTAGTCCTCATAGGTATGGGAATTGCGGCGCTTGTGACTGGTGTCATTGTGGAGAGAACCACAAATCTTTCACAGTCCAATGACACCAGAAGTCATGCAGCAGGAAAATGTGATAATGATACCCCCATAGGTAACACAGCATGTGCTTCACAAAATAGCGGATGGGAATTTGTATGCAAATATCCAAGCAAACCTTCAAGTGAACAGTGGCAAGAACGCAAATGCCCATCTGGACAAACTTGCCAAGGAACAGGCTGCAAAGCCACACCAAGTAGCGGAGGTGGCAGCTCTAGTGGAAGCGGAAATTCTGGTGGAGGAGGTACAAATACTTGCTCAGGATCAAAAACTCAATGCATAAATGGAGTAGGCGTCGGAGGAGGGGCATGTAATGGAGCATATCCTACAAAGCGATTCGTATGCACAAATCCAAATGCTTCTGACTCCACTTCGGTAACTGCAAGTCCCAATACTTGTCAGATGTGGCGGTCGGAGGAATGTCCAAATGGGTGTGAAGGTGGAAATTGTCTTAAAGGCTCAGGAGATCTCTGTTCAGGATCAGGAAGAGGGAATTGTAGAAATGGTCTCGTATGTATGCCAATGTCCGGAGGTGCACGCTGTGCAGAACGAAATTGTCCTACAGACAACGCACGACAATGTTCTGGAAATTTTGTCCAGGAATGTCAAAATGGGAGTTGGACAAATATCAGCAATTGCGATGCAGGCTGTAATGGTAGTACAAACTCATGCAATGTTTTAGCATGTACCGCAGGTCAAATTCGCTGTGCAGACAATGACACTGCGTTGGAAACATGTAACGATAATAGAACAGCTTGGAATAAACGTTCCTGTCCATATGGGTGTAGTAACAATGCATGCAATGGTCCTCCATCTCTCAAAAAATTTGGTGAATTATGTGCAGGAAATGGTCAGGGAAACTGTGAGTCAGGACTCACATGTTCGGTTACATGCAAGAAGTCTCTCAACACATCGTGCTTTCAGTCAAGCGACTGCGTCTCACCATATGCATGTATCCCTCAAACTGGGGGGAAATATTGTGGTACTCCAGATGCTGGGTGTGAGGCAGGGGACGGGAGTGCATTTTGTTCTACAGATCAGACCAAGCTGCTACAGTGTCAGAGTTATCACCTGGTGACACTCAATAACTGTGCAAATTTTGGATGTACAGGAGGAGCAAATGCTCATTGCAACGCAGGGCTTTGCACCGCAGGCAGCACGCAGTGTCATCCCACTATGGCAAATACCCTGCAGCGATGCAATGCTACTGGTTCGGCATATGGAAATGAAAATTGTCCTTTTGGATGCGCAAATGGTGCATGTATCCAGCCTCGTTTGCTAGATCAGACGTGTACAGGTGCTGGTCAAGGAAATTGCAGCACAGGGCTCATTTGCACCGAGTTTCCCAGTGGTGAAAGACTTTGTAAAATCCCCAAAAAAACAGTAGGGCAAGCATGTGCGCAGGAGTCAGAATGTGAAAATCCTCTCGTATGTATGAGTGTCTCAGGTGGCGGGAAATATTGCCAGGCGCGCGCGTGCTATGCAGCGGGTCAAACCAGGTGCGCAAGTGCAAATACAATACTTGAGACATGTAAATCCGACCTATCAGGATATCAGCAGCAATCTTGTACATGCGAAACAGTAGGTGGTGTAGCGCAGTGTAAGAAATATCAGTATTTTACATGGGTTGAGGAGAGAGGACGTGGGTATTGTGAAGCACATGAAACGACAGATGTGCAGATATTAAATCAAAATTATATCTCAGAAAAAGCATGCAAAGACGCACATCTCAGTAGGATATGCACAGCCGGCGAGAGATCGTGTGAGGGTGGGAGGCCGCGCATATGCAATGCTTCACAGACGAGATATGATGACCTACCAGCATGCGCTGCAGGAAGCATCTGTGAGAGCGGCAATTGTGTATACAAGTACTTCATATGGGGACAAGGTGGATGTGTAGAACGTAAAACACAAGACAAAAGTGTCTATGATAGAAATTTTCCAAATATTGAGATGTGTGTTCGAAATCACTCAGCTGATCCCTCATCGGCTCCAACTCCTACCCCTACTTCAGAACAAAAAAAAAGCAAAGAAAGCATTAGAACGCTCGCAAAAAAAGACATAGGTCAGGCGTGTGTCAGTTCAGACGAGTGTAAAGATTTGATGTATTGTGCAAATGATAAATGCAATCCTTTCTGTGGCGAGACTGGCCAAAAACCATGTAATACTGGGTGCAAATTAGCCTTTGAGATGAAAAATGGGCTATGTCAAGCGAAAAATATAAAAGTAAATAAAAGTGTAGATGCTGGAAAAAAGATATGTAAAAGCTCTGGATTTTGTTCGGAAGCATCTGACTGTTGTTCTGGTTTTGTTTGTCAATCGAGTCCATATGGTGGGAGCAGTTGTGTGGCTTTAAAGGTTCAAAAAGGCGGTGAGGGGCAAGAGTGTATGTCAAACGTCTGTGATGCGGGCATGTATTGCAATAAAGATAAAAATATATGTCAAAAAAAACCTACACTTTGTATACCAAATAACAGTATATGTGCATCAGAGATATCATTGCAAAAGTGTTCAGATGATGGCATGAGCTGGGGAGAAGAGAAAACGTGTTTCGAAGGTATGGCGTGTTCGCCTGAAAGTGGTAATTGTATGAATAAAAATATGATAAAAAATGATCACACATTGGGAAGTCTATGTTATGGGGAGGGTAGAGGAACATGTGATATTCCATATTACTGCATGCAATCGTCAGTAGGTAAAATTTGCCAAAAGAAAACTACTTGTAATATTGGTGAAATATCATGTCCAAGTGTTGCTGAATTATCAGTTTGTATTGACGGTGTAAATGAGAAAATTACCGAATGTGCAAATGGTCGTACATGCGATATTGCAAGCAAATCATGCGCTTATTCTGGGGTATATAGTGGAATGGATTGTAAAAATGATGATGACTGTAGGCTTGTAGGGTCAGGAAGAAAGTGCCTCATGATTGATGCTAAAGGTGGAATTTGTGTAAACCCTGATGCTAAGGATAGTATTGGCTCACTTGGTCAATTGTGCTTGATTGGAAAATGTATCGATGGGCTTAGTTGTGATAATACAAACCATTGTGTATCAGTCAAATCTAACACACTTAATGAACAATTGGTAAATGGTGTTTTTAATGGCGTATCATCTATTACAGTTACTACAATAGCAGATTTGGAATCTGTTATTGGAAGTCAATGCAAAGATGTTGGAAGTACCATTTTTAATGGAAAAACTATATATGAAAATGGAGAATCTGGAAATTGTAGGTTAATTTGTGATTTAGATAATCATGTCATAAAGGACAAATTTAATTGTGGTATAGACACAACATTCAAATGGAATGAGCTGCGCTGTCAAGAAGGGGAAACGGGCAATATTATCAGGTTTGAGTCTGAGCAAAATAGCGATATTGTAATTGAAAAACAATGCGGCAAGACTTACTCTGGTGCACAATCTCTGTGTAGAGATGGAAAATGCATAGACAATACAATTCCTTGCATCAAAGATGGAGAAATTATACCTGATACGGATATTATAGATACATATAGACAATGTGACGCTGCAACTCATACTTGGAAGCCTTTTGCGGATGGTAAAAAAATAATTTGGCAAGATTGCCCGACATCTTATAGGGAGTACTATTTGGAGAATATGAGCAAATATCAGTCGGAATTATTGCCTGGATCAGAAGTAACTATCAAGTGTAGAAAGTCAATGGGTGATATTTTAGGGTTTGTATATCCTTCAAAATCAGGGGACAACCTTGCATCTCCTGTGAATTTAAGCTGTGGTGATCCCTCAAGTGAAATTGCAACTTATTCTATTGATGGCATAAATTGGATTTCTCCTAAGGACGCATGCAAACAAGTTTTGACGCATGAATTTATGCACGGGTGGCAGGTTGTTGAAAGTGGGCAAGCAACGAGTGAGCCCTTCACAAAAGTTATAGGTTGTTATGAAGTGAAAGGAAAATACTATTTTAACATAGAAGATCCAGTATCAGCCTATGGGTATACAAATTGTGCTGAGGCATTAGCTGAGGCTGCTGCTTATTATGTGCATTCAGGTTGTTGGATGAGAGATAATAGGAAGAAGCAATATGATTGGTTTTTGACATCGCCAGACTCTCCATTTGTGGGGATATCATTTTGTAAGTAAACAATATGAAAACTAAATTAATATTTGTACTAATAATATTTTTTGTTTTTATAAACAATAAAATATACGCACAGGAAAAAGATAGATTTTATGAGTTGGAATCTATATTTATAGATGAAACAATTGATCTTAGTTTTTTAAAAACAGGAAAAAAAGTTGATTCTAATATTACTTTAGATGCAAATACAGACTTATATATATTTCCATCTGAATCGTTTGAGCATCCTCAGCAGATTCAGGTTGCAGGAAATAAAGTGATATATATATCCTTATATATTCCTGTCACAAAAAAAGATTCTTATAATAATTTATTCAAATCATTGGGAAGTCCTGAAATAACACAAAAAAAAGCTGAAACAGAAATATTATTTGGGTTCCCCTCCAAGGGCGTTGCTTTTGTATCGCAGGATGGTAAAACCGTTCAACAAATAATTAAATTTCCGATAAAAACAACTACAAATTTCGAAAAATCTGAGGGCAAAAATTATCAACCAGTTCAGCAGGTACAACAACTGACTCAAAAACCTACAAATACATTTGATTTCTCATTTAAAAATCCTATCATCCTTGATAGTGCAATTGTTATCTTTTTACTCATCTGTGTAGGATTTGTGGTATTGATTATTAAGCGCAAGAAAAATTCAGGTGGTCCTCCTGATCTCCCACCCATCCATCAGGATTTTATCAATCATTATGAAGATTCGTGAGCATTTATTTTACTGAAGATTCTTACTCCTGGGTCCTGGCAGCTCGCACGCGGTCGAGCTTGTTGAGATATTTTTTGCGCAGTCTCAAGTTTTCTGGAGTAATCTCCAGCAGTTCATCTGCCTCCAGAAAGTCAAGTGATTGTTCGATGGTGAGCGTAATAGGCTGATCAAGCATGATTGTGTCTTCACCTACCGAGCGATTGTTGGTGAGTTTTTTAGCTTTGACGACATTGACATCGA
>CAZPNL010000079.1:0-4977 GCA_964588145.1 uncultured Gammaproteobacteria bacterium
TCAGGTTACCTGCACGAAACGATAATATATCTCCTGGGACAATTTTGATGGCGCGTATTTCAATCTCTTTGCCATGCTCAAGTAGCGTAGCCTTGTGCGCTACTTTTTTGGAAAGTGCTGCCGCGGCTTTACCAGCACGATGTTCCTGGACAAAGTTCATGACAGTACTGAGTGTCACCATGGATATGACGATTGTGGCGTTAACGACCTCTCCCAAACCAAACGAGAGCGCAGCCACAGCAAGAAGTATGAGTGTGAGAGGACTTTTAAATGCATCAAGAAATTCAAGAAGTATATGTGTTTTTTTGTGTTCCTCTAGAGCGTTATACCCAAAATGTTGACGCCTTTCTTTCCGTTCAGCTCGACTCAGACCACGTTTATTGGTTGCAAGTCTGGCAAAGAGCGTGTCAATATCTATAGACGCGTAACTGGGTAGGTCTTCGTTTCCACGTACCATATATATATTGTAGGTATTAAAGATAGAAGATGGAAGGTGGAGGATGGAAGGTAGAGCATGGAGGATGGAAGATGGAAGGTTGATGATGGAAGGTAGAAGGTAGAATATTGAATATAGAATATAGAATTTAGAATAGAGATTTAAGATTTAAGAATTAAGTATTGCACTGTCTCATACGAGAGCCTTCAGAAGTGATAGCACGGGGGGCTATATATAACATCAAACATAAAACGTGATACTAGATACATGACACATGACGCCTGACGCTTGACGCTTGACGCTACCTGCTCTCCGGTCTCTTTAACATTTTGCTTTAACCTCCCTGTTTTTGGCTATCAGCCCACCTGGCTATTACCCTACCTGGCTACCCGCTCAACACTCCTATTTAGTATAATATCCTGATGGCACGGGTATTATCCCTTTCAGATCTATCGTTTCGATACCCCTTTCGTAAATACCAGGCGCTTATCCTCAACCGCGTCGAGGCCACGAAGGATAAAGATCAAAAATTTCATATTGTCGCCCCACCGGGATCTGGCAAAACCATCGTTGGACTGGAGATCATCAAACGGTTTAATGCACCTGCAGTCATTTTTGCCCCAACAACTACGATAGCTCTGCAGTGGAAAGAAAAAATTGCGATGTTTTTGTCAGATGAGGATAAACCATATCTCAATAGTATCGTCAGTACTACAAATGAAAAAATAGCGCCCATTAATATTTATACATATCAACTCATTAGCTCTCCCAGTGAAAATCTCTCCTTCATCACAGATGCAGCTGCCATAGAATGGCAAGAAGAGCTCGTCAAGCAAAATATCGTACCATCACTTGCGGCTGCCAAAAATCGTATCCATACCCTAGAAAAAAACAACCCCGCGGCATACAAGAAAGAACTTTCTAAGTACTATAAAAAACTCAAATCCGCCTACCTCAAGGACCCAGCATTTGATGGCACCCAGTTTCTCCATCCCAATGCCAAAAAACTGATCGGCGATCTGATCACATACGGTGTCCGCACGATCGTCATGGACGAGTCCCATCACCTCCTCGACTATTGGGCGATGGTCGTAAAGACGCTCCTTTCAAAAATCCAAAATCCCATTCTCATAGGGCTGACTGCCACACCCCCACTGTCTGCAGATGATGAGCAGCTGGAAAACTATTTGTCTATCATGGGCGAGATAGATTTTGAAATTCCTACGCCTGCTGTCGTCAAAGAGGGAAATCTGGCTCCATACCAAGACCTTGTTTATATCACCAGTCCAACTGCTAAGGAAAAACAATTTATCAATTCTCTTGAAACGAGGTTTAAAAATCTCATCGCAGATATAGGCAACCGCAGCGCTTTTGTATCTTGGATTAAAAGTCGCATCCTCATCAGGCCACTGGCAGACGGCACGACGCAGGACTGGACGAGTTTTTTCAATACTCATGTGTATGTAGCTGTTGCTGGCGTCAAATATTGTATGCAAGTGCAAAAGCTTGAGATGCCCGATGACATAGTGGTGCTGGAGGATATGCGTTCAGACATGACTCTGGACGACTGGGTGTATCTCCTTGTTGATTATGCACTCAACTTTCTCAAGCTCAGTGAGGATAAAACACACCACCAAGAGCTCACTGACATTAGCACCACACTCAAATCATTTGGCTTTGTCCTCACTGAGTCGGGGCTACGCAAACTCCGTTCTGTAACTGACGCGATCCTGGCATTTAGTGATTCCAAAAATACAGCGCTTGTCAAAATTCTCCAAGAAGAGATGAAAAATATTGGCAAACAGCTCCGAGCAGTTGTCATCACAGATTTTGAAAAACAAAGTGTCACAGTCGAGCGATCACTGCGAGGCATCCTGGATGCTGACTCTGGTGGTGCTGTCCGCGCGTTTCGGGCAATAGTGGCTGATGCTCTGACGACCAGGCTTGAGGCAATCCTTGTGACTGGCACGACCGTGCTTGTAGATGCCCATACCCTCCCTACTATACTTGCAGCCATGAACGCATGGAAAAAAGAACACAAACTCTCGTTTACACTCATCCAAAAAGAGACGCAATTTCCCAATATTATTGAACTGACCGGCTCTGGTAAAGATTGGAAATCTAATACCTATGTGCGCATGGTCACCCATCTATTTGACTCGGGTGTCATCCGCTGCATGGTGGGTACACGAGGACTACTAGGAGAAGGTTGGGATAGCTTAAGCCTCAATACACTCATTGATTTAACGCAGGCAACCACAAGTATGACCGTCAATCAGCTTCGCGGCAGATCCATACGATTGGACCCCAAACACCCGCAGAAACTTGCCAACAATTGGGATATCGTCTGTATCGATACTGATTTTGCCAAAGGAGACCAGGACTTTGGGAGATTTCTCGATAAGCACAAACACGTGTGGGGTCTGGGTACACACGGCAAAATTATCAAAGGATTTTATCATGTCGATGAAAAATTGGGATTTGAATTTCAAAGCCTGGGCTTTAAACGTATCCAGTACGCACTGGTCAACTGGCGCATGCTTGCCAAAGCATCTCAGCGAGCGCAGGCATATAAAGATTGGAAAATCGGTGAGCCATATAGCAATTTTGAATATACAGCTACCAAACTTGATGCCAAAGATATAAAGTTTCAAACAGTCTACAGTCTCAGAGATACTCTAGCGAAGCTTTTTAATACTATTGTCGTTGGCCTTCTCTCATTTTGTGCATATTATTATTACTTCTTGTACCAGCCGATTGGCACAGCGCTTGAAACTGGCAATAGAATGCTTCTCCTCATCCTCAGTACCATTTTTGTCATCGGCATCATCGGATTTTCTATAAAAAATGTCATAAAGTATTTACGTCTCGCATTTATTGACACCCCACTTGACTCTCAGATTCTTGCAATTGCAAAAGCTCTGGTGGTAGGACTGAGACTTTCTAAAAAAATTGATGGCAGCCAGTCTGTTGACAATGTCCGTGTGGCAATAGACAGTGGCAATATTTATGATGTATATCTAGACTATGCGTCAAAGGTTGATGCAGCGACATTTGCACAGACTTTCCAAGAAGTCTTGGCCCCAGTCACAGACCAGCGATATCTCCTCAGTAGATCCATAGACTGGGTAAATGTTGGATTTTATTCCCCAATCTGGTGGTTTTTCCGCCGGGCATTTCGCATCTTTCGTAGTGAGGAAATCGCCTATCACCCTGTACCAACTGTGCTTGCTACCAAAAAAGAATATGCAGAGTTTTTTGCGACGGCCTGGAGGGAGTATGTAGGAGGTGGAGATTTGATATATACTCGTACAGAGGCAGGCGCACAGATACTGCTTAAGCTCCGCAGGACCAATGCCCATAGCATCAAACGCACGAGCTATGAAATTTGGAAATAGTCTATGAAAAAAAATAACACACAAGTACTATCAAAAAAAATCAAAGATGGGAGCCCCAAAAAAGAGACTCAACATTCTTTCTCTCTAGCCCCTAGAGCGCGTCTACTTATGTTTGGACTAACGATTCAAATCCTCATCTTGGGATACTGGATAGGGTTTGCAAAACCCATGCTTCCATTTGGATATTATTTTATCGTGCATCTTTATCTACTGATCGCAGTTTTATTAGCAGCAATTATTGTCTTTGTGTTTAAACGATCTGATCTACAACAAATCAACGTTAGACCTGAGCCACTTCGTGAAAATCTGGTCTATTCTGCTGGAAGCTTTGTGGCAATTCCATTTTTTATGATCCTCTCGTCTCTCTTGGCAGACCTCAAAAAATTTACCACAGAACATCCAATGCCCTTCAATTCACTACCCCCTGCTGAATTTTTTGAAACGCATACGCTCCTATTGAGTATCCCCATCCTCCTGGCAGTAGGGTTGTTTGGATGGAAATATCTCAAGGAGTTTTTTCACCTAAATAAGCGAGTAATTATACGCTCTCTTGGCACAATTCTCCTTGTTGAAAGTGTACTGGTTGGTATACTTAGAGTCCTGGGCTTGCGTGTTTTGTAAACGTTATTCTACGGGAAACCCTTTGGCGCGCCACGCTAGAAGTGCTGGCTGTATATCATACACAT
The DNA here is from genome assembly GCA_964588145.1 of uncultured Gammaproteobacteria bacterium. Taxonomy (GTDB): domain Bacteria; phylum Patescibacteriota; class Microgenomatia; order UBA10105; family UBA927; genus CAZPNL01. The sequence goes on from CAZPNL010000079.1 coordinate 4,521, forward strand.
GGGTGTATCCTTTTTTCTGCATCATAGCTACGGCAAATGGACTGCGAGACCCAGACAAGCAATAGACATACACTGTCACATCTTTATCAGGAATAGCTTTTTCGATCTTTGTCTCTATCTCATCCAGCGGCACACTGATAGCACCTTTGATTTTGCCACGGGTGATTTCTGCTGGTGTGCGTACATCGAGAATGACAAATTTATTAGCACTGTCCATAGCTTTTTTGACATCATCTGGACTTACTTTTGGTACCTTGGGCATAAGAAAATCAAACATGGTGCTCCTCCTTTAAAATTGATTCAATTTTTTTACAAATTTCTAGGATGTGTTTACTTGAGACTTCGTACCACATTTCTTTTCCAATTCTTTTGACTCCTACAGCGCCAGCATCTCGTAAAATCGCTAGATGCTGCGAGATAGCCGACTGGCTCAGATCGCATTTACCCACAAGCTCAG
>CAZPNL010000080.1:0-4810 GCA_964588145.1 uncultured Gammaproteobacteria bacterium
AATTTTTTATCCTCCGTATGCAAGGAGTCCACGAAGTATTTATGGGCAAAAACGACCGGGTGGCAAATAAACTCTAATGTGTAGGTAGTCCAGCTATATATGAAACCATCTGTCCCGAAGACCACTTCGTCGTCATTTAAAACTATTCGATTCAGATTGACTCAAAACTCCTCTGCGTCACTTATGATTATCTTGCCAAAAGCGGGTGCATGCTTTGAACAATACAATCAGCTTGTGTCACTTTTATCAACCCAATACACAGTGCTATTTGTCGAGGAAGGATATTTTGGATTACCGTTAGAGTCAAATAGTGCAGAGTATAATATGTATGCATTTTCAGACACACTTCTGGAACTTGTCAGGCAGAAGGGTCATAAAAAGGTGACATTGCTAGCTGAAAGTGTAGGCAGTGTCCATGCTATAAATATCGCCGCCAGACTTGGAGCACAATTAGATATATGTGTCGTGGTAAATCCAGCTTTTTACAAACACACCATGCTGTCATCTGTTGTGCTCCATAACTTATTGAAGCTAGGGTTACATACAAATCCCCAAATTCTCCTAGGCATTTCACAACAGTTGTTGTGGCATATTCCTCTCTCGCAGGCAAAGGCTATAGCAAAGACATTTCAGGCCCATTTACAATCTATAGGCGCTACCTCTTTTCTCAAATGTTTAGAAGAAATTATACGTTTTGAAAATATATATCCTACGCTTCTACCGGAACAAATCCAAGCAAAAAGTATAGCTATCATAGGAAAAAAGGATGTGTTGTTTAAGTATTTATGTAATCAGCAATATTGCCAATCATTTGGCAAAATACTCTATATAGATGAAGGACAACATAGCACTCTAGATGCGCACGCTGATCAGATAGTACAGACTATTGTAAAGCGCTAGTCCTCGCTGAAGTCTACAGCGCGTGATATTTCTCTTCGAGAAGATTTGAAATTTGGATGGGAGATAGGCTACCCCAGTCTTTTTTTATAGCAGAGGAGACTAGTATCTCAACTGTTCCTCTCTGGGGCGGAATAAAATCCGTAAGAGAACAATTTTCAAAACCTTTTGCAGGAACTGGCCAAATATCTCGATATCCTTTAATTTTTATAATATGCACAGGGGTGTTTATCTGCTGGATAATATAACCAATTCCTGGCTTGAACGGATCTTCAGTTTCGCTCATTTGCAGTTTCCCTTGTGGTGCGAAGAGGAGGTTATATCCAGCATCTATCAGGTCAGCATCAGTTTGGAGTACCTTGAGGAGTTTCTGCCCTGATTCATAAAGCGGGATGCCACCAGCAAAAAGTTCAAGCGGTTTTGCAAACGGTGAAGAATGTTCCCAAAATGTATATGCAGAATTTAGAACCATTTTGGGTTGGTTTACGCTCATAAGTACGCGTATTGCACACACACCGTCGAGTATACCGGGGTGATTGAAAATGATAATTGAACCAGGGGTTATAGTGGGAACAGTATTTTGAGGAAAACGCATATGTATGACGGCAGCATGGAGAGGTATGAGGATGTATTTGAGTGCAACTCGATGTAAAAATTGTCCAAAAAGGCTAAACTGCCACGTGGGAAGCATGACAGTTTCTACCGCCTGTGCTATGATTGCTAATTCTTCCAATTGAGCAACTGTTGTCTTTGCTGAAATATTTGCTTCATCAAGGATAATACCCAAATGCTCTTCACAAAGCGATGCGATTTCTACTCTGGTGAGGGAATCTATGCCCAGATCTTGAGAAAGTGTGTCCTCAGGGGAAATTCTGGCTACTGGCACGCCACTCACAGTTGAGAGTATGTCTCGTATTGTTTTTATGGAGTAGGGACCAGCCTGGGTTGAGGTAGTGGCTGGTGGAAGTTGGCTATTGGCATATGCTGCCATGGTTTTTCTGTCAATTTTTAGCGTGGGTGTGCGAGGAAAATCTATATCTTCCCAGGGAGCAAAACTCGTGATTTGCTGTTTTGACTCAAGCGTTGAGTTAATAGCAGCAATCACATGTTCCAGCCCTTCAGTTGTGTCTGGCTTGAGTATCACAAATGCGTGTACTGTATCACTTCCAGCGCTTTGTTTGGCTACGACACAACATTCTTTGACGAGTGGGTGCGCGTTGGCTTTACGTTCTATATCTTCGACAAATACTTTCTCTCCACTGGCGAGAACAATTTTAAATACATCTCTGCCTGTGATAAAAAGGTTACCGATATTATCAATTGAGCCTATGTCGCCCGTTTTATACCCTTTGGGAGTAAATGCAGCTTTTGTTTTCTCAGGCTCTTGGTAGTACCCATCTGAAACACTCTGACTTTGGATATATATCTCCTTGTTTTCATCAAGTGTGATTTTTACACCATCCATAGCCCTACCCGCTGAGCCTATGCGAGGTGCTCCAAACGAGTTGAGTGTCGCTACAGCCGTAACTTCGGTGGCTCCGTAGCCTTCGATGACAGGGATACCTACTGAGATCCACCGTTTGCCTGCATACATATCAATTGGTGCTCCCCCACAGGCGATAAATTTGAGGTGACCACCAAAAAGCGTTTGGATATCTTTGAAAATAATTTTCTTTACAACTTGAGGAAAATAGTTCGCATATTTGAGAGCCGTCTCAAGTTTGGCAAATTTATTTGTACTGCGGGTCTTTTCTTCGATTTTATACCACAGGATTTTGAGAAGTTGTGGTACGAGAACCAAATGTGTTGGTTTATATTCAGCAAACGCCTTGAGCATCGTTAAGCTGTTAATGCGTGTCAGATAATGGATGGCTGTGCCTTGCCCTATTGGCAGTAAGAGTCCAATGATTTGTTCTAGCATGTGAGAGAGTGGGAGCACAGATATGGTTCGTGATCCTCGAAGATCTGGCAAATGAGGGCCTAGGGCGTGAAGATTTGAAAGAATATTTTGCTCCGTTATCACTACACCTTTGGGTATACCTGTCGTACCAGATGTAAACACGATTTCAGCCATTTTTGCCTTTGTGTGTGTAGGTCTTTTTTTCTCGCTTCGTGAAATAGGTTCATCTATGATGTGTAGGAGATCTTCAATTGGAGTGTGTGTGATATGCATATCATCAAAAAGTGTTGGCGTGAAATACTTTGAAATACACGCTCGTACGGGTTTTGTCTTTTTGAGGATAGCCTCAAGTGTGTCTCTGTTTGTACGCATGTCTATTGGGATTGCGACTCTGTGATAGCAAAGACAAGCAAGCAGGAGGAGGGCATATTCTGGACTATTAGTGCTCCAAATTAGGATATGTTCGCCTTTGTGTATATTTATAGAGGTTAGCCATAGATCTATTTTTTTTAGGATTTCAGGAATTTGACTATAAGTGACTGTCTCTTTTTTGATGCGTCTGCGAATCACAAATGCTGGTCTATCGCCAAAACGAGAAGCAGCATCAGAAACATAATCAAGGAGTGATTCAAACGTTTTCATGATATGCCTGAGAAAAGTGCTGCCTCTTTCGCATCAAGCACTGGTGTGACGCAAAAATCTAAATCAGAGGCAAGCCAATGTTTTTTGTCTGTCTGCGCTAGTACGGAGCTAATCTCTGGTATGATACTAGGCTCAAATTGTTTATCACTCCATGCAGGCTTCGAGAGATGCGTACAAAAATCTACCCAAAGTGGTTGTTCAAGTGCTGCTACTGCGACAAAACCATCACTACATGGATAAATATGATAGCAAGGGTATCTACCAGACATTACATTGTCCATGGGTTTATATGCTAGAGCTGTTTTTTGTTGTGTTCCAGTGGTTAATGTGAATGCTTCGGAAAGCGCATCAAACATAGAAATTTCCAAATGTTTTCCCTTGTCTCCCTTGAATAGGGCAGAAAGCAGAACTGTAGCCAAATGATAACTAGTAAATATATCCGCCATGAGTATTGGGGGAATAGAAAGAGTATGTTCATGAAGTATTGGATCTAAATATCCGCTGACTGACAAGATATTGAGGTCATGGGCGCTCTTGCCAGCAAGGGCATGGTTTGCGTTGTAACCTGATATAGATACATAGATGAGATCAGGGTTAATCGCATGTACGTCTTCATAGGAAAGTCCCAGCTTGAAAGCTCTATTCGGTTTAAAATTATGCAGGCAGACGTCGGATTTTTTTATGTTATCAGATAGTGTCGCACTCAGATTGCCTTTGATGCTCGTTTTTACGATATTTTTATGATCATTTATGCGACTGTATCCAATGCCTATGCCGTCTGTTGTAGGCTTGAGTAATGAAAGTGGATCAGGTTTCTCGCTGTCCTCTATTTTTTCAACCTGAGCACCTGCATGTTTCTGTAATAAATGTGTGGCAAAGGGTCCTGGCACTAAAGTGGAAAAATCAAGGATATTTAAGGTTGTTGGGTACATAGATTGCCACTGCTACGGCGGTATCTTGTGTGTGCGATATAGATACTTGGATAGTATCAATCCTTTGGTTGTTTTCGTCAACCACATAGGGAGCACCATTTTCATCATTGAGGATTTGGACCAAGTGCCATTGTCCAACCTTGATATAGCCTGTTTTGATGATGGCCTCCTTGGCAGCAAAAATTCCCGAGAGAGACATGACATTTTTGCCAGTTAGTTCCTGCTCTGTAAATACTTTTGACCGGACGGCCGGGGTACGAGAAATTTTCGTCTCAAAATCCGCATAACTGACGATGTCGATGCCAATTTTCATATGGAGCAAACCCTATTCATTATATGAAAGGATGTTGCAAATATACAATTGAGATTTGCATATACATATAAAACTGATACTATATAGGTATCAGTTATGAAAGTATTGAGATCTGAAGATATAGCT
>CAZPNL010000081.1:0-4809 GCA_964588145.1 uncultured Gammaproteobacteria bacterium
ATAATCACTTGTATATGAATCATACCAATCCTTTTTCCAATGCCATGGAGCAGCTCCAAAAGGCTGCTACAGTCCTGCGTAAAACTACTGCCAACAGGAAGCATCTAGAAGATGTACTAGAGATACTCAAGCAACCGCAGCGGATCGTCAACGTTACTATACCCGTCGTCATGGATGATGGTGCACTTAAAGTTTTTCAGGGCTACCGCGTGCAGTACAACAATGCACGTGGTCCGTATAAAGGTGGAATACGGTTTCATCATGATGTGTCGCTTGATGAGGTGAAAGCTCTTTCTTTTTGGATGGCGATGAAATGCTCTGTGGCTGATGTGCCACTAGGGGGAGGAAAGGGTGGGGTGATTGTGGATCCCAAGTTATTGTCTGAGGGCGAACTAGAGCGATTGTCTCGCGGATATGCGCGGGCTATAGCAGATGTGATAGGACCAGATCTGGATGTACCAGCTCCTGATGTCAATACTACTGGGCAAATCATGGGGTGGATGGTGGATGAGTATATACAGTATAAATCCAAAATCCAAAATCCAAATGTCAAAACTGGCTCCAAATCACCAAAAGTGGCAAAGGGTGCATTGACAAAAAGTGAAGAATTGAGGCTACGGGGGACGTTTACAGGGAAAAAAATACGTGATGGTGGCAGTGAAGGGCGTGAAGAGGCCACTGGTTTGGGAGGACTTTATGTCTTACAAGCAGTGATGAAACGAGCTTCGAGTCTAGAGTCTCGAGGGTCGCAGGTAACTGCTGCGGTTCAGGGTTTTGGGAACGTGGGTTACAACATGGCAAAGTTTCTCGTGGAGCAGGGGATAAAGGTCGTGGCTGTATCAGACAGCCGTGGCGGTGTGTATGTGCCAGATGGAGTTAATCCTGATTTGACGCTTGCGTGTAAAAAGGAGCATGGCTATCTGGCAGGGTGTTACTGCACGGGCTCAGTATGTGAAGTGAATAAAGGGAAGTCAGTCACAAATGAAGAGCTGCTAGAGCTACCTGTGGATATACTTGTACCTGCGGCTTTAGAAAACGTACTACACAAAGATAATGCCTACAAAGTAAAGGCAAAAGTAGTGCTTGAAATGGCAAATGGGCCTACCACACCGGAGGCTGACGCGATACTCCATAAGCGAGGAATCCCAGTGATTCCAGATATCTTGGCAAACAGTGGAGGCGTGACGGTGTCCTGCTTTGAATGGCAGCAAAATCTGTCTGGTGAGCATTGGACCAAGGCTGATGTGAATAAAAAACTCAAAGCCAAGATGGATGCTGCTACGGCTGTCATATGGGATCTTTCTCAAAAGCAAAATATTCCACTGCGTGAGGCAGCATTTGCAGTGGCTATAGAAAAGATTGCAGCTGAGACGAGGTTGGGGTAGAGAGATTTGTTGGTCATTTGTCGTTTGAGGCTTGAAGAGAGAGCAAAAGGATCTTTGTCTGGATTTGAGTCTCGAGCTTAGGTAAAAGTGTGGCACAAGTGGGTAAAAAGAGTTAGCGATTAACTGAAGTTTAGGGAGCGTATGGAGAAAATTAGCCTCAATATCTTGACAAAAGTATATAAAAAGTATATACTAAGTATATATGAATTCAGCTGTAATTAACCTTAAAATCAATCCAGAGACGAAGCGTCAGGCTCAGGAGGTGGCTGAGGAGCTGGGGTTTTCTTTGAGTTCTCTCATCAATGGATATCTCAAGCAGCTCATCAAGACTCGTACAGTGACCTTTTCTGATGTACGTGAGGAGCCAAATGCGTATATTAAGCGGATGCTCAAGAAAGCAGAAAAAGAGATAGCGGCAGGCGATGTAGTTACTTTTCAAAGTGGAATTGATGCTTTGGATGATTTAGATGCTATAATCGCTGGTGATGAACAGAGTAAAAAGAATAGAGTACACAAATAAGTGTTACAAGCAGCTTCGTAAAGTTCCATTGGAGATTAAAAAAGCCTTTCGCGACAGATTGGAATTATTTCTTCTCGATCCATATGATCCATTACTGCGAAATCATGATCTTGTTGGTAACTTTAAGGGACATAGAAGTATCAATATAAACGGTGACTGGAGAGCTATATTTAAAGAATCAGAAGAAGCGATCGTATTTGTGGCACTGGGGACACATAGTCAGTTGTATAGATAGCCTTTTGTTTCATGAGTTTCAATGCCGTATGCGTATATTGATGGAGTACGATGCATGCATGGTTCCATGCTGAAATTAGTATGTATACATGTTTGTATCAAAAATTGCAGCAGGTATGTGTTTTGGGGTACTATAGATCTATATGAAAAATCTATACTCCTGGGTTATGAATCACAAGCTCGTTGTTGTACTTCTGGCAGTTGTTGGCTATTTACTTTTGGGGCGAGAGAGTAGTCCATATCCCATAGGGAGAGGTATGATGGGAAGTATTGCTTCCTATGGCGAGGCCGTCAGTGATAGTTATGCTGCAGCTCCTATGATGGCGCGTTCGGGAAAGATGGCTATTTTGCCACCAGATGGTGGTGAGCCTGCCCCTGTGCAGTCTGCAGATCGGATGGTTGTCAAAGATACCAATCTCTCCTTGCAGGTGAAAAACGTAAATACTGCAGTGGCCGAAATTGATAAGATTGCTACGAATAATGGCGGGTATATGGTTGACTCCAATGTAAGCGTGCCAGAAGGGGCTGCTAGTGGCACTATTACGATACGTATCCCTACTGAGAAGCGTGCTGATGTGCTGGGTGCACTGCGTGGTTTGGCCGTAAAGGTCGTGTCAGAGTCAGTCAATGGTCGTGATGTCACAGACCAGTATCAAGACCTAGAAGAGCGTCTACGTCAGCTACGCGTGACAAAAGCAAAGTTTGAAGATATCCAAAGATCAGCAGTAAAGGTACAGGATATACTGGAGGTTACACGAGAGCTTTCTAATATCCAATCACAAATAGATAGTATAGTAGGGCAACAAAAGTATTTGGAGCAGACGGCCAAGCTCACAAAAGTATCTGTGTATCTGTCGACAGATGAGTTTGCCCTGCCATATACTCCTGATCAACCATGGAGACCAGAGGTGGTATTTAAAGAAGCCGTCAGGTCTTTGGTGAGTACATTTAACGATGCAGGTTCAAAGGCTATCTGGTTTGTGGTCTTTGCACCTATCTGGGTACCAGTACTAGTGGTAGCCTGGTTTGTAAAACGCAAATATGGCACCAAGTCTGAAACAGTTACAGTGACAAAAAAAGTGACAAACTAATAAACCATTTTTTAATATAATCGGTATGGTAGTGCTTTTTATGTAATTTGATTTATGAAAAAAGTAGTAAAAAAGAGTAATAATTTCGTTTCTACAAATTCTAAAATACGTTTTACTATAGCTATACTAAATATTAGTGTAGTTTTGTATACAGTTTTAGGATTTATTTACGCGATTTTACGGTACTTTGGTTTATCTGCATCGGTTAATTCGTCTTCTACAGATTATATTATTTGGATTAGTATAATTTTGTTTTTTCTTGCTTTTATCACCGTAATCATGTTCGTGATAGGCGGTTTACGCAAAAATAAAGTTTGGGCTTGGGTAGCGGCACTCGTATTTTCGATATTGTATACATTTTCTCTTTTTTTACCTCTGGGTCTAGTAGGCTTGTATGGTTTGCTTCATAAAGATACACGAAGATCTTTTTTTAAGGCACAAAATTAATATTCTTGATCGTGAGGTTGTGGGATGGAGCTCGCCCTTCTTTAGCAGGGTAAATTTTTTAGGATTTGAAAAATCTTAAAACCCAGGCTTTGTGGACGTAGGTTGTTTATTTGAAATTGTTGTACGTGCATTATTTTGTTTTATAACTGAAATTATATATTTTTTGACACTCATATTCATATCCATAGCGTAACGTTTTATTAATATCCAATCGGATTTAGGTACACGTAATTTGAATGTAACGAGCTTTTGTTTCATGCGATATTGAGCATATATCGCAATTGAGCATATTGCAATATCTTGACATATTGACATATTTATGTCATAATGTATTTATGCAACTCATCCGTACCACATTGCGACTGCCTGTTGAGCTCAAAAAGGCAGCAGAGCAGATAGCTTTAGACACCGACAAAAGTCTTCAGGATGTATTTCATGTTGCTTTGACGCAGTATGTAGAAACGCAGTCTCGCAAAAAGGCTCAAAAAATCGTTTTTATCACACACGATGTAGGGAAGCCCCTAGACAACTTGTCACGCTCTGACTATTATGACGAGCCATAAACCCATACTTGTAGATACGAACATTATTATATATGCGATAAATAGGAGTTCCCCAAAGCATACAGCTGCGCAGGATTATCTGCAGAAGCACCAACGGGATTTGGTGGTAGCACATCAAAATTGTATAGAGGCTATTCGAGTACTTACGCATCCCAAGTTTAGTTCACCCATGACGGCAAGTAGGGCACAACAGGCGATAGCTGCGATATCATCTCATATAGAGCTCATTTATCCCACGATAGAAACCTATGAATTTTTTAGCGAGCTCCTCCACAAGTATCTGAGGACTGGAAATGGTGTTTTTGATTTATATCTCGTCGCTACCATGCTCAGTCATGATGTGGTGAGTATTGCTACAGATAACCTCAAGGATTTTGTGGGAATAGGAGAGATAAGGGCTACAAATCCTTGTGTTAGAGTTTGATTTGCAGGCAAAGCATACAGTGATTTGCATGGAGCTTTATAATACGTACATATGAAAACAGACCCACTATATCTAACTGATTCTTATTTGCGAGAGATGGATGCTACTGTTCTTGAAGTTCTCCCAGATGGTGATGGCAAGTGGC
>CAZPNL010000082.1:0-4695 GCA_964588145.1 uncultured Gammaproteobacteria bacterium
GTATTTCTTTCGATTTTAGTGCCATTGGAAAGTGTAATTTCTCCTTTTTCACCTCTTACATAAGGTTCATATTGAATTGATTGTCCACTATTACGGAGCCATTCTAAATATTGTTCTGCTTGCAAATCGCCAGTTGAATTCCACCATTTTTGATCTAGGTCCCCGCTGTATGCGTAACCTACTCCGTAGTGTGAGCTTGTTGGATGAATATTGTTTGCTCCCACTGTTACTACTGGTGTATCAGGTGTGGCTGCATGAGTGGGCGTTGCTTCAGTTTTATTTTTATTAGGTGCATCTACAAACGTCCTTCTGGCAAATGGGATGATGGGGATGGGCATTTGGTCTACATCTGGCACTGGCAGATCTCCTGCTATTTGGATGCTTACGTCTGTTGGGGCAAGGTGGAGGACGGTGCTCGTGGCAACCTGATCTATAAATGTATGTGTCAGCTGCCACGTCGAGTCGTGTCCACTGCTCATCGCATCCATAAATGCCTGGACCTCGTCTGCTGTAGCTACTCGTCCTACTCGGCCAATCTCATATGCCATACGGTGGACTGCATCCATCTGATTGAGGGGTAGGCCATCTGTCTCGCGCATCTTGATGGCCTCATCCATGATACGGCCAAGCTGTACCATCTGGGAGTTGCCAAAGAGTGCTTGTGGGACATTTTTAAAGATCGTGTCTGCACCCATAGAGTTGTAGTCGACCTTTTCACCTATGGTATCCCAGCGGAAATGATCACCAGTGACGTTTGTGCTATGCACAACGTTTTCTTCATACCCTCTGAAGAGATTTTTGACAAAGTTTGTCGCAGTATCGGGGTGTTCGAGTTTGGCTGCGCCTACAGGCTCCTCTAGCCATCCCCATGGCCCTCGCGCTCCATCGGTAGTACCCATGTCACCGACGGTTACATTCATGTTTCCAAGGCTTTCGGATCCAGTAAAGTGTAGTTGTTCGCTCGTGGTATGTATGAAGAGATTGTTGGTGACTGCCTCAGCTTGATCATAGATGAGGTGTCCGTCTGTGGAGTCAACTTGAACATTGTGGAGGAGGACTGTGTTATCTGTATTGTCCGTGAGATTGTATCCGCCATTTCCATCTGGGACGAAGTTTGTGTGCTCGGGCACCATAGGGGCTATGGCATGATGGGCACCTGTGGGGTCTATGACATCTATGCCAGGTATGGGTGATTGGTGAATGGGGAGTGTGATAGAAGGTGTATTTTCGCCCGTCATGTGCATAAATGGATGATGAGAAAGGGCAGTGATGACGCGGGACGGATCATCACCCTCGTGAAAATTGGCATAGACGGGGAGTAGTCCCTGTGTGCCATCTGCGTGTTGGGCTGTGAGATAGAGCGTACTTACTCCTGGGGATGTTTCGTGCCATGAGAGCATGCCATGGGGGACTTGGATTTGGCGGCCGCCTATATCAAATGGCTCAAATGGTCCTTGGGCAGGGACGGCTGTGATGGCATCCATATTGGTGCCTGTGGCGTGCTGCATTGATTGGGACAATTCGGCTAGTCCATGAGATATGGCTCCACCACTAAAGTTTCCTGTTTGCAGCCAGTGAAGGACATCGGTGCTGGCTTCTTGGACGAGTGCACCACCTATGACGCCTGTGGCTCCTGCCACGATGCCGTGGCGTGTAGCTTCAACGGTTGCCTCTGCTTTAAATTCTTGCATAACGCCGTCTATACCACTGGTTGTGCCTACAACTTTTTCGGCACCAAAGAGCTTGAGTCTACGTCTGATCACTTGGGCTTCTGGTGTGTAGCCACTGAGTGGGTCGAGAGCTAATCTGATGGTATTGTCATTTGCTAGATTTGCATTGGCTGCGTTCCCTTTTTCGAGTACTGCTTTTTGATGTTCAGTGAGTTTTTTTATAAAGTCATCTCCAAGATTGTCTCCGCAGACTGTGTGACGTTGGTCAGCTCTCCCTTGGAGATATTCCGTGAGATCTTTTTGCACTTTGTCGACCGTCTCGTCTAGGAGGAGGCGGTTTGCTTCTTGCTGCCCTACGGCGCCTATTTCTATCAGACCTATGCGATCCTTTGCTCTACTGCTGAGTTCTTTTCTGGCTTTGGCATCAGCTAGGTGTCCAAGACTGGTCCGAAGCTCTACGTCTGTCAGTTTGTCTTTGAGTTTCCCATCTGGCGTGTAGATTGTTCCCCTCATGGAGTCTACGAGATCTTTGGTTGAGCGTTGTCTGATAGCAAAGCGTTCATACCACTGCCACTTACGATCTTTGGCATCGCCTTTGAATCCCGCTTCTGTACGAGAGAGGTGTGCTCTGTACTCAGATTGCCTGCGACCAAATTCACGTCTGCCAGCAAACACCCCAGTTACAGCCCCACCTCCGAGTGCACCCATCCAGACGCGTGCTGTGCGTGTCAGAAATGATTGGGGAAGTCCTGCCAGTGAAAGTGTGGCAGCGATAGCGGATTTGGCAGCATCAGTACCCAAGAGTTCTGCTGTCAATGCACTTAAAGAGCTACCTACTATAGCTTCATTTGCTTTAGCTGGAAGGGCTATGTGTTTGTCGAGCCAACTGCTGAGGTCTTTGATTTTTTGTACTGCTTTGTTTGTGGCGTTTGGTTCTAGCTGAGTGGCTTCTCCCATTTGACCTACCCCTAGGCTGATTTCCATCGCATGGATCTGTGCTTCTATAGCAGCTTTTCCGTCTTCGTGTTTTCCTTGTCTTTCAAATTCGGTGCGTGTTTGTTTCCCGATTTCCTCAAGTGTAGATGCGTAATGTTTAGCCTCACTCAAGCGTTTCGGATCTTTAGCCTTGATATCATCAAAAAGATCTTTTATTTTTTGTTTGTACGTAGCTTCATCACCAATTCTGCCAGTCGCGTATCGAACGATAAGATTTTTAATCCTCAGCGCTGTTGGGTCATCTGCTTTCAGCAGTTTTTCGCCCATGTTTTTGCGCAAATAATTTTCTTGATTATCGACGGCTTTTTCAAAACGCGTCGCAAACTGTGCTTTTTCATTTTCAAAAGATGCTTGTTCACGTTTGAGTGTATCTTGCATCGCCTTATTTGACGTATCTTGGAGCGCTTCGAGTGCATAGTCTTGAACGACATTTGTGCCATGGATTTTGTCCCGTGCCCACTGGCTAAATTGTCTGGCTTTTCGCCTAAGGGGATTTTTGATAGCTGCTAGTTCGTGTTGATATCGCTCTTCTGCGATTTTTTCTGCGAGTTTGATACTTTCATCAGCAAATGGGGTCATGGCAGTATCAGTCATCCGTTCATAGTGCTGTCGAAATTTTTCCTCGTAGTACTCTTTGACAGAGCGTTTCCACCAACTTTTGGTTTCTTTCATGGCGCGGTCTACGAGGTCCTTTATGCGGTGTTCTGCTTTGCCGATGCCTACCAGTACTACTCGTTTTTCTAGTTTTGCTCGTGGCGTGCCTGGGGCAGGGGTATTGTCTGGGGTTGGTGTTGGATTTTGATCCGGATTTTTTTGTGGTTTTTGAGCGCGCGCAATGGCTTCATATGATTGATTATCTACAATAGGCGAGGAATCAGAAATGTTTGTTTGTGTTGCTCTCGCTTCTCTCAAGGTATACAGATTTTTGAGTATGCTTTTTATTTTTTGGCCATCGGTGATGCCCATTTTTGCAGTAATACGATTTGCTTCAATTTCGGTGAGATTGTGTTCATAATATTGGATCGATTCTTCTAAATTTCTACCACCATAAGAAAAGCTAGGAGTTCTGCCATTTGGATCTCTATACTTTTCATGTACATGTACTCTGCCTTTATTGTCTACGGAAGTACTAAAATAGGGATGATCTTCTACAGGCGATGAAGTACTTGTAGCAATGGTATCATCGGGTTTTGTAAATGCTACTTCATCAGCATATATTTGATGCGTAGTGCCATCTTTGTCTTTCCATTCAAAAAAATAGTCATTATTGTGTAATTCTAATTTATCGCCGGCTTTTATGTCTTCGCATCTATGAAATACTGATGATGTACTCCCGTCAGTATTTGTGCGTCCTTCACGACGGACAAGTACCATGCTTTCGATTCCATGATCTAACCTTTGATCTTTTGGTTTTAGGACAAAACTTTGAGTATCATCAGGTCCACTTGGTGCTTTGAAATACAATGGGGAATCGCCAATGATAATTGGTTTATGTTCGGGTAAGGGTATTGCTTCTGTCATATAACAATCATCAAGTGGTTCCTAAATATAATCCACGAAACTCAAGGAGGCATTGGGTGAGAAATGTTTCACCATTTGGTATGCGTTGGGATATATAGGTACGCAGATCATCTGGTGATGGATGATATTCCTCTATGTATTTTTGAAATGCAGGTACTTCGGAGGGGGAGATCGTGGCAAGCTCTGTGAGGAGCTTAACGATGATCCATTTATTTAGTTTCTCTAGGAGTTCTGTGCGCATTTCTATGCGGTCATCCTCAGGGAGACCGGATCCATGCATCGTGGTAAGCATTTCGTCTACGTAGGATTGAAATGAGGCAGCCAGGTCCATATCTAATCATAGTAATCAAAGCATTTTGTACTTTCAAGAGGGAGCGTGAAAAGGGAGTGTGAAAAGTAAGGAAGGGGCATGGGGAGGGTTTAGAGTTTAGAGTTTAGAGTTTAGAGTTTAGAGTTTAGTGAGAGGTTTAGAAGCTTAGTTATTTAGAGGCTTAGAAAACAAGAGTTT
>CAZPNL010000083.1:0-1999 GCA_964588145.1 uncultured Gammaproteobacteria bacterium
CATTTGTATCTCCAGTCTCTGAGTGTCACGAGTGTGGTTTTGAGAAAGTTTTCTACGGCGTCAGCGTTATCGAGTACCTCTTTGCGACTAGTTTTTGTACGAATCTCAGTGGTCATGCGGATGCCTTCCTCATGGTGCCAGATGAGGGCATTGAGAAATCGCAGGTCAAAATTTTTGTCTGCACTAGAGAGGTTAATTTTTTTAGGATCAGGGACTGTGCGTGTATCGCCGTACCAACTTTTGTTCCAAGCGTAGAGCTCGTCTATAAGTTTTGGCTCGTTTGTTTGTATTTCGGCAGCAAGGTCTTTGATTTCTTTTCGCTCACTTTGTGCACTAGCCTCCTGGGCAAGCAGCATTGCTGCTCTATGGTGGCTGATCATACTTGTGATGTAGCGCTGGTCGAGCCATCGGTCAACACTGCCTAGTCCCATCTGAGTTTTGTCATACATAGTAGCTTGGTAATTTGGAGACATGGCATAGGTGATGCCTGCCCCCACAACTCCTGACACGATCATAAGTGAAACTGTCAGAGGAATAGTTGATGATAAGGTTTTTTTCTGTGGTGTGTCATGGTGCTCCATGTGCCTCCTTTAATTGTATATTTGTGAATACTCAGGTTTGTTGGTTCTGGCGGGATTTCTCCTGCGTTAGACGCGGTCGAAATGACAATATATTTACGTTCTTTTTTCTATGACTTTCATAACCTCATCTATGACTTCTTTAGAATTTCCTTGCTTGATAGCATCGGATACACATGTTTCCATATGATTTTTGAGGATGAGCTGGTTTGCTTGGCGGAGGGCTGACTGGACGGCCAGAGACTGATGCACGACATCTATACAGTACTGGCCAGATTCGACCATATTTATGACTTTATCCAGGTGTCCACGCGTGATTTTGAGGCGGTGAAGGAGCCTGTGTTGAAATGTCTGATCTCGTGGAATTCCACTTGCCATATACCTATTATATCCCCCATGGGGGGATATGTCAAGTGTAAATTGTGATTGTTATAAAAACATGATAATTTATCCAAATGGGGTGGATGCTTGTGATTTTTCTACTCCTGTCCATTTGTACAGGCTGGGTGGTCGCGTTTCGGATACCAGCACTTTTTGCTTACCCCTTAGTTCTTCTATGTGCCATGCTTCTTTTTGGCATCATGATAAACAGTTGGATAGTATATATATTTGCCGTAGTTGTGAGTGGATTTTCAGGTAGCCTAATGATGTGTATTGTGCTTGCACAGCTTACATTGTTTCCGTTTTTGGTTTATTTTTATTTCAGTCGTAGGGAGTGGAGTGTATATTTTCGGCTCCGTGTATATGACTGCATTTTGCTTGTGGGTTGTTTCGTTGTATCTAATTGGCTTATGACAAAATCGCTTGGAGGAAGCAGTGAGACGATATGGGTAGGGAGTCACCAGCTGTATGACATGGCGCAAAATCTAGGAATTACACGCTCTTTTTCGCGTGGTAACAATATCCCTTTTTCATCACCTTTTGTAGCGGGAACGCCTTTTAGTTATCATTTTATGTTTTACTTTGCTGCTGGGGTATTGGAGTATTTGGGTCTTCCTTTGCCGTGGGCGATAAATAGTTTGAGCATCTTTGCGTTTGTAACACTGCTCATATCAATATATTTTTTATCACACTCAATTTATGGAAAAAGTCGTCTGCGGGGGATTGGAGCAATTGTTCTTTTTCTCTCTGCACCTACTCTTACTTGGTGGTACAAGCTTAAAGAGCTAGGGATATCAGGTCATACGATTCAATACTTATGGGGAAATCAATCATATTTCTATACGCATCCATATGATCAATCTATAATTTCTATATTTTGGTCACTGGATACGTGGCTCAATCAGCGACATTTTGTATGGGGAGCCGCACTAGCATGTGTGTGTTGGATAGCAATAGCTGAAAGTTTGTTAAAAAATATACGGCAAAATTGTATCGTTTTAGGATTTTTGTCAGGTTTACTGGTCTTGTGGCACAGCGTT
>CAZPNL010000083.1:2009-4483 GCA_964588145.1 uncultured Gammaproteobacteria bacterium
CTCCAAATCTTGCTCAGAAGATAGTGTATGTACGGTATTGTGGGTGTAGGAATGTTTATTGTCTCTAAGAAAATAAGGTATGCTCTTCAATATATATGTGGGTGTATGTTTGTTGCCTTGCCATCATACATTTGGATATGGATAAGCAGTGGAGGTGATTTATCACATGTAGAGTCATCACAACTCCATACATGGTTTTCTTATGCGAATTTTTGGGAAATAGCAGCTTATTGGTGGAATAATTTAGGAATTTTGCCAATCTTGGTACTGCTGGGATTTTTTATGACACGGGGGAAAAGTCGAATTGTTTATGCATGTTTGTTGTTGTTTATTGTCGTGCATGTGCCAGGCGCACGTATAGAGGTTAGTCATAAGTTTATAAATTTGCTGTTTATATTTACGAGCGTGATTGCTTCACACGTGATTGTGGTTTTTTTGAAAAAGTCTGCAGCAGTGCGAGTCGTTGGAATGACGTTATTTATAGTATTAGTTGCATCAGGAATTCTGGAGTTACCTATAGTAAAAAATACATTTCATTATCCTGTCCTGACGCAAAAAGAAATGGGTGTGGTCCGTTGGATTGGGCAAAATTCTACAAAAAATGATGTATTTTTGGCACCAGCAGATGTGATAGATATCGCAGTATTGGCTGGGCGAAAAAATTATTATGGATATTTTCGGCATCAGATAGCTTCAGATAGAGAAACGCAAATAAGTACCCTCAAATCTCAAGGAAAATTGCCGCGTGCAGTTACATATTGTTTAACATCAATAATAGATAATACCTTGTGTGCAAGTGCAATTGGGAATAAACAGGTGCAGTATGAGGATGATTGGTATCGGGTGTATAGAAATATGTAATTATCGTAGTGATTTGAAGAATGGATCGGAAAAAAGAGGTATATATTATATCCCCCCTGGGGGGATATGTCAAGATCTGGACAGAGTCGCCAATGGTGATATACTTTCTCTACTGGAGCCATCTGCTCCAGATATTTTTTCCTTAGGAGGTACGTATGTCAGATGTGACCATTACAGATGCAAATTTTTCCGAGCAAGTTATCAAAAGTACCAAGCCCGTGCTTGTCGATTTTTGGGCAGTGTGGTGTGGTCCATGCCAAGTGCAAGGCCCTATTGTGGAGGAAGTTGCTAAAGCTACAGCTGGCAAAGCTGTGGTAGGGAAGCTCAATGTGGATGAAAATCCGCAGATGGCGCAAAAATACGGTGTGATGAGTATTCCTACGATCATGATATTTAAAGGTGGCACAGTCGTGAAGCAATTTATAGGAGTTCAGAGCAAAGAGACTTTGCTTGGAGAGCTCAATAAATTGACTAACTAATGGGAGATATTCTGACAGTGTTAGTTTTGA
Source organism: uncultured Gammaproteobacteria bacterium (assembly GCA_964588145.1). Lineage (GTDB taxonomy): Bacteria > Patescibacteriota > Microgenomatia > UBA10105 > UBA927 > CAZPNL01. The sequence continues at coordinate 3,380 of CAZPNL010000083.1, forward strand.
CTTTAGTTGCACTGAGTGGTGTATTGTTATGCGTTGGGTTATTTGAAGTGGTCAGAGGGACAGGATATTCTTTTAGTGCAGCGATGGATTTGATGATGGCTGGAGCTTCACCTCATAGCTCAAGTAGTAGAAGCAAACGTTTTAAAAGGTTTAAACGAAAAGAAATAAATAGTAATAAAATTTTGATTGGTTTATTTTTAATAGGTAGTGCGATTGCCATAATGACCCTGTTGATATTGTGGGGAAATCATAAGATTTAATTGTTTGAAATTGAATGGAAGATCAAATTACCAATAGTGTAGATAATGAATTTTGTTTGAAGTTGATCGTTTGAGGTTTGACGTTTGACGTTTGAGGTAAATACATTGTCACTCGCGAGGAACAGATTAGTCCTGAAAAGGTGACGTGGACATGGAACGTTTGACGTTCAACGTCTGACGTGTCGTGGCAATCTAAACTTGTGTTTAGGGAAATATATGAATACTACAATTTATGATGTCATCATCATTGGAAGTGGGCCGGCGGGGTATACTGCTGCGCTTTATACTTCGCGGGCGATGCTAAAAACTCTTGTTATCTCTGGCGTGCAACCAGGTGGACAACTCACGACCACTACTGAAGTAGAAAACTTCCCAGGATTTCCCAAAGGCATCATGGGGCCGCAGCTTATGATGGATATGAAAGCGCAAGCGGAGAGATTTGGGACAGAGTTTGCAAGTGGCGAGGTATCACGCGTCACGCATCACGCGTCAGGCAAGTCGTTTGATGTTATAACTTCTGAAAAAACATATCAGACAAAAACTGTGATTGTGGCTACTGGTGCATCAGCCAAATATTTGGGACTTCCATCCGAAGAGCGACTGAAAGGGAAAGGAGTATCAGCCTGCGCAACATGTGACGGATTTTTCTTTCGTGGGAAAGAAGTGGCAGTGGCAGGTGGTGGCGATACTGCTATGGAAGAAGCAAACTTTTTGACGACGTTTGCATCAAAAGTGTATCTGGTGCACAGACGAGATACATTTCGTGCCAGTGCTATCATGACCGAGCGTGTCAAAAACAATCCCAAGATTGTGCTCAAGACCAATCAGATCATTGATGAAGTGG
>CAZPNL010000084.1:0-4470 GCA_964588145.1 uncultured Gammaproteobacteria bacterium
AAATCCCCGACGTCCTCGCAGTGATGAGTAGGTATGGGAAAAACGAACTCCTGATCCGCTAGCTTATTACCCTTCACAACACGAGACAGAGCTATTTAAGCGCTTCATCTAAAATCTCTGAAAAAAATTTTGAACCCGATTATTTCAAAACAATCGAACTCAAAACACTATCAATTTCTGATTTATGTTTTTCTCTACCACAAACATTTACCCTATACATGCCTTCAGATGCTTTTATATAATACGATGTCTCCTGATATCCAGGTTCGAATCCTGGGCCACTATGTAATGCTGTAGCAGTCTCTAGTAAAGCCTGGTATTTACCTATCATCGTCTCTTGCACATCATATTTAAATGTGCCGATTTCTATATTATCTTTTTTCTTAATAGACTCAAAAGTACTTTTATCATAATTAATAATAATATTAAAAATACAATTGGCTGAATCTAACACGACATCCTTTTTTGCCATATCAATTGACTCTTTCGGAGCTATCAGTAAAGCTGGCCAATTATTCAAATACATCTCCCAACCAGTTGGAGCATCCACCTTAATTTTTTTTAACATCATTATCTCTTTATCTACATCAGGAGTCGGTTCAGGAGTAGCAGATATAGTTTGCTGAAACGAAATACTTGGACTTGTTGCTGTAGTTGATGTTACAGAAGGCACTACTTGTGACTTTTTAGTATTCAAATCCACATAGGTCTTTAATTTTGATACAGGCACGGAAGCAGCATTTAGTCGTTGAGTATCCTGTACATTTCGTTTATACGGATCATTAAGATACCCTACAAATAATCCCCCAACAAAAACTCCTAGCAATATCAACAATAAAACTATTTTATTTTTGAACATACATATATCATTGCACAATACGACTGCCTATGTAATATCTACAGGAACTGTATATCAATTTCCTTAAAACTTCGCAGCCTCTTATCATTTGTAACGAACATATCTGCATTCGCATAAAGCGCAGTGGCCAAATGAATCGCATCTGGCAATCGAAAATGATACTCTCTCCGGATCCTGGCTGCCTCTGAGGCAATAGTCATATCCACATCTATAGTAACTAAATGCGGAGTCTCAAAATAAAGGGTTTGTATAAGCTTTGCTTCAGTCTGGGTTGCTATCGAAAGCAATTCTGAAAGGGTCAAAACACTTGTCACGGCGTTCCACTTACCTGACGCAACTTTTTCAAATATAGCCTTTGCTGCAGGACCAAACGCATCATGCGATTGAAAAAAGTATATAAATATATTGGTATCGATATATACAGTTTTAGACTTCATCCCACTCATTTCTCTGTTTTTCCAACTCGCCTACTACATCACGATCTTTCCAAGTCTTTTTCATAGCGCCATAACTAGTTTGCAGCCACTGATTTTCATCAACTTTTATCATGAGCGTGTGACTATCCACAGGCACAACTGCCACCTTTCGACCAGGCTTGAGTCCAGAAATCTTCATCCTCGCCTCTTTGGGGATAACAATCTGATTTTTAGTACCTATTGTGATGAGCTGCATTGTATGTCAATATTACACTATTTTGACATACTTGTCAAGAAGCACTACTGTAGCAGCCTATCTATGCACTCCATTTGAGAAAAATAACATCCACAAACCCAATAGATATGTTAAATACCACAAACCCATGAAGATTGCCGCGACACGTCAGACGTGGAACGTCAAACGTTCCTTGTCCACGTCGCCTTTTGCTAAGTCAATTCTGCTCCTCGCAATGACAAATTAGTTATAAAGTAGCAAGTTATAAAGTTCATAATGAGTTATATCATTTACACCTAACACTTTTGACACCATTGATACCTTTGAATCTCCTGACACTTGATACATGACACCTGACACTCAATACCTTACTAAGCTCTAAACTCTAACCACTAAACTCCCCATCGCCCTTCGACTACCCCCGCCAAGGCGGGGTTCGCTCAGGGAATAATTACCCCCGAAACTCAACTGCCATTTTCGTCAAACCTCAAACGACAAACTACCAACGAAATTTACTAAACTTCTAAATAACTAAACCTCCAAGCCTCATTCTTATCCCTAAACTCTAAACCCTAAACTCTAAACCCTAACCTCTAAACTCTAAACACCCCTACGCTTACCGTATCGCAGCCCCCAGTGGCATGCCCTCCGCAGATACAAAGATAGGCTTTGAGGAACCATGTTCAAATGGTGGTAGCGCTTCCCCATCAACTGCTAGTATCATCCCCTGAGACTCCTCCCCTATCATTTTCCGTGGTGCTAAATTTGTAACAAACAGAAACTGCTTCCCTATAAAGTCATCCTTGGTATATCCAAAAGGCCGTACACCCGTAAAAATGATTCGCTTTCCAAGCTCTGCACCAAAATCCACCTCAAGCCGTATAAGCTTTTCACTCTTTTCAGGATGCGTGGCGCCCACTACTTTCCCCACCCGCTCCTCAACTCTCGCAAATTCATCAATCGTGATCGTGGCTGCCTGATCCCCAGTCACTGGAGTCTGGTAGCTGAAAAACGAATACTGATTTGAAAGCCCCAGTGCTTCTCGTACTTCTTTCATAGTACGCATGGCTACGGCAGTTGCTTTGGCAGCACCAGACTCAAGGATTTCTTTGACTTTCTTCGGATTACTTTTGAGCTCCTGATACCGCTCTCGTGCTGGTCCAAACGTGTTTTTTAGTGATTCAAATAATATTTCTTTAACTTCCACATCTCCAATCTTGCCGTGCTTATACAAACTCTTAAGTTGCTCAACATCCCCCTTGCCCCCCGAAGCTTTAGCGAAGGGGGGAAAGTGCTCCAGATATGCAAACACCATATTTCCCTCTATATGCCCAGGGTCATCTGCATGCGCCCGTGTAGGGTCAGTATAGGTGCCCATCACCTGCTTACGGATGACGGACTCATCTTCAAATATAGATATTAAATTGCCCAAAGACTTACTCATTTTGCGCTGCCCATCAGTTCCAAGTATGGTTGCCACCTCCTCTGGGATATGTGGCTCTGGCAGGACAAACACTTTGGTGCGGAATACTTTGTTAAATCGCTCTGCGATATCCCGCGTTATCTCTACATGCTGCTTTTGATCTTTTCCCACAGGCACTAGATCAGGCTTGTAGAGCAGTATGTCAGAGGCCATCAGGATCGGATAATTAAAAAGCCCTAGATTGATATCATCTTCCATCACGTCCTTAGCAAGCTTGTCTTTGTACGCATGCGCACGCTTCAAGAGCCCCAAAGGCGTGACATTGTTCAGAATTGATTGAAGTTCTGTATGCATCGGCACATCTGACTGACGAAAAAATGTGATATTTTGCAAATCTCCCAGGAGCGATAATTCCTCCAAGATGAGCGCCTCTGTATTTTTGGAAAGCACCTTTTTATCCTGAATAGTGGTCAATGCATGCAGATCCGCAACCATCAAGAAACACTCATGCGTTTGTGCCAGCTCTACAAACTGCTTCACCGCTCCCAGATAGTTGCCTATGTGCAGTGATCCATCTCCACTTGGTGTAATACCAGACAATAATCGTTTCATATTTCCTCCTTGTAATACTGTGCCAATACCTCGCGTGCCAATATATCCATCGTATCTATCACTCTGACCATATGCTGTTTTGGCATAATCAGAGGTAACTCAGTACAGGACTCAAGTATGGCCTCTGCGCCTTTTCTCAACATACCTTGCACAATCAACTGCACCGTTTTACTATTTGATTCAAAATTTTTCCCAGCTATCGTTTCTCGTATAATTTCACCTAATTGTTGTATCTCACCGTGCTCAGGTTCAATCACCCTTACCCCACTCAACTCAAGTCTTTCAGTGACTAGTTTTGTCTTTACCGTCGTTGGCGTCCCCAAAATACCAATTGTATGTATTTTTTGCGACACCACATACTCTGGTATTACATCAAGTAACGACACAAATGGTACATCTGTATGCCTTTTCAAAGATTCTAACAACAAATGACCCGTATTGCACGCCATACAATACATGGTAATTCCCATAGTATTCATTTTTTCTATTCGATCAATAAGCATGCGCTCTGCTTGATCTTTGTAGCGCTCTGATTGTATAAAGTCCGGCACTGGGAGCGATACTAAATACATCTCTGGAAACGCATCATTATCACATACGCCATAAAGTTCCTGTGCATACTTTATGAGCAATGTGTAAAAATGCGCACTTGCACTTGGCCCCATACCTCCAATAATTCCAATTTTCTTTTTCATATGTTTCTCCTGTATAAACAAAAAAACCTCCAGCTGTGGAGGCTTACAGTGAGTCAAAATTTAGATAATCCTATACCACTACAAATCCTCCCCCTTAATGAAGGTTTGCCTACGCTTAATCATTATAAAAAATCTATTCTTCATATTAGATACTTTGAAATCTTCCAAGTTGTAATTCTTTCGATCCTCTCGTCACAGTAGCCACCCCTACCCCAAGTTTTTTAGCTATT
>CAZPNL010000085.1:0-4455 GCA_964588145.1 uncultured Gammaproteobacteria bacterium
GTGCTGCTGTAGCAACAGATGGCCACCTCTGAAAATGCACAGAGTCAGCCTTTGTGATCTCTTCAGGCATCCTCCCGTGGAGCGTCTGCCAAAGCTCTTCGGCTATATGAGGTGCAAATGGTGATAGGATGATGATAAGCTCACCAAGCTCTTTTTTAGATAATACTGCCTTTTGCTCATCCACGAGATTGGTAAACTCCATCATGCTGGCTATGGCAGTATTATAGCGCCGTTTCTCTAGATCATCTTCTGCCTTGAGTATGAGCCTGGCCAGTGCGTCTGAAACAGCTTTATTTTTACCTGAAGCTGTACTATTGGCAGCCATAGCAGTCTCTGCAATGTGCCATACACGGTTTATCCACCGGCGCATACCCTCCATGGCCGAATCACGAAAATCACCACCCGCACTAAATGGCCCCATAAACATGAGATACATTCGCAGCGCGTCAGCCCCATACGTAGCAATATACTCATCTGGATTAACCACATTACCCTTTGACTTACTCATCTTGGCGCCGTCCTTGATCACAAGTCCATGCGCAAAAAAGTTTGTAAATGGTTCATCAAAATCTATATATCCCGCGTCTTTAAGCGCCATACAGACAAAGCGGGAATACATGAGGTGCAAGACTGAATGCTCAGCTCCCCCTGTATACATATGAATAGGAAGCCATTTTTTTGTAATCGCACTATCCCATGGCAGTATAGTATTTTGCTCGTCACGAGCCTCGGATTTATGTTGAGGCGTTGCTAATGCCGCAAGATTCCTTTGTGAAAAACCACTTTTTTTACCTGCGGGGATACTCGGATATCTGAGGAAATACCACGAACTATCTAAAAATGTATCAGATACATCTGTTTCTCGGTCAGCTTCTTTCCCGCAGCCTGGACAGACTGTTTCTGAAAATTCTTTATGTGTAGATAGAGGTGATTTCCCAGATCCATCTGGTTTGTAGTCTTCGATGCGTGGCAAAAGCACCGGCAGATCAGACACTGACACTGGATACCATCCTGGTGCCCAATCTTGACTACCTTTTTGATTATGATCTGCATAGAGAGTCTTTGCTTCATCTGTACTAAACCAACTCTTCCCATTCCTTGCGCAATACTTGCAAAAAATCATAGGTATTGGTGGACCCCAATATCTCTGGCGACTGATAAGCCAGTCTCTGAGATGATAGTTTGTAACTCTCCTACCCCATCCCTTTTTTTCCAAAAAATCCATGATCTTTTCCGTTGCTACATGGATATCAAGTCCATCCAAAAAACCAGAATTCATCATCGTTCCTGTTTCTTCCTGTACCTGCTCCACACGCTCGATAGCACTCGTATCCCCATCAGTGCCAACCACTACACGGATGACTGGGACGTGATATTTCTGAGCAAATTGAAAATCACGCACATCATGTCCAGGCACTCCCATCACCGCACCGGTACCAACCCCAGATACGACATAGTCTGATATATAGAGAGGCATTTTATATCCATTAAGTCCATTTACACAGTACAAGCCTGTCTCTACCCCATTCTTATCATCCTCAACTTTTTCTCCTACTTTTGCATCTTTAGCTGCAAGAGCTAGTTTTTGAAATTGTATTATCTTCTCGCGCTGAGTGGCACTTAGCACTGAAAGCACCTGAATGACAAAAGGATGATCTGGAGTCATCACCACAAACGTTGCACCAAAGTTAGTATCAGGACGGGTCGTGAAACATACTACTTCCCCAACATGGGCACCGGTACCATCAACAACCTCATATGTGATTTCCATACCAGTCTTTTTACCAATCCAATTTTGTTGGGCTATCTTTACCTTGTTCGTCCAGTACAGTGAAAAACTATTTTGTAGTAATTTCTCCGCATATGCGGTAATTCGAAAAAACCATTGTTCAAGCGACTTTTTTATTACCGTATTCCCGCATCGCTCACATGCACCATCTATCACCTGCTCATCTGCAAGCACAGTCTTACAGCTGGGGCACCAATTCACAAGCGCTTTCGTGCGATATGCTAATCCCTGCTTAAACAACTGCACAAATAACCATTGTGTATATATATAATAATTGGGATTATATGTTTCCACGGTACGCTCCCAGTCAAACATCGCACCGATCTTGCGCAGTTGGGCATAAAAATTCTTCTCGGTAATCTCAGCGTGATCCATGGGATGACGACCGATTTTGAGGGCAAAATTCTCACTGTGTATACCAAAGCCATCCAGTCCAATAGGCTCAAAAACTGTGAAGCCCTGTAACCGTTTAAAACGTCCAAAAACATCAGAACCTGTAAACGCATACATATTTCCCACATGCAGCCCCTCAGCTGAAGGATATGGAAACATCATGAGGTTATAAAACGGTTTATTCCCGCTCATATCTGTACTATTGAGTGCTACGCGTTCCCACGCGGCTTGCCAACGAGATTCTATATGGGCATGATCGATTCCGTGTTTTGTTTTCATATCCTGAATTATAAATCGTCGTCACCACACAACGCAACTTTTATGGTAAGCCTCCTTATTTTTATAATGAACAGAAACAACAAATTTATAAAAAGTTTTAAATTGATCGATTAAAGCAGCTTCCATTTCACACTGCAAATTTTGCAGCTATTTCATATAAAAATATCATGATATCTCACCCGTCAACGGAGTCCAATAAAAAATAACTATAAGGTTATAATATGTAGGTACGTTACCCCACCCATGAGACTATATGCCCTCAGTCAAATAACAAAAAACCTAAATCTATTGTATATTCTGAAGCGTAAAATCAATCCAAAGTAATATTAACACTACAATGTAGAAAGTCACAACAGCGTATTTTATACATACTTGCACACATCTCCAATTGGCATCACGCAATACAGAGCAACCACACAGTCCACACACTCTTGACAAGAATTGACCTTTCATATATATAGCCTCAACAAAAACTTTATATATTGATCTGACAGCCTAAACTGTATTTATCACTCATATGCACAGACTGCTAATTTATCACAAAGGATTATCAGATCAGTCCAAATTATCATTTACGCTCAAATACAACTATACAAAATAAATACTACAAATACGTATCCTATTACAGGTCACACAAACACATAGAGGTAACTTCAACAAATAATCAATGGCATTTTGACTACACACGTAAATTAAAATTATTCCTGCATCACAAATATTTACTCATCCCCACCCGCACAAAACTACAAAATGATATCACTATTATGAGACATATAAAATAACTATTATAAGACATAAATTGAAATAAGATTGTCTGGTGGCTCCATGCGCAAGAATGAAATAGGATTTCACAGCCGTTCATAAAACAAACCGCATTTATGTCAAATCACACAATATCATTCAATAATATTTATGTATTGATATGATTAATATCATTTAAGTGAGCGTATAGAATAATTGCGGTAATATGTGAAATGATAATTCGGAAAATAAAATATACCGCATTCCAGCATTTTCACCTCAAGACTCGTCTATATCGTTACTGGATCATTCCCGCAATTTACCTCTTGACTGTGTATTAATAAATATATTTACTAGATATATGGTTGATCTAATTTTGTCTAATGTATTGAATTATCAACGCGAACTTATATCCCTCTTTGAGAGATTTCTTCAAGCAGCAGGGGCATCAGCTAAGACACAAAAAAACTACGTATCAGACCTACGACACTTCTTCACATGGTTCACAACAGTTATCGAAACCAAAGGTCAATCCATAACATCAACCAATGAGTTTGTTTTAGCGATCGATATCATCACAGTGCTAATGTACAAACAGGCCCTCTGGGAAACCCAAACACCCGTCGCAACCATCAACAGAAGACTTTCAACTCTTCGCTCATTCTTCGATTGCACTACACAAGCAAATATCACCCAAACCAACCCACTCAGCTCACTAGAAAATATCGAAAAAAACACTGATTTAAAGCTCCAAAATCAAAATATCATCAAGCAATACCTCTCTCAATCTCACGTCGACATAGATAGACTAAGTACCCTCAAAACAACAGCACACATAGAAGAATTTCTCATATGGATTCGAAAACGGATCAGATAACTATGCACCCACTGCCCTCTCTCATAGACCAATATCAGGAAACCCTTCGCAAGAAGGGCTTGAGCGTTTCTCAAATTCAAGAACATCTCGCGTCACTTAAGGGCTTTATTGGTTGGATAGAAAATATACAATCACATACCGATGAAGCTATAAAAACCATCAAAGAAGATCTAAATAAATCAAAAAATATCACTTCACACAAAATTCCACCTCAAATCGAGCTTGCACAGGAATCACTCATAATTCCCGCGTCAAAGCAAACACAAGATCCTACGCTCGAAGTAATTCCCGCAATCACCCAAAGTAGTCAAGATGCAGAAAAACATTCCCGCAGATCCAAAAGACTTCTTTATTCCCTTATGGTCCTCTTGTTGTT
>CAZPNL010000086.1:0-4132 GCA_964588145.1 uncultured Gammaproteobacteria bacterium
TAAACCTTTTCCTCGATGCCGCCTTCACTAAAAATCCAAAACACATCATTGCTTGCTCTTTGCATGGTGGTGAGCCTGTCCCGACTTTGCCAGTAGCTGAGTGCCGAGAAGTCAATGTTATAGTATACTAAATATTTAGCAGCAGATAAGCTAATTCCTTCTCTTCCCGATACAATTTGCAGGGCAATACATTTATTAGGATCGCTATTAAACTCATCAATATCATCGGTCAACTTCTCCCCATACACACTTTTAAGACACTCAAGTTCTTGCTTAAATTTATAAAAAATAGCAATCTTTACTCCGGCAAATCTGTTCGCAATAAAATACGCTTTACTTTTATCCACCGTCATCGCATTTCCGCTCTCAAATTTAATAGTGCCTGAGCAGAGTTGATGGACTTTACTCATGAGCTTTACAGGCGTATCAGCCAATACCAGCTCATCCTTTCCCTGCAATACCCGATCACGCTTTAATTTTACAATCATATCATCTACCATTTTTGACATCGGACAATAAAGCACAGTCTCATTTACCTCACTGACAAAACCACTTTGTTTTTGGCTGTAATAAATAAAGTAAGGCGATACAATGGGGTCGATCAGATATTTTCTCGCCCTTTCGTACCGGTTCGTTTTACCGTATCCGTAGTCAACTTGATAGATGTCGACAAAATCTTTTGCCCACTTATAAAAGTTGCTCCACTTACTAAATGGGGTAAAGCTGCTCACCCAAAACTGGTGATAAATTTGGGAGTAGCCCTCAGGCGTAGGTGTGCCGCTCAAAAAAATCATGGGCACTCCGGCAAATCTATCCTTCATATATTTGGCGACCTTATTTGGCTTAGGGAACGCACCGCCTACTCTGTGGTGCTCATCAGATATTACAAGGTCAAAATCTCCCTCGACTTTGTGCATCGACTCATTATTTACAACTACTAACTCATACTGGTATCCAAGCTCTTTATAGTCACTCTCAATACTGCTAATCGCTTTTTTCTTGGTAGTGAACAGTACTCTTTTTGCACCATACAACTTTGCCGTCTCAAGTGCTGTTAAAGTTTTGCCTGTGCGCACCTCCATTGCTAAGTAAACAATACCCAACCTCACAAGCCGATCACAAGCCTCTGTTGCGATCTCAATTTGATAATCCCGTAATTTCATGCCCGCAAATATAAAATTTTCTTCCTAATAATCAATGATATATAAAAAATAATTTTGTAAATGCAAAAGAACGGTATATATTTACACGACAATTTATATGAACTGCCCGAAATCGCTGCAATCGTACCAACTGAAAATTTGATGCTATGACAAGATTCCAAAAACTACGTGAAATAAAAGTACGTACTGATGCGAGAGTAAAGATGTTTAATAGCATAAAACGCATCTTAAGAGAGCATCCCGAAGCGAAATGGTGTAAATATGAAGGGAGTGTGAGGATATGACAATAGATAAAATACAGGAATTGATTTACAACTATGTAAATACTAATATTAATCCTCCGACTATTTTAATAGTAGAAAAAGTCGAGTATTTAAAATTCATAAAAGAAATGCTTAGTCTTATAACCTATAGCCCAGCCTCTTTGTTGCAGTGTAAAATAACTATCAGTGGCTGCACCTTGCGAGTAATCTTCGCAACCAACTTAGAAGAAGGAGAGGTGATTGTATTATGACCGACCCCCTTTCTCTGCACATCAAAAATATGCAGACCATCAAATGCAGTAAGTGTGGCGCAGCCTATACTGAACTCAACATGAACGAGCGCACCTTTCTATCCATTTTAATTCGACAGGGGTGGGTAGTGAAGTGGAACAAACCGATATGTAGTAAATGCAATTAAAAAAATAACGATGACAGAAACAAAAAAATCACTTGGTGGAGCAGGAACCCCATCAACAAAGCTCCCAACAATCCAAGATAAGGCAGAAATGGATATGATTATTGATCGACTTATTGGGCTTCAGGTCAACTTAACAACAGCGGCTCTTTCTATTAAAAGCAGGGTGTCAGCCTTAAACGGAACACTTCCTGAGTCGCCATATTTAGCAATACCAACCACGAACCTCGATGACCTGCCTGTAGTGGATAGAATATTTCGACACATTGCAGACATAGAGCATATCACATCTGCTATTTTTGAAATTGACCAGCATTTTAGTATTATAGTTCGTAAGCCATGTTAATGTCAATGGAGCAAAAAGAATTATTATCGAAAGACCCCATAGCCCGGTTTATTTACAACAATATAATTAATAAACCAAAACCCAATAGACGCTTCTTATTGAAATTCAATATCTATGAGAATTTGCCAAAAAAATGGGATGCACCTAAAGGAATGTGGAGGGATGGCGTTTTAATTCTTGGCAGGATAGTATTATTGAGATTCACCATAAATCATAGTACGCATACAATAACAAAATATAAACTATCATGGAAAAACCAATTGACTGGTCAAAAGTAAAAAGCGGTGACGGGTTTACGGCTGAGATACGTAACACCATATGTAAAGGTAAAATTTACAAGGGGAAAAAAAGAATATTCTTGTGTCAAAACGAAATGATGGGCTTGCCGTGTAGTAATTATCATGGATACGCCTATTCATGGACTATTAATCAAGGCTCTTTAGAAGATATGGAGACATGCGAAGTCACCAACCTAAAAATAATCTCACAATCAAAAATCAAACTTATGGCAAAGAAAAAAGCAGAAACGACAATCGAAAAAATCAAAACCCTTACCGGAGCCAACTGGCATATCGCTAAAGAAAAAAGCGGACTATCCACCAAACTGGTTTCCCGCAATGGCAAAGTGAACCGGTACGACAAAGGCTTCAATAACCGCCAAAATGCACTATTGAACATCACCTCTTCTATCCGCAACGGATTTATTGATGACGGCATCTTCATCGAAGCGATGATCGCAGCGAAAACCCGTCAGGACGTAGTAGACGCCATCAATGCTTACGGATATTTGAAGCCGAAGAGGGTGGCAGCGAAGAAGAAGAAAACCGAACTGATCGCAGGAGTGACAGTAAAGAACGGCAAAAGAGTTGATGCGGTGAAGGTTGTTAAAAAGAAGTCTGGTAAGGTTAAAAAGTGATCGTATGAAATATTTTATCGACACAGAATTTCACGAACACAAAAAACCTGTTAAATTCTTAGGAATCACAATAGCTAAAGTTTGGACTATTGACCTAATTAGTATTGGGATCGTTTGTGAGGATGGCAGAGAGTATTATGCCATAAATCGAGATCTGAATCTAAAACACGCTCGTAAAAATAAGTGGCTGAATGAACATGTGCTTAGCAAATTGCCCGAAAAACGCCCACTATATCCACCTCACGGAAGCCCACGGATTTATCAAGAAAGTATGAGGTGGCTACCAATGGATCAGATAAGGCAAGAGATAATTGATTTCTGCGGAGGGAAGCCCGATTTCGATGTTGGCGGATCATTTTATTCCTACCCAAATGGACTCCCTGAGTTTTACGGATATTACTCAGATTACGACTGGGTTGTTTTCTGTTGGATGTTTGGGACTATGATGGAATTGCCTAACGGATTTCCGATGTATTGCAAGGACTTAAAACAGATGTTAGATGAAAAGGTTGAGCGACTTAATTTGTATTACTACAAAGACATACTTGGAAAGTCATCTGAAGTGGATCGACCTGCTACATTTAAAGAAAAGTTAGAGAAAATAAAGGCGCTTGCAACATATCCCGCTCAGAAAAATGAACACAATGCACTTGATGATGCAAAGTGGAATTACAACCTGTTTAACTTTATTCAGTCAACATGACCCACTACTTCTATCTCAAACGTAACGCTACGCCCCATGACGGGCTTAGCCTCCGCTTCTTTTACTCACGACAGGCTGTTTCATAAGTACGAGATTGAGAAATTGATCGACATTGTGGAGCAGTTCAAAGACTCCGACATGCACTGTGATGACATACGAGTGCTGTGCGTTAAGAAAATGGACGATTTAAGCAAGGGGGTGCTGGGTACATGATACTAACCATTTACATACTATTTGTAACGCTGCTCTGCATACCGTTTCTACTTCGGGCTTACGAGCGTAAGATCAATCCTAATTTACAATACACCGTATATTGGGAGTACGTA
>CAZPNL010000087.1:0-4109 GCA_964588145.1 uncultured Gammaproteobacteria bacterium
GAAGTCAGCGATCCCAAGACACTTGGCGTGACTCTGTAGTATAATAATTACTCCCTATTTAGATATACCAATTGCCATTTTACCTTCTTTTGAACGCTGGGTACAGAAAATGTTGGTATTCCAGGATTTTCATTTTGTATTCTAGTTACGCCATTACTCATAACCTCACCATTACCATCATCCAACACTATCCCTAGTGAGGTGCAGTTATACGTATACACAGTCGTTACCTGTGAATAGCTTACATCTTTTTTATAACCAATAGGGTAATCAGGACATAAGGCATTATGCATCAATGTATGCCCAGCTCTCCAAGCATCTCCTGCTAATATCGCACCTTCCTGAAGTAATCCCATATATAACCTTTAAAATATCGCAATTTACTAATAGCTACTAAACATTTTAATATTGATAAGATAACCCACGACCTTACGGTCGGGGATTTAAGGCTTTGAGCTTTAAGCTTTAAATTATAAATACCAAAAAACTATACTCGCGATTATAGCATATTTCGTGATATGCGAGACTAAAACCTGAATTGTTTACTTCACCTAAACCATAACTTACTATTATATATAAAAAACACCTATAGCGTTTTTATATAAACGGCTTGAACTGAAAAGGTCCTCTTCTATCTGCTGCATAGTGCCGGGAAGAGGACTTGAACCTCCACGCCTTTTACGGCACAGGTTCCTAAAACCTGCGTGTATACCAGTTTCACCATCCCGGCTATATAAATTTCACAAACCAATATAATCTGTAATACCTCCCGCATAGCGGGATAAGTCTCACTAAGCTCTTTTGCCTACATCATTCAGCCAGTCTCAAAATAGCAAGTGAGACTAAAGTTTCACCTGCCCGCATAGCTACACTAAAACATTTCTCAACCCAATGCGTTGCAGGCGGGCTATCCCGGCAATTAAGAATTCCCCACCTATAAAGTAACCATTCCCATTCCCATTGCTATTATATCCTACATAGGCTACGAGCTCTAGAGCTTAACAATGCACATCGTAATCATACGTACTATCCTTGCATTAAGTATATTTTTCATAAATCCTGCTATAATGCTCCACAATGAAACGCACAGTTCCTAAAAAGGTATCACATATAAAAGTGACAACCGAACAAGATTTGCTCAAATTTTTCACCTCTCTCCCACAAGATCCTCGTATCATCATGGGAGTTGGGGACGACGCTGCAGTCTTTGACGGTGACGATACCCAATGGGTAATCACAACAGACAGCATGGTAGAGGAGAGTCATTTCAAACTCTCCTGGATTACCCCTAAACTATTGGGCCAAAAAGCTGCAGTTTCAAACCTCTCAGATATTGCAGCTATGGGTGCTTGGCCACGGTTCGCACTCGTTTCCCTTATACTTCCAAGTGCGTGGTTTGCACAAAAAACCATCACACAACTCTACGCAGGCATTACGCATGAATTCAAATCTTTTGGAACAACCATTATCGGTGGCAATGTCACCAAGGGCGCCACACTTTCTATAACGATTACTATCCTAGGCGATGCCAAACGTCCGTTGTACCGTGATGGTGCACAAGTAGGCGACAGTATATTTCTTACGGGAAGTACCGGTGACGCATCCTATGAACTACACCAACTTTTGACACGCAAAGTCATGCGTATGCACCATATCCAAACACCACATATATCCTTTGCCTATA
This sequence comes from uncultured Gammaproteobacteria bacterium, assembly GCA_964588145.1. Lineage (GTDB taxonomy): Bacteria > Patescibacteriota > Microgenomatia > UBA10105 > UBA927 > CAZPNL01. The sequence goes on from CAZPNL010000087.1 coordinate 1,685, forward strand.
CCATCGCCAAAGAGCGCCTCGCCACAAGCGCCATAGATATAAGTGACGGACTATCACTGGACCTGAGCAGACTGTGTAAGCAGAGCAGTGTAGGAGCTACTATATATAATGAAGCGATCCCACTATCACAAACGATAAAGCACGTGATCAAAAAAGAACCGAAACTTTATCCCCAATTGGTACTTCAAGGGGGTGAAATGTATGAACTGCTCTTTACTGCAAACAAAGCAGATACTGATAAAATTATGACAATCGCAGCCCAAACCCATACACCTTGTACACATATTGGTACGATTACACGAGCCAAAACGTTAACGATCATCAATGCAAAAGGCGTAAAAACGCCTTTACCGGCAGTAGGGTGGGATCACAATAAACTGTAAATTTTGAAATGTTCTTTAAAGTTTATCCTTTCTATGATAAACTCTAGCCCTATGACTACAGCACTTCACAAAACCGACGACGGTACGATTGAGATTACCGTGACGATCCCTTGGACCATGGTCAAAGACCAATTTGAAACAGTTATGACAGAGGCTGTCGCTGCAGCCGAACTTCCTGGTTTTCGCAAAGGAAAAGCCCCAAGAGCAATGGTAGAGGAGAGACTGGACAAGTCAAAAATGTACGAGGAGACGATTCGCCAACTCATCCCCAAAATTTACAATGATGCTATTACAAAAGAGAAAATTAAACCTATTCTTCAACCAAAAATCGTATTTAAAGAAGCTCTAGAGGAAAAAGATTGGGTAGTACAAATCATCACGAGTGAAAAACCAGAGGTCACGCTAGGTGATTACAAAAAAGCCATAGCAGATCTCAATGCTAGTAAACGCAACAAAATCTGGACACCTGGCCAAAAAGCAGAGGAGACAAAAAAAGAAGAAAAAAATCCTAAGCCAACGATTGACGAACTGTTGGCTGCACTCTATGGCGCCGTCAAAGCTACTCTTCCTGCAATTCTAGTTGAGCATGAGGTAAACCGACTTTTGTCAGATCTCCTGGATCAAACCAAAAAACTCGGTCTTACAGTCGAACAATATTTGGGGTCTACTGGACGTACCAGCGATTCTGTTCGTAAGGAATATGAAGAGCAAGCCAAACGAGTACTGACACTCGAATTTGCCCTTGAGCAAATTGCAGATGAAAACAAGATCTTGGTTGAAGACGATGATATCGACGCTATTCTCAAGTCTTCCAAATCTGATGAAGAACGCAAGGCACTCGAAGGACAAAGGTACTATTTAGCCTCAGTCCTGCGTCGCCAAAAGACAATAGACATGCTTGCTGGGCTGTAGGGGAACAGGGTACCAAGAATTAAGAACCAAGAACGTCTGCTAGAAAGCTCATTTCACTTTCAACTGATCAGGTATGGAAACATGAGGCTGGAAAATAATTTGCAGACTAATTACAGAGATCGCCGGTAGTAAATTAGATATTGTGAATAGGTCTTTGTGCATTGGATATTGTGAATTGATACCCTGCTTGACTCAAAACAATTTTTCGCTATAATAGCCTCAAATTAACCATAAAACTATCAAAATTGATCTTGACCTCATTATAGACCTGTAGTATAATAATACCCTCATGAACTCAAGTACACCTATTTGGCAAACTCAGGCTCCCAAAAAGCCTGCGTCGCCAAAATATCCAAACGACAGCATCCTCGAAGCGCTTCGAGATCTTGGTGGTGGAGTAGGAAAAACCGTCGCAAAAGATCTCGTAGGCAAAGTTGGTTCAGATGTGCTTGGAAGTCTATTTGGAGCTCCCACAAATCCTCAATCTGGGGAATTACGACCAAACCAATCTATCGATTTTTCACGCGAGACTCAGCCAGCACCCCAACCTGCGCTTCGTTCTGAAATTCTCAATCGCCCGAGAGCCGTGATGGGGGAGCCAAATCTTCAAAACGAAATAGCAGCAGTTCGTGCCGAACTTCAAGCCCTAGCTGCAAGTCTCAAGACATTCAATTCCGAAGTTGTAAAAGCCATTTCTACCCATAGTACAGAAGAAGGTATTTATCATTTGAACTTTATGAATCGGCTAAAAGTAATGCTTCGTCATTTACGTGAGTCTATAGACGACAGCAACACCTGGCTCCAGCTCTCCAGTAGTCGCAAAAAGCAAAAAGGTTACTGGCACTCATACAAAAAGCACGGCACCCAGTTTGGTCTCTCTTCTGAGCGCACCATGGCCACTCAGGCTGGCTAACAGCCTTGTCACGTATCACTTCAAGTCAACACACTCTTTCTGATATAATCAATTATTGCTGTATATCACAATTTAAATTTGGATTCGTAGCTCAGTTGGTTAGAGCGTTGCATTCACATTGCAAAGGTCGGAGGTTCGAATCCTCCCGGGTCCACAAAAATTTAGGCTTAATAGAACTAATTTGTTGGTAAAAGTGTAGTTTCTTCTTGATTTAACA
>CAZPNL010000088.1:0-4059 GCA_964588145.1 uncultured Gammaproteobacteria bacterium
GGCGAGGTGATCGAGCTCACCGATCGCACGCTCCGGCGGTGGCTGGACCATCCGGACGAGCTGGCCGACGAGTTCTCGCACACTGATGCCGGCAATAACCTGCGCTGTGTTGCTGTAATTGCAGTAATTTTATCGTAAATGACTTCGATTTTTTCTTGTTGGTTGTTCATGTCGTTATGTTTTAGTGGTTAATTTGATGTTACATCCATAATGCTACGTATAATTTTGCTTGTGATTTAATGTTGTTTACTTGTGAAATGGTTCTTCTTAATTTCTTTGGTGTGTTATTCCACATTATTTGAAATTGTGTTTTCCATTTTGCTTCTGATTTTACTGTTGCTGTTGTCATTTTGTTTATTTTTTAATTGTTATCTGATACAAATATACGAAGGTGTCGCACATATTGTGTACAATATTGAAACTTTTTTGTGGCTGTGCGTCAATGGTTTATGATGTAAACTAAAAATTGTTGGGCCTTTTATCCGGTTTTGGCGGCGTGTTTTGGGGTTGAGTGGAAAAACAGAGCGTAAAATTAGGCTCTATAATTATACTTTGCCGACTAATTTATACGGCTTGACTTTACCGCTCTTTAATAGTTCCGGCAAATTTTCATCCAGTAAGTACTTCATGTGAATACCAAGTAAGCGTGCAAAGGTAGCAAGGAATAGATAGGAAGGAAAGCTAAATCGTTGTGTACTTCCGAATGATCTTCGACAAGTTGGGATGCCGTTGGCTTTTGCATAGGACCAGAATTTAGTGAAAGATATACCGGTATATCTTACTGCTTCTTTAACATTATTGCGAAATAAAAAGATGTCAGGCTTTGCAAAATCAAAGTTCTGAATGGCAATACTGTCGGGCACTATATGTTTTTTTCGTGCCTTGTTTACGTTATAAACTACTTTGTGAGTTGGTTCTTTTTTCTCTTGCGTATGCATATTTCACAAAGTTATAACAAAAGTGGTAACAAATATACTTACCAGTCATCCTTTCCCACCTTTTTACCTGCTCTTTCCTTCCATCTCAACCCTAAAACGGTCGTTCCTGTGTTGGGATAAACTGTAATATCGGATTGATCTTCAAGGTTTTAGAATAGTTTGCGGAACGGAACGCACAAAGATAGTAAAGATTAGCAGCATAATGCAAGACCGGAGGGGGGTAGTTTTTTTCTTGGGTGTAAATTTAAAACTGAGGTATAGCTCTCCACCCGTACACAATTTAAACGCACCGGGAGGGGGTAAATCGTACAGGGAGGGGGAGTTTCTATACAGGGAGGGGCTTACGCATAATGAAAGTACTTAAAGTAGTCATTAGAACTTAATCTTTTCTCTACATGGTGTAGATGTTCTACCTCGGCTTCAGTTAATGTCATGAGCAGGAACATAGATTCGCAGCTTTTTGTTCCTATTTCACTTACTGCCTTGTGCCAAGCATCAGTACCTCTTACATAAGCAGGGTTGTCTCTTATGATTCTTTTAGATTCTGCACATAATTTTAGTTTCAATCCCATTTTATTTAGTTTTATTGGTTATCAATCATTTAACTGTTTTTGTAGTAGGGTGTAGTAGGGTTGTAGCACCCCTGTCTGCTACACCAAGCGTATTGTGTTTCAACCTATTAACTACTTTGTAGTAATGTAGTAGGCTATATTTATTATTATACTTGTAAAGATGTAATATATAATAGTTGATATATAATACAATAATACATATTTTGATATTGTTACGGACAACCTATATAAGGATTTTGCCTACTACACTGCTACATTTTGCCATTTTTAGAACGGAGGAGCTTGATTATCAGAGTAGTTAAATGTAGTAGGGGGGTCTACTACATTTCGGTGGGGGTCTACTACATTGTTGTCATTTGAGTCAATTATACGCACTCCATAGCATTTTCTGGGTGATGAGACTTTTGAATATGGGTCAACAGAACGTCTTTTTGGCTTCGGTTCTCCCAAATATTTCTTCAGTTCGATACCAAACTTGGTCATATTGCGAATTTGTTGACGAGAATTGGTCTCGATATGATTTTTGATCTCTACTGCGGTAAGCCATGAATAAAGCTCGGAGGGTTGGAAATACTGCTCGATAAGTTCCCGCTCGTAGGAAATGCTGCTAAAATCGTCAGAAAGGGCATTTAACGGCTCTATTTCATCTTTAGTGAGTTCCCATGACTCTCCTGCCTCGTAAGCTCTGTGACATTCCATGAAAAGGGCAACTCGATCAACCTTGTTTAATGCTTCATAGTCGATAGAATCTACTTTTACAGGCAAAATTCGGGTGTTTCCGGTGGGGTCGTTAATAATCTCGGTGGGATTGGATGTGCCGCCCAGTACGGCAAGGCGTTTGTAGTCCATGTTGTCACGACGATACGGGGCACGAAGGGAGAAAAAATCCCTTGAGGTGAGTTCTTTAAGCCTCTTTTCATCCTGCTTACTCTTCCCGCCCATTTCATCGTCCATGATGATGAGTTTTTGGCACATGAGAATTTCATCGTCCTTGCCTCGATCAAGCTTACTCTCAGCGTAATAGGATTTGAGTTGAGCGGGTAGGAGTCTACGAAAAAATTCGGTTTTCCCGTTGTACTGCGGCCCGACAAAGACCAGCATCAATCTCACCGCTTTCCCATCAATAGCTGCATGGATCGCAATGAGCCACTTGCGGATAAATTGGCGGTACATGGGCGTAGTGGTACGTATGCAGTCAATAATAGCGTCGATATGCCCTTCGGTTCTAATATGGGCGTGTTTGGCGATAAAAACCTCGAAGGGGTTGTAGGTCGGTGTCCGGTTAGAAAAAATAATGGACTGTACGATGTCTTTTGTTACCATTGGGGAATTGAAAAGGGAACGAGCATCGAGGTAAATGTCGTTAATATCCTCATCTGTAATTGGTTCACCTTTAAGTTCGATCTTATGGGTTATGCCGTTTCGTTTAAGCGGGTAGTTCTGCTTCATGAAAAGTAATAGTCCTTCGATTAGGTGCTCGGGGTCGGCAGCAACGGTCGAGACGGTGATGTCTGAGCGGTTGAAAGCCTCGGTGGAAATAATTTTAGCGTCCTTTGGGGATAGGTTATTCGTCTCAATTAATTGATTCTCAACGTCTTGCTGCTTTCTTCCCGATTTTTTAGCAATCGCTGCAATGGAGACATACTGCGAGGAATTGTTAGGTATTGGGATACCTGCCTCCTTGAGCATGAAGTAAAATGTACCAATGGTTACTTTGCTATCAGGCTGTCTTCTAATGGTATTGGTATAAAAACTGTCCGCCTGAGCTTCGCTATACTTCTCGCTTATAGAGCAAATTTTGTGGAAGGCGGCTCTGCCCGCCTCTCCCAAGTGGTCGCAGATCGCAAAGCCCAGTTGGCGGTATAGTTCGTAGGTTGGGGCAAGGTCTATGCCTCGTTCTACCACCATATCCACGCAAGTGTTAAACTGCTCATCGGAGAGAATTAAAGGGAGGGACTTTGGTTTAGGTGGCGCAGGTCGTTTAGACTTGGCTTTTAATGACTTGGGGTTAGAGTAAAGATTAGCATCAAAGCTAATGGTGCGAAGGGAGACCACTGAGGAAGGAGCAGGGTCGATAGCAATTCCGTAGGAGTCGAAGTAATAATTTTGCAGCCACGCAAAGCAGTCCTTGTGTTTTAGCGGGTCGACCTTTACGATAATAGCGATGCCACGCTTAGAGATGGAGTCGAAAAGGGCGTAGGTGTAGGGGTCTTTTTCGAGTTGTGAGCGGTCACACTCAGTATCAATGTCGATACATACAAATCCTGAGTGGGTTATTAGTTCAGCAGCTTTTCTTGATCGGAACAGTCCCGAGGGAGTGATTGCCGGAGCGGAAAGTTTTAAGGCTTTGCGCTTTTCAGGGTTAGGCTCGTTACGGAGTTTACCCACAAATTCCATCCACCTGCCTGCCTTAATATCATCTAAAAATTGGTCAATGGTGATTGACTTAGCGGGAGTTGTGCTTTTAGCCGATTCAAAGAAAGATACCATCATAGTTTTAAAAATAAGAAACCCTCACCCATATACAGTTGCCGTCCAATCTCAAAGCA
>CAZPNL010000089.1:0-4032 GCA_964588145.1 uncultured Gammaproteobacteria bacterium
GTCCACAAATAAAGGGCAACATGGTCCGTTTATCCCGAAACTGAAAGCATTCGTGCACTCCATGGTCACCCACCAAAAGTTTATAAACTACGCCTCGCAAGGTCTTCGGTGGGAAAGCAGGAAAGGATCACATGGTGCTTACCTTGAAAATTTCATTTTAAGTATGATTTGTGTGCGATTGTCCGGAAATCCTTCAAAGTAGATGAAATATCAAGTAGCTGATAAAACTTTATGTTGATTAATGTTATTTTAATGCTTCGTATTGCACTTCAAGGTTAAATTTGCTATGTTGACAATCAATGAATAGACGTGAATTTATTCGAGCTGTTGGTGAGGTTGGTTTTGCTAGTTTACTAGTATTTAGTGGTTGAGCTGTTGCCTATCTAAGGTTTATAGCAGAGCCCGCAGAACAAAGTAATGCAGAAGCTGATAGGCTTCGTTCGGAGACAGCAGCATATATAGTAGAAGTCGAGGATCTAAAATTACGAGATGCTGTCGTTCGTTTAACCCAAGCTCATGATGTTATAGCAACTGCTGGTGATAGGTTGTATCAATCTAAAGACTACGATTTATATTGGAAAATATTTCATCATCCGAATGGAGATTTTCCATATCAAGCCAGTCCAGAAGATGGGCATCATACTCCTAAATATTGGACTGAACTATACGATACATTGGGTTCTTGGTCTTCAAATGGTGAAGCGCTCGCACAGTTGTGCAACAGGCTAAATACTTGGGTTGCAACGTTTGGGATACTTGGGGATGGTAGTCAAAGAGATGATCGACAACAACAACTTTTGGAGTTGCATTGGAATAGAATGGTTGATCCAAGAGGGAATGCAAATTTGTTAATAGAGAATGAAAAGGCAAAACTCGAAAGAGATATAGCTTTATTTATATGTGATACAAGACCTGTAGTGTTTGGAAATATTGAGGAATTAAATACTTTTGCAGACAGCGCAATTAGTTCTTGGTGTGATGATTTTGCTTTTCAATTGGGTGCTGTGGATCCAAATATTTCGACTAATCAAATCATTGAAGCTGCACGCAATACGAATCCATTTATATAAAAAACGCATTGAAAGAGTTATTTATGCGATATAATGTGAATATGATACAAATGCAGTCATCAAATTCGAGCTTTGCAGTCGAGCAACATGGTGCACGCTTAACAATGACTTTGTGCGGTTTGCAGGTATTGGTATCTCTGGATAACACTCGTTTTGATCAAAAGGTTGGTTCTACGCACCCGTGTAGCCCGAATTTTGGTCCATATGGGAAAGAATATGGACTTAGCCAGCATGGGCCGGCGAGAAATGCAGAGTGGGTGGTGAGGGGTGATGTAGAACTTAGAACTAATAACAAAGAACTGCGAAGTTCAGGAGACCAGGGACGAGGGACCAGTGAAATGGAGTTAAGAAAGAAGGATCAAGCTGGCAATGGACAAAGCATAGAGTTGTCATATGAAATTCAAAATCCTGGATATCCGGATGGCGTAATTATTACACAAAAATTTGAACTCATCGGGGATGTGTTTCGTCTCACGACTACTCATGAAAATACAGGGAGGAAGCCTGCACCAGTAGTATTTGGAGAGCATCTATACTGGGTATCGCCACAGGGTTGGGATAACGTACTACTCAATGGTAATAATGTGTCGAAGGAAATCAATGGGGATACCCTCATTGAGATTCCCGAGGTAAATGAAGTGACAATTCCTGGACATGCTATCGTGCGATTGGTACAAGAGGGGATGGGTTTTGCCAAGCTCTGGTCCATGCCACAAGGGGATGGCACGCATGACACGCATTATTTTTGCTTTGAGCCAATTGAAAATGATGAGAAGCTATTTGGAAAGCCAGAAACTATGATCGAGCCAGGTGACAGGCGAACATGCTGGTTTACATTAGAGTTGAAGTAAAACAAAATGAAGTATTGTATTTTACTAGTATAAAAATATAGTATTAACATATGTATATGCCTATTATTAGTGCTCATAGTTCATATATGCCACCAATGACAGTTCGGTTAGCAATAATTGTATCTTTTTTTAATTGTAAAAATGCACTACAAGAAAAAAATGCCATGGTAATGTCTTCAACTGATTGGATATCTATTGGAATTGATAAAAATAGTATCCATAAATTCAGCTTTGTTAAGTCAACAGCAGATGGAAAATATTGGATTGATGAAAAAGAGCTACAGGAGTATTCTTCAAAATCGTATAAATATATACATAATGTAGCACCGATAATGGCATTGGCGACAGTAGCTGTTATGAGTGCTTTGTTTTTATTTTTTATGTTTTATGTGCTGCCTTTAATACTTCGATAATTTAATGCATTTTTTACAATTGATTTGTGTGTTGCGGGCATTTTTATAGATATCAGTAATTTGACAATATAGTCCTATAGTGTTATAATAGTACATACCGTCCGGCAGAGATTGCCGGATTATTTGTATATAGGGGCAGTTTTTTTTGAGGTAGAATAAAGCTCAAAATGGTCATTAATTGTCATTTCGAGAGCTTCAGCTCGAGAAATCCCGTAGGTGATTGAAATAAATAGTCTTGACTGACTGTGGTCGAGATTTCTCTCCCGCTAAGGCGGTATCGAAATGACATACTAAAAAGGCCGGAGCTTATCTAAAGTCAACTAAGTTAATAGGCGTATAATACATATATGAACCCATTTCAAAAACCACACAAGTTTTCCAGAAACTCCAGAGGACAAAAGCCTCCTAAAGATTCCAAGGATACTTCGTGGAACAAGGTAGGTGATTGGTATAACAAAATCACAGGAGATGCTGGGCACTATTATCACAAACATGTGGTGATGCCAGGTGTCTATAGACTTCTTGGGCTTAAAAAAGATGACAATGTGCTCGATATTGGCTGTGGCCAAGGGATTCTTGAACGCTCAATACCAAAGGACGTGTCTTATCTGGGAGTAGATAAAGCAGAGACGATGATCGATGCTGCGTCTCACCGATCTGGCAATCCCTTGCATACATTTCGTGAGCTTGACGCCATGCGGCCACTGCCTGTGCCAGAACAAAGCTTTAGTCATGTGGCAATTGTTTTAGCTTTGCAAAATATGCGCGATCCAGAGGTGGTTATCAGTCATATACCTGGGTACCTCAAGCCTGATGGGAAACTTGTGATTGTCCTCAATCATCCAGCATTTCGTATCCCGCGCCATAGCAGCTGGGAAAATGATGTGACAAATAAGATTCAGTATCGTCGTATCAATCGGTACATGAGTCCACTTGAGATTCCCATAACCGCGCATCCTGGCAAGCGTCACTCTGACGTAACGTGGAGTTTTCATCATCCTATCTCATACTATGTGGATGCGCTTGCAAAGGCTGGATTTGTCATAGAAAAGATGGAAGAGTGGACCAGTGATAAAGAAAGTGTCGGTACTGCCGCCCCTTCAGAAAACCGCGCCAGAGCTGAGTTTCCACTGTTTTTGGCAATAAGAGCTTCATTAAGGTAAGATAATTTTTGTACATGCTTGTATTTGCGTTTAATCCTTCGTACTCTTTATTTATGAGTCAATATTTTGTTTTTGTATTTTTCGTGCTATTTATCGTTTTTGATCAAGTTATATTTTGGGCGTATCAATGTCTTTTTTCTCTTTTTTTAACTCAAAAACGTAAATCAGCAACTAAAAAAGATCCAATGGTTGTATTTTTTAATGTGCTAATTACCACCGTGTTTATCGGTAGCATAGATTACTCTTTTATGATAAATTACCATCCGTTTTGGGGGATGATTATCATGATTGTTTTATTTAGTGTCGGATTTATTGGTACGAGAGTAGGTAGTTATAGTAGGGTGAATATATTTAAAGCAATGCAAAGTCCAAATGAAGCAAAAGAGTATAAGAAGTATATGCTGGGATTTGCTTTGTACTATGCAATAATTATATGCAAATATCTTACGTTATTTGCATTAATCTTTTTCTTTCGTGAACATTTGCCATTTGTGAATTGGACAGCGAAAATGTATGAGCAAGTGCCATTGATGAA
>CAZPNL010000090.1:0-2348 GCA_964588145.1 uncultured Gammaproteobacteria bacterium
AATAAAGTCATTCTCAGATATATACTTTACTTCTTTAAATGATATAGTACCATCTTCTAAGAGATCCTTTGCTGAAATAAAGGGATATCCATGATCTGTAGCCTTAGGCATATTATGATCTATATCGGCGATTTCTGAGCATAGGTCCTGAAGTTTTAACTTATTCCATTTGTGTGAATTTTCAGCTGGGTCCCCAAACATTTCCATAAACACTGACTTTATATATGCATCTAGCAAATCTATGGCTTGTTTGCGTTTTGTACGAAGAGAATCTGCTAAACTTAATACTCTCACTATTTGCTTCTGAATTTCTAAATCTGGGAGAGGAACATTAAGCTTTCGTAAATCATGTTGAGTAATCGCTTTAAAAGTAGAACCTTTCCCTAAATTTGCCAATTGATCCTGTATGGCTTGTAAGTAAAATAATAGATAATCTCTGTCGATACGATCATTAACTCTAATTGCGCTTAAGCCTCTTCCAATACAGGATCTTGTATTACAGACATTAGTTGGACCAACTGGAGCTCTAACAGAAATTAAAATATCTCCAATTTCTGCAATTTTTTGGGGCATAGAACACCAAACTCTTATTTTAGGATTTATTTCACCGAAATCAGCTTTTCCTTGAAAAAATGGTATACCCTTAGCATCATTATTGTATGTACTTGATGGAGGAGATTGTCCGGCAATAATTTGACTCACACTACTTAGACACACAAATTTCATATTTTATCATCATTTAAAATTGCAAGATTAAGTAATATTTCATTTTCTAATTTTTTTATTTTCTCCAAAATTACTTTTGAAGATTCATATTTCACTTCGATGTAGTTTGCTTCTTTATACCTATTAATACTCAAATCATATTTATTATCCTCAATCTCTTTTCTCGGTACAAAAAATGCTTTTTGTTTGCGGTCTGTATCAGCCTGTGGATTTCTGTTTTTCCACTTACTGATAATATCTGGTATATCGTTGTCAGTTATCCTCGCACGCTTGTCATCCAGACTAAATCCATCTACCTGCATGTCGTAAAACCATATATGTTCTGTACTACCGCCTTTGACAAATATCAGCACTGCAGTGCTCACTCCTGCATATGGTTTGAATACTCCAGATGGCATAGATACTATTCCCTGGAGCTCACACTCCTCTATGAGCATCTTACGCAAGTTTCTATGTGCATTTGATGAACCAAAGAGTACGCCGTCTGGAACGATGACGCCTGCTCTCCCGCCAAGCCTGAGCATATGCACTATACGATTTACAAACAGGAGCTCAGTTTTGGTAGTATCAAGTGATAAATTTTCATTGATATCACTTTTATCTATACTCCCTTTAAAGGGAGGGTTTGCAAGTACTACATCATATCTATTTTGCTCGTCATACTTTTTGGAAAGCGTGTCTTTGTAATCAATATTTGGGTGATCGATGCCATGCAGCATGAGATTCATCAGTCCTATGCGTACCATCGTGGTATCAAAGTCATAGCCATAAAATGTTTTTTCCTTTAGTGCCTGCCACTGCCGCTCGTCAGTCAATTTGTCTCCGAGGAGTCCTCGGACGATGCCATTATCGTCTGAGTCGAGATACTTTTCGCTCGTGTGTGTCGTCAATATATGTTGGTATGCTCCCAGGAGAAATCCTCCTGTCCCACAAGCTGGATCACAGATCTCCTCACCGAGCTTTGGATCCACCAGTGCACAGATCATCTGAATGATATGTCTGGGAGTGCGGAACTGGCCATTTTTCCCAGATGCTGCAATCTCTGAGAGGAGATACTCGTACACATCGCCCTGCGTATCCTGAAAACTTTGCCCCTCCCGCTGCTCCTGATCGATCTGACTGTAGATGTTGTCTATGATGTTAACTGCTTCAACGAGCAGTGACGCCTTGGGGATGATAAACGCTGCATCCTTCATATGTTCGGCAAAAACTTGATTGCCGTTTGTCAGCGTTTTGATAAATGGAAATACACTGGTCTGGACATGCGCAAGCATCTCTCCACCCTCTAAGTGTTTAAAGTAACTCCATCTCTTTTTTTCGTTAGGCTCTCCACGAGCATCTACTCCGTCGAAAAGAGAAGTGTAGGTCTGGCCCAAAAAATCTGCATCTGCTTTGCGCTTGAGATCCATCTCATCTATCCGCTTCATAAATAGGAGATAGGATATTTGCTCTATAGCTGTCAGAGGATTGGCAATCCCTCCTGACCAGAGCTTGTCCCAGAGATTACTAATTTCTGATTTAATCGTATTTGATAGCATAGTTAGACTGCGCCTCCTAGTTTAAATTGTTCTGAAAATGCATAGATTTCTGCTACCTCAGATGGGGTAAAAAGTCCTTGTATC
>CAZPNL010000090.1:2358-3944 GCA_964588145.1 uncultured Gammaproteobacteria bacterium
ACTGATCAAATCCTTTTTTTCTATATCTTTGGTTTGCAAAATAAATACTTTGAGTGCTTCCAAAAATTGTATTTGTTTGGAGGTATAAAAATTGTTGTGTTCAGCTATAAATCTATCAAATTTTAATGTCACCTCCTCAGACCATGTTGAGAGCTTTTCAAGTCCTAGGATGTGCCGTATAAACTGGAGAAATGTCGCAGACTGATTGTCATAGACTTTTTGCAGCAGCTTCTCTGTGATAAAGGGATCTTGCTTATGTAGGAGTGTTTCTAATTCTCGCATCTCCCACTCCGTCACCTCACCACCTGTGGCGATTTTTTGTAGCACTGGATTTTGATCCTTCAGAGATTTAATCAATTTTTCTACTCTGTCTCTGTAGGCATAGGTTGTGAGCCGTTCGTGCTCTGGCCCAAATTCGATCCATTCTTTTTTGGTCACAATATCCTCAAGATGCAACTTTTCTATGCCACTTTTGATCTGCACACGTAGTCTCATCAGGGGCGCCAACCTTTTGACTGCGTCATAGAGTTTTTCCTCTTGTATGGTGGTCCAAAACGCATCGCCCAAGATATCCTCTATACAATCTTTTTCTTTTTGTACGGTGTTTATCGTCAGTGGTAACTCGCTCACCTGCTCTATGATGCTTTCTTTGAGCATTTCGCGAGTCTCCTGGCTTCCAACCAGATGAGCGGTAGAGAGGTCTGTAATATCAATTTCAAATCGCATGGATTTAAAATCTATGCCACTTCTGGCTCGCATGACGGGTGCAATATCTTTCCGTAAAAACTCGATCTTGTCGTTTGTAAGTGTCGTCCAAAATCCAGGCTCTCGGACCACCTCGAGCGTTGATTTGGCTTCGAGTACCACTACATTATTTTCTGGCAAGGCTTTAACATCAGCTTGCAAATCCTGTATGACTTTTTCAACAATTTCTTGGCGCTCTGCCTTTAGTGCAGCTTCTAGTTTTGTGAGTCTGGCGTGAAAGAGTCTCACAGGTAGTGGTGTCTGACTACCGGGCTCTCGCCCCTTTGGATGCATTTTGAAATATTGAAAATTACTCCAGCAGTCTATAATCAAAAATTTATCCTTTTGGGTGCACCATTCTTTTCTTTTTGCTGGATCTTCCTCAAGCACTCTCGTGCCACGTCCGATCATCTGCCAAAACTTGGTATATGAATATACCGGCTTTGCAAACACCAGATTGACGATTTCTCGTACATCTATCCCTGTATCGAGCATGTCGACACTGATAGCAACACGTGGGAATTCTTGATTTTTGAACTGATCCATGAGCCCGCCCTTGCCATATGCTCTCGGATCGTCTGAGACGATGACGTTTGCAAGCTTTCCCTTGTACTCCGGATAGAGTGCATCAAAAATTTCCTCAAGCCTCCTGGCATGATTTTTTGAAACAGCAAATATGATACTTTTACCAGGCAGCACGCCATTTGCATCCTTTATAGATTCCTCCATAAATTCACGGACAATCACTCTATTAGTGCCGGAATTTGTCACTTTTCTCTCTAGATCTGTGCCTTCAAAGTTGATGTCCTCGATATTTTTTCCTTCTTCGATGAGCTTACTTT
>CAZPNL010000091.1:0-3933 GCA_964588145.1 uncultured Gammaproteobacteria bacterium
CTTTCCCATCCGGCAATCTATCGACACGGTCTATCTTGCCACCAAGCTTGAGCATGGGGGTTATCCTTACTCTAAATGGCAACTCGAGAGATTCTGGTATACGTGCTGGCTCATACCCTTTCATAAAAAAGTCTCTCAGGATTTGTTGGCCTTGTGCCCGGTAGAGCTCTTCACGCTCTTTACTGCCGTAGCCTACGCTTGACCAATATTTTGACAAGCTTTCCACAAGTTGCGCCTGGGTCATAGGCGTACTATTTTTAGCTGCTTCATAAAATGCACGGACGGTTTTATGCATCGCATCACCAAATGAGAGTGCAGCTGTAGGTGGCACAGGCAGCTTGATGACATACCGGTATTTGTACTGGAGAGGACAGGTGATAAAGCTATCTAGCTGTGAAAATGATAAATATGTAACAGGCTTTCTCTCAGCTATTTTTTCAGCTTCCTCCTCCCGACTTCCCCAGTCTAGAAGCGCAAGCTGTTTCGTATCCCCCATGACCGGCTGCTGCATGGCTACACCTACGACATCTGCTCCCACAGCCTCTGCAACAAATGGTGAGATCTTTTTCTCACGCTTGGCCTCTCCATAAAACTTGGCGGCAGATAGATACAAGTAGTCGCGGGCACGGGTCATAGCCACATAAAAGAGCCTGCGCTCTTCTTCGATATGATAATCACCTTGTGGTAACACCTCCTTGATAAGTGCGTCTGGAATAGGTAGTTGCTCTTTCCTTTCAATCGTGGGAAAGCGTTGACCCACGAGGTTTGTGACAAACACCAATGGGAATTCTAACCCCTTTGATGCGTGAACCGTGAGGATATTGACTGCATTATTCATAGACCAATCAGTATCAGAAGCTAGTGGCCCTTCACCTAGCTCCATAGATAGATCGATCCACTCGACAGCCGCAAACACACCAGCATCATCTTTTTCTGATTCAAAGGTCTTGAGCCTGCCAAAAAATTTGGCGATGTTTTCTGCTTGTTTTTCGTCCTTTGTCGAGTCATAGGTAGCAAACTGCTTGAGGAGTCCTGAGTCTGAGAGAAAAGAATACAGTATCTGTCCGGCAGTATCGTGCTTGATACGTGCCATATGCCTATGGATCATTTCTACGAGTTCAAAAAGCTTTTTCTTAGCTTTTTTGTCTATAAAAACGTCTTTTTCAGTAGCAGCATCTGGGGTAAGCTCCAGCTGTTCTACATCTCCTGCGATCCGTTCACAGGCTTCAAAAAGTGATATGGAGTAGCTGCGTGCCATATTTACAATAGTGGCTATGTCACGGGCCGAGAGTCCAAATATATCCATCGAGAGCACGCGGTACATGGCGACATTATCATCGTAGTGGGCTAAGATTTTTAGATACGCGATGAGATCTTTCACCTCTGCCTGACGGTACAGCTGACCTGGTCCCAAAAACTGATGCGGTATGCCAGCGCGGTTAAGAGCCCGAACAAATGGCTCTGCATGTGCATTGGCACGAACGAGGATAGCTACATCACTCCACAGCATGTCCTGCCCGCGCTCAGTCTTGACGCGTGATGCGTGACGCTTGATGCTTTTTACTACCTCCTCCGCCTCCTGCTCTACCCGATCAGCGTAGATAAATGACACTTTTTCTCCATTGATGCGCCGCATACTCTCGAGCTTTTTGTCTATTTTTTCCACAATCTCCAGCCGGTCTGGATTGTTGTGCCGGATCAAGTCATATGAGCGATCGAGAATCTCTTTGGTAGAACGATAATTTTTGGTTAGAACAACCACTTTTGTTTTTGGAAATCTACTACGAAACTGAATAATATTTGATACTGCAGCCCCACGAAATCTGTAGACTGCTTGGTCATCATCTCCCACCACTGTGATATTTTTTCGTGAGCCCGCAAGCAGCACTGCCAACTCATTTTGCGCATAATTTGTATCCTGAAATTCATCAATTAGGAGATATTTAAACTGATCCTGGTAGCGCTTCAGGATATTTTTGCGTTGCCGGAGTAGTAGGAGCGATCTGCTGATCAAGTCTGAATAATCAAACAGCCCATTTGCTATCTTGAGATCTTCATAATGTTTATAAGCATGCGCTAGCTCCAGATACTTTTTTTGCTCATCCATCTCCTCATCAGACTCGTGCTTTTGCCCCTCTGCCCACTTCATATATTCCTCTGGCGATACATCCTCATCTTTGAGCCGGCTAAAGTGGCCAAGCATACCAGAGACAAACTTGGCAGGGTTCCCAAGCGGCCGAAAATACGCAAGCTGAAAACTAAAGATATTTTTTTTGAAAAACAGGATGCTTTCCGCTTCGGTCATCAGACGAAATCCACTATCAAGTCCGATATGGATCCCATCAGCTCGCAGCAGCCTATCGCAAAAGGAGTGAAATGTAGAGATCCACATCTGAGTGGAGCCGTATGGAAGTACTTTGTCTACACGCTCTTCCATCTCTCGACTGGCTTTTTCAGTAAACGTGAGTGCCAGAATCTCATCTGGTTTGGCCAGCCCACTGGTAATGAGGTGACTAATCCGCTCAGTAACGACTGTGGTTTTGCCAGTTCCGGCACCTGCAATTATAAGTAAGGGTCCATCACCATGGGCGATAGCAGAAAGTTGTTCGGGATTAAGGTTTTTGGCTTGATCACTATTTGGCATTGTAAACGTATTATACAGCCAAGAGGAGTAATTATCTTTTTTTAAAAACGTGACTTACAAAGTTCTAAAACTAATGGAAAATCTAACACGCCTGATTCACTGTTCATATGTCCCAAGCCTGTCACGGGAATTTTTTGAGATCCCAACCTGTTTGCAAAATCCAAAGAATATTTTGTATCAACATACGGATCATTATCTGAATAGACTACATATGAAAGTGGAATTTTATGATGCAGATCATTAAAGTCAAAATCTGTTTTATGAAACGTGCTATTGGCTGTATCTATTTGCCACGACTTATGTAATGATTCCAAAAATGGACAAACAAAAATTGCGCTTTCTAAATGCAGATTAAAGTTTGTGACAAAGTGGAGTATCGCAAGTGGCCCTAGTGAGTGACCGATCATACAAATTTTTTCATTTTTAGGAATTATTCCTATTGTTTTTTCAAACTCATCCAACCAATTGACAAGAAGTTGTTTTTTGGGAGCTATTTCTGGTCCCGAAGAAGTGATCTCGTCCCAGGAATCTACAGGAAATTGTGGCACTATGACAGTTTGACCCAGATTTTCTAGTTGACCCCTAAGTTGTGGAAACCAGTTTCCAGTAGGACTCCCAAATGCACCATGTATGAGTATAAATATCATTTGCCTAATACTATCACTTTTTTTGCTTATGATAGTGTTTTGAAAAAATATAAATATAGAGAATGTCGAGAATGCCAACAGTATTTAGAAGTAGTAGCCGATAAATCCACCCATGCTGCCTATTTTTTATCGCAATCCACATGGCATACCCTTTCCAAGCAAACGACCAAATCAGCAACAAGACAAAAATCCAATAAACTGGAGAGAATATTTCTATCACATTAATACTCATATTTCGCTTCGTACTTTCATATTCAGTAATATAAATATTTTGCTAGAAATACACCCCCTGCAACGCCACTCCTGATTTTTTCTCTTTAAACTTTTTTGCTTTATCATCTGCGATTTTCACTGTTTCGTGAACGTACACGTGCCCAGTATCACCGATATCCTCAGCAAGTTTTGATGCTATGTTGACTGGTCCTCCGGCAATCTCTTGAACTTTTGGAAATAGCAGCACTTCGCCTTTGGAAACCCCTGCAGTAGATTTGTATTCACTGGCTTTTAGCGCCACTACCGATGCTTTTGCAAACTCCACAGCAGCAGACGCGTCCTCACACACATATATCCCTATGCTTCCATTGCACTTGATTTCTTTGACAGGATATTTTTCTACCACACGTGACAGCAGTCCGTGCGCGA
>CAZPNL010000092.1:0-3746 GCA_964588145.1 uncultured Gammaproteobacteria bacterium
TTTTGTCTATCCAACTCACGAAGACGCGCGTTGGCTTTTTCGAGACCCACGGCCAATTTCTCGATATCATCTTTTGATTTTTCAATTCTTCTACTATGTCTTCGCGACGCGATAATCAGAACGAGTGTCAGTGCGCTGATGACAAAACCAAGAAACACGATGTAAATTACAAACGGACGAAGTGTCTGGGTCGTAATAGTAAAAAAGTCGTCAGCTTTAATATCTGTAGCTAAAACGGCAACAGTATTACCGAAAGCGTCTTTTATTGGAGCATAACCAGTCAGTACGGTTCCGTACTCATCTGTATACAAATCAGCACTTGTGAGTGGTCCATTATAAGCTTCAAATGCCTCTGGAATATCAACCGCTTCCGGATAGGGTTGGCCTGGCCACTGGAGTTTATCTGCACCATCAGGTTCTATTATGCCATCTCGATTTACGTCAATATTTTTAGTGGGATCAATTGTATCGTTGGCGTAGGGGTTTATGGAGTCTGCATCGGCAACGAACTCCATTTGTGTCGGGTCTGATGCAGTTTTCCGAAAAATATACATGAAAACCACATCATCGTTGCTGTATTTTGATTTGTTAAGTTTTGTGACTACTCTTTTCCATTCGGGTTTTTGCCAGTCGGACTCTGTTTGTAGCACAGCAAGATCCTCTCCTTCAATGTTTGCAGCGGTGGTAATAGAGATGGTGAGAATTCTCTCGCGTAAATTTTCGGTAAGCAAATCCACAGTTCTGTTATAAAGAACTTGCGATGAAATTACCAATACGTTAACTGCGACGAAAAGCACCAGAATACCTATCCATATTGGGTACTTACGACTTCCAGATTTTGTGTCTTTAGATTTCACAAAAAAGTATTAACGTAATCATTATACATCAATCAACTTGCCTATATGTTCGTGATCCACTTCTTGAATAAATTGCGCCAGGCGGGGTCCTGAGTCTTTACCAAGTAAAAGTTGATACACAATTTGGAAAAACTTAAACTGCCGTTTGCGGTTTTCGGCTTTTGTAGCCTTGGGATCAGCCGAAAGCGCATACAATTTTGTGGAGAACTCTATGAGTGGTAGATTAACTGAGGTATTAATAAGCTTTTTTAAACTCCGCACCAGGTCTAAATCTTCCAAACTCAGCTTGGTGATAAAAGCGGTATTAGGTGCTTCGAGCAGAGTATATAGCCGATCGGGGTCCAATTTTGTATAACGCAAATCCGCTTCACTGAGTCCCTCAAGGTCCAGGTAGACATTTTCGGTCAAATTTACTCCATTTTGTGTTTCTTCATCCTGTGTTTTAAGACGCATTAATTTTTGCACATCTTTATATGCTAGCTCATCGTAACTTTTCATAATTTTCTTTCTTTTCTCTAGTTCGTTTTTCTTGAGCAATGGTTTGGCTACCCACTCGAAAATATCACGCTGTGGAAGCGTGGCTTTTGGTGTAATAACACCATTCACACTGATGCTTGATGCCCCATAACCATTCCCACCATACGGTTGTGTACCACGTTCGTACCCATACATGTGTAAGTGAGCGTTGTGCAAAAAAGAACTTTTTTCATGGAGTACTCTTCCGGCAATTTTACGGTTAATGAATTTTTTAATGTATGTACTGGTTCCATACACTGTTATGTACATCGCGTTTAGCGCGTACCGGGGGTCTTCAAAATACAAAGACAAGTCACTATCCTTATCATATTTTTGCACAATAAGAGCGGGTGCAAATAACTCTTCAAAATTTGCGCCAACTCGTAGTGGTTTCGTTATGATGGTTGGCTCAAGAATCGCATCGTAAGCTCGGATAATTCCTGGAGTGGTTGGATCAAGCCATTCACGGTTTTCTATAAGAATATTTTGGATTCGCACCAAATCTTTAGGGTCACTAATTGGTCCGACTCGACATTTTCTATCTCGGTAGTCCCCTACGCGCACAGTACGAATCTCATCCCGCAATCGCCGCAAAAATTCACTAAAAATGTCCTTGTGCACCATTATTGAATTAGGTGAGGCACAGTCCTGACCCTGATTATAGAGCTTTAGTTTCAGAGAAGCTTCAACCGCCTTATCAATATTGGCGTCATTACTTACTACGATTGGGTTATGACCAGCTCCGTTAGTTATAAAGAGGGTTCGTTGGTCAAACACGTTCCGAAGTTGGTCAGCGTGCACTGGTGTACCTGTAAATATCACAACTTCTGTCACTGGCCAGGTTTCTTTAGTGTCTGGGTCAACCTGAAGCGCACTTCGTTCCTTTAGAAAATCAACGCGCTGTTTGATGGAAACTTTAACGTTAGGGAATCTCTTGTTAACTTCAAGCAACGCAAGCAGTTTTGGAAAAAAATGCGTCATGCTATGGGGTATACGAAAATGCACCTCACTTGCCATCAGTGATGGTACTAGCACAAAACACGACAATGCATACAAAGGCTGATTGCGTGGCAAAAAAGCTGCCACCGCACCAATTCTCAGCTTAAAATACTGTTCGTTTTCTTTGAGATGGCGGAGAAGATCAAACGTACGACTTATTTCGTCAGTCACCACTTCGTAACTCTCATATTCAAGGAGTATATGGGCTAGTTCCTCATATTTTGCTTCCAAATGATCAACAAGATCGTTGGCTTGCTTATTAATAGCGGTAAAATCAAGTTTTGAGTATGGTGAGTAGTCCATACTAATTGTTGGTCTGTCGGGTTTGGTTGTCGCTTTCCGTTTCTGTGAGGTAAAACGTATCTTTGTTTCAGCCATAATCAATTACTATTTAAAATACGACCAAAAGCAAGGATTGTCAATGGAAATTTTTGAATAAATATAAACAGAAGATGCCGCATCACAGGGATGCGGCACCGAAGATGATCGCGAGGACCACCAAGAGATGAGTGACGGTATAGTTGATGGGACTGATGAGGGGTGTCCACCCATCCCACCTCAACCCGGCACAGATGCTTTGAAGCAGGAATACTCCAGTCCAGAGCACCCACGGACCAAGTGGCTCAGCCGACGGATCGGCAAAGGTCGAACGCACGAGCGGGACCACAGCGGCAAACAGGGCCAGTTGGAAGACGATGACCGCAAGCCTAGCTTTGTACCTGTTTTGTTCGTCACGAGTGACAAACCAGACGGCAAAAGCGAGAATTGCGAACGCTCCAACATAATAGTCGACCATTTCCACTGAGGCAAACACTATCGAGCTGTCGCCCGTGAGTGTTCTCCAAAGAAGATATAGTGACACCACTGTTGCGCCGAGCAACGACACGAACTCTGCGAACCACTTCGACATATCGCGGGTATAGTCGCGATAGATCACGAGACTGATCAGGGTTTCCCCAAACCACAACCACCAGCTGATCGGGTTTGTCGTGGTTTCGCTCGTGAACATCACCTGGCAGTACCAGATGAAGCCGACAGCGTTCAAGAATCCAGCGAGGTAGCCCAGTGCCGCCCCGATGGATTCGCGGGGCTCAGCAGTGGCCACATAGGCCGTCTGGGTCCCGGTAACATCAGGGTTTGACATCTGTTCTCTCCTTCGTCAAAAAGCACCTGTTTATACTATAGCATAAATGTGCTGAAAAGTAAAGGTATTGGGGAAAACTTGGCTAGTTGAGGTACAAAAAGACTACCGGGGCGAGGAGCAACCAGAAGAAGTAGTGAGCGGGGGCGAAGATGGCTTGGATGGGGCTTTAGGTCAAAAATTCACTTACAAAATTTACACTATTTGTTTTTACTAAGAAAAGTAGTGGTTGC
>CAZPNL010000093.1:0-3535 GCA_964588145.1 uncultured Gammaproteobacteria bacterium
TAGTCAAGAGGACGCACGTCTAGGTGCGTGTAAAATTTTATAATATATTATAGCCTGCAGTAGATAATGGTATATAAAAGATTTTCATATTTGCATAGTGGACGCATATTGTGATGTATAGCTGTAGCTTGCAGTTTTATCATATCTCCACTACCATAGCTGTTAGTATTTATCCTGAAAGGACGGTATATATGGCAGAGACGAGTAGTCAAGATGGAAATGTTGCAAAAAAGAGTTTGCCTCTGGCTGCAAAGATCGGGATCGGGTGTGTGATTGTGTTGGTGGTTGTTGGTACACTCTTGAGTGTGCTTGGTAGCGTGTTGTTTTCCAAGTTTGGTATAGGACTCATGCAAAAGGGTCTTGAGGAAAAAACTGGACTAAAGGTAGATTCGGACGATACAGGTACATTTACCGTAACTGACAAAAAGACTGGATCTACGCTGGATGTCGGTAGTGGTCAGATCCCTGCGAGCTTTCCAAAAGATTTCCCTGTATATCCTGGGGCCAAAGTGGCTGGATCTATGACGGGAAAAGGATCTGGAGGTGAAGGGACATTTGTTTCCTTTACAACTACAGACGGTGCTGCCAAAGTGACCGCATACTATGATAAAGAATTAGCAGCAAAAGGTTGGACTGTAGCACAAACAGTCACAAGTGGGGATTCGTCTTCACGAGTTTTATCAAAAGATGCCATGGGGGCAACGCTTGTCATCACTGGTGAATCCAGTAACAAAGAAACGAGTATAGTTGTGACACTCTCACCGCAAGAGAAGTCGGAAGAGATGCCAACAGATAATAGTGGCGAAAATCAATAACGTAAATTTTTTGTAAAAAAAATAAAAGGCCTGACACTATAAAGTGCAGGCCTTTTTTGTGAAAGATGTATAACGCGTCGTCATTCTGAACTTGGTTCAGAATCAGTAGGGTAGTAAGGGAAAAATTGGTAAAGCATTTTTGATCCCTAACATAATTGGGCATCCAGAGAGGATTCCCGTTTTCACGGGAATGACAGATGTCTCGCGTGTGAGGAGTTTTGCTTTAGATCTGCCCTTTTTGCTGCAGTCCCAGAAGCCACATGACTGCCTCTTTTTTGTAGCGGCGGTCACCGCGGGAGTTGATGCGGATGGCGGGAAGCTTACCTCGTTTGCCCCAGCGCTTGATTGTGAGTGGCGAAACACGCAAAATTTTTGCTACTTCGCGTACTGTCAGTAGATCTGGCCATTCATCACCAAGTGCCATATGCGCCTCCTGTATCTTGGGCAAGGAAATTCAAAATATCTCTATTACGATCATTACCATACACAACGTATCATCTGGCATCAAACGTTGTCAATAGAGTACTGATGGGTACAGAGTGTCTCATGTGATACAGATTGAATCTTGTGCGCAATATCAGATGCATTTATACAAAAATTTTTGTATGAATTTTTCAGCATTGAGATTTTGAGCGTATTATTTTTTGGCAAAAAGAAGCTCATTACTTTTAGAGAAAAATATTTTTATTCGATGCTTGTGTGTTGAGAAATTTTACCCTCAAAAAATGTGTCACCCTTAACCTACTTTTAATCGCAAATATTTCACAATGGATATAGAAAAAATTGAGGTACGAGTACCTATAGGTGCGTACTTCCGACATGATTTTTCACATTTTAGAATGACCCATTATGAGAGAAGTGGTTAATGATATCCAGCAATCGATTGGTGATTATTTGTCTGGAGATCCAATGGATAGGATGTTTCCGGGTCAAGTTACTGGTGTACAAAGACAACAGGTTCGCGGATTGCCTGACGATGTTGTGCAGGCTGTCTTAGAGGAAGGTGATACTGATGCCGTTACTAAATTAGTTAATGATTTACGTGTGAAGCCTAAAGTTATCGGTGATGATACATTATATGATTGGTGGTCTTCTGCTGATACTCCTTTTGAAGAAAAACATACATTGATTTGGGCTGGTGTGCAAGCAGCTTCACCGGAGTTAGGTGTGCAGGAACAACTGGAGGTTGCACATTTTAATGCAACTGTGTACGTTTCAATTATGCTTCGTCAAATGCGTGATGAGGGGTGGTTTCCAAAGGTTCAGATGCAAGCTATAGAAAAAACGATAACGCAGCATGGCTTTGCGAGTTCAAGGCTCGTATTGGAATATTGCTTATTGCATCCGGAGTGGGTAGATGGGGAGACTTTTTTTGGTATTTCCTTAGCTATGATGCTTCATGATGTAGGTACTAGTTTTACAGTTGCAATGAAATCAGAATCAATAAATAGAGAAAGAGAGCTCAGAGATGGCTTTGGCATATTACGTCAATGGGAGCAGCAATATTCTATACAATTTCCCGAATTAGTAATGTCATATGCGTTACATCAGGATAAAAAATATCAAAGTTCAATTATAAAAAAAGAAGTTCATGAAGGAAGATATGGCGAAATTATAAATAAAAAGATATCAAAAAGAGATATTTTTGAAATAATGAGGATTGCTGACGCAATTACAACATTTACAAGTCCGACTGGTAAGGAATCTAAGTCATTATATGATGCGTTTGGAGTAATAGCTGCTGAGGCAAAACAAGGTATATATGATTTAGATACAGTAAATGAGATGATGCTCATGCTTCCGCTCATACGAAAATCATGGCATCCACAAGTAGTAGAAGATGCTTCCTGGATGGTCGGCGAAGATTCAGCTCTTACAGTAGATATGTGGCATCCAAATGCAGATAAAGTGGAATATGCAAGAGTGACTAAACCCGTAACTGAGGCGAGCGATGCTAGCCTTTGGGATTCGTATGATCGAGTTTTTGCTCGTGCAACAAAGGTCGTAGCTACTTTATATACTGAAAATATTACTCAAAATAGATTATTAAGCTCTGCGTTACGAGAGGGTGATTTATTAGCTCAAATTACATTTAATCTCTGTCTTGCTGATAGAAGTATATTTGAAGATCACGAAATTCGCACAGTAGCAGCTTTTGAAGATTTTCTCTATGGCGCACTCATGTCTCGATTGGGTAAGGCGCTGCCAGTTGTTGTGAGTAAAGCGGATGTACAAGATGTAGATCAGGAGCTTTTACATAGACTTCAACAGCGTCAAGATGCTATTCGTACTGTAGCTCTTTTGGTACAAGTTGAACCTATTTCGCCAGTTGCGCTTCAATTTATACAAGGTCAATATGAGCAGGCAGATGGACTCGGAGGACCTATGGGTAAAAATATATTTGCCGGATCACCTGAACAATTAGCTCACGGAGTGCATATGATTTGGGAATATTGTACGGCATCAGATGTTGGGTGTGGGGATAGGCAAAATATTTTTGATGATATGCATATAGGTAATCACATTAGTACAAATTTAGCTCGAAGGTTGTCTAATCTATTTGTACACGTGGTTGAAAGTACATCTATACAATCGCTGCCTGTTCCTTATGAGGTTTCAATTCATGTCTAGTAGTAGTTTTTTTAATCTATCTTTAATCTCACAAGGTACACAATAAATATATATTCTTCAGAAATGGTATGATGCAGTGTTGATGCTTT
>CAZPNL010000094.1:0-3532 GCA_964588145.1 uncultured Gammaproteobacteria bacterium
AGACTAACTACTGCATTTCCTGTCCACCCCATTCGACCACAGTAAATCCTTTGCGAACAAATGGCGTGATATTTTGCTCTGATACGTGTGCGGGTGCAATCAGTGGTTTATACACCATAAAGACACGTAACATGCTGTCTGGCTTGGGAGTTATTTCCAGTGGGGCAGTATCTGTATATTCCTTTCCAACAAATGTTATCAGGTTATATTTATTATCTTGAAGCTTAGGTAGCCAATAGACGATGAATTCATTGTATTCTTTTGGCAAAAGCCCCAATTGACTGAGTTTTTCCTGGAGAAAATCTTTGGCATCAGTGCTTTTGACCACAAACCCATGACTCAGATCTGGAGTGAATTTTTCAGGTGTACCTTCCCAAAATAAATAGCTATATTCCTTATTATCAAGTCTGTTAATGAGCCTACCGTCTGGAAATGCGGTTACGTTCCATCCTGATATTTTTTGAACGTACGTAGGGTATGTCGTCAGAAGTTTACCTCTGTACGAGAGCTTCACGGTCACATTTGCTTTTGCCTCCGGATAAAGATAGATGACTGGTTTTGCAGCTACAGGGATTTTTGGTGATGGACCTATGGATACAGGAAGATCTTCAGGAGTTGGTGTAAAGGATTGGAATGATTGTGAATTAGAATTTTGTGTAGACGGGATGGCTTTGGTTTGGGTTTTGCCTAATATATAAACAGTGGACAAGATCAGTACAATTGCTATGAAAAGGATGACATACATCACATAATTTGTTGTTCGGAGTGGGGGAGGATTGGTAGGCATTAAAAATAGTATGACACTCCCCGAAGGATGTCGTCAATTAGTACCAATTTATCTCCGTGTCAAAAATACTTTGAGGGTTTCAATCACATCTGTCATATCTTTTTCATAGCAAAATTCATCCACCCCATGCATCTTGGTGTCTGCCCTGGCTACTCCCAGTCCAAAGTGCGGGAGTTTCATTTTGTTGGTCCATTCAGCCAGTGGGGTTGAGCCCATGATGGCATAAAGGCCGCCCTCGCCAGAGATTTTTTGATACACCTCATTTATTTCGACAGCTACATGATGATCACACATATTTCCCTCATTTGTATGTTCATGAGCTATGGTGTACGAAATATGATGTTCTGTACAAAAATTTTTCAGCCTTTCCATAAATTTCTTATGTGACTCGTACAGATTAACATCAGGAATGTAGCGGCAGTCGACTGTAATCGTGCATCTATCGGGGATGACATTTGTAGCTCCGCCACCAGCAATTACATTGACATTACAGCGGTTGACGACTTTGCCACCAAGATTTTCAAACGTTGAAATTTTTGATGATATCTGTTCATACTCGGTGCGAATAGTTTGTAAAAACGTTATAACTTTGGCAGCATCCTCAATTGCGTTTTTCCCCAGATGACTCATACCTGAGTGCGCTGACGTGCCATGGATGGTGATAGTGATTTGTGCCAGACTTAGATGCGCGACACTTATGCCACCCGCAAATGTATCAGGATCATACACAATTGTTTCCGAAGGCAACTTAAGATACTCAGTCATGTAGTCGAGTTGTGCAGCCTGATCCGTTTCCTCATCACATGTGGCCCAAAAGAGGATATTGAAGCGCAGATGATCATCAGGAATTTGTCTGAGTGCATCAATAACGACGACTGTTGAACCCTTGTGGTCACATGCTCCACGTCCATACAGTTTTCCGTCAGTTTGGCGAAATGTAAATGCGTCTGGATAACTGGCTGGCACAACATCCATGTGATTGTAGATGAGGAGTGTCGGCAGTTTTGGATTAACAGTTTTTCTGGCCAAAAGGTGAACTCTATTTTTTAATTTACAAACCGACTCTGGAATTTCAATTTTTTCCGTAGTATAGCCCAATTCCTTAAGAGGTTTTTCTAAAATATTGACGGCTTGTTCATAGGCTTCTCCACCAAGCGAGCTAGTATCAAGTTCGATATATTCTTTAAAAAGTTGTTTTGCAAAATCAGAAATCATAGATAATTATTAAACTGTAAATATATTTCGATAGACGATTTAAAATATGTCATTCCCGCGAAAGCGGGAATCTGGTAAAGACCTATTCTTGATTCTCAATCAGGTTGAGAATGACATATTTTGTCTTTATCAAAAATAAATATACGATTATATTATTTTTTTATTCCACAGTATATATACACATAGTATACCTGAAAATACAGCCAGTCCCGTGAGGAAATATGGAATATTTGGGAGTGCCACCATTTGAGTTGCAAAAAACATCATATATATGTAGGGTATTTCTCCAAAAAGCGATAGTGCAGATAGCGCTGTGGCTCTATGACTTGATGCAATATGCTCATTTGCCGCAACAGAGCTTAATTGGAGCGATATTCGACCAATGCTCGTAAGTAATAGGAAATATAAAATTCCAACAATTGGATGAGAGCTAGAAGTTCCTAGTATAAAAACGAGTCCAAATGACACAAAAACTGAAAGAAAAAGCCGAGAGGTACCAAATATTTTATGAATCTTATCAAAGTTTTTGAGGACAAAGTAGGCCAGAAGCATGGCTGCTGAAAATACATAACTAAACATCTCTGCAGAAAAGCCAAAATATTGCGCAGTCGACTGGCGAGTGACTCCCTGAAGGAGATTAAAAAGTATACTAATTGCAATAACTGGTACGAGGATACTTCGAAATTTGTGTGAAAAGATCGTCTGCACTCCGTCCTTCATTTTCTGTATATACGATTTCCAAGTGACTTTGTGTGTGTCTATATGTGGTTCAGTGACACAGAAGAGAACAAAAATCGCAATCACACTCGTGATGGCCCATGCCAAAAATGGTGCGATAGGGTTTATGGTAAAGAGCGCTCCTCCTATCATCATGGAGCCAACGACCATGAGCAGTCCAAGAGATGTGGAGTGCGATAGTACTGCCCCAAAATCTTTTTGTTTTTTATGTTCAGCCAGTGTGTCATAGAGAAATGCCTCAAAGGCTCCTGAGTTAAAGGTAAAGCCAATAAACATAAGCGTATTTCCTATGAGAAATTCGGTAAAAGTATGAGCAAAGATTAAAAGTATAGTTGATGCCAAGATGCACACATTGGCTACAAGAAGTGTCATTTTTTTGCCAAACACATCAGCAAATCCACCAGTGGGAACTTCCAGGAGCACACCAGTTAAAATCGCCACTGCATCTATAAACCCTATCTGAGAAATGCTGAGATATTTTTGGAATAAGTACACCCAGTTAGGAAGCACAAAAGATGCACTGTAAAAAAATGACAAAATATAAAACAGTCGCACGTTGGCAATTTCAACATGAGGAAGCTTAAATAATTTCGAGAGCATACGCTCTATTCTACCTGTTCGTAGTACAATAGAACAGAAGAGAGTGTAAATTATATGGCCAGAACTCGCATTAGTCCGTCACTTGCTGATATTCGTCAAGATATAGCAGGCAACATCCCTGTAGATCTCTTGCTGCGTTGGTTGATGAGTGAACAAACCCATGAGATTCATGATGAGCTTTTGGCTCCATAC
>CAZPNL010000095.1:0-3502 GCA_964588145.1 uncultured Gammaproteobacteria bacterium
AAAGGTTTTACACTTCTTGAAACTATCATAGCCTTAGGATTACTTGGCATGTTCATCGCAGCTGTCATGGGTATATTTCAGGTGGTGCTTCAAAACATCGGAGCATCACAGGTGCGAGCTAAAGCACTGGCTCTTGCACAAGACCGTATGGAGCGCATACGAAATCTTTCATATGCAAATATAGGGACGACTGGGGGAATCCCTAGCGGCACAATTCCCAGTAGTGAGTCAGTAAATGATAGTGGCTCCAACTTTGTCGTTACGACATCTATACAGTACATTGATGACCCGTTTGATAATGTTGCTCCCATAGACCTGCTCCCATCTGACTACAAACGCGTTCGCATAGAGGTTTCTTGGACTGGAGTTTATCAATCATCATTTCCAGTAACGCTTGTCACCAATGTAGCGCCAAAAGGCATTGAAACCAATGGTGGTGGTGGCACACTGATAGCTCAAGTTCTGGATGCTCTTGGCGCACCTGTATCTGGTGCTACTATCACCATCAAAAATACCGTCGTAACCCCAAATATCAATATCCAAACACTCACTGATGTAAATGGATTGGTATCATTTCCAGGAGCCCCAGCGTGCGTTACGTGTTATGAAATCACTGCAACAAAATCCGGATATTCTACTGATAAAACATATAGCACTACCGTTGTAGCAAACCCCTCACAACCTTTTGCTACTATTATTGCTGGTAGCTTAACTCAAGTGACACTCGCAATTGATAAGCTCTCCTCTATACAATTTTCCATGAGAGATACAAACGGAAATTTAATCTTATCATCCTTTAAATTGAAAGGTTCTAAAATAATTGGATATGACACAACGGATGTACCAGTGTATAAATATTCCCAAAACGTAACTATCGCAGGCACAGGCACAATGATGGCACTTGAATGGGATGTATATAATCTCGACTTTAGCACATCGACTTATACACTAGCAGGATCAAATCCTGTGCTCCCTATAACACTTTCACCAGCGTCTGTTTTTAAATTAGATGTTACCAATGCCCTCAAAAATCCATCCTCACTACTCGTAGTTGTACAAAATGCTCAGAAACAGTTGCTTTATAATGCCGTCGCTACTCTCTCTAGCACGCTCTTAGCATACAGTGATACCAAAATCACCCCTGCCACAAGTAGCTCCAGCTATGGGCATGTATTTTATTCACCACTCCAGCAAGGCGTCTATGATCTCGCGGTTTCTCTTGATGGATATCAGCTAGCTACAAGCTCTGTTACTGTAACTACAAATCAGCGTGAAAATGTCACGCTCAGTCCATAATATGAAAAAATTTCAATTAGGATTTACCACGATTGAACTTATGATTGCCATGATCATCGCAAC
Organism: uncultured Gammaproteobacteria bacterium; assembly: GCA_964588145.1. Lineage (GTDB taxonomy): Bacteria > Patescibacteriota > Microgenomatia > UBA10105 > UBA927 > CAZPNL01. Next base: position 1,360 of record CAZPNL010000095.1, read on the forward strand.
CTTTGTCATGGGCGGCCTCATATCCCTCCTCATAAGCTACAGCAATGCGTACAACTTTAGCTTCGAAGAGTCACAAAAAATTAGCGCAGCACAAGGGTCACTCACTCGTATCATAAAGGATATCCGTGAAGCGAGGCAATCTGAGACAGGAGCGTGGCCACTAGTTACCACAAACGATACTGAACTTACTTTTTATGCGGATGTTACTGATGATGGCATTGTAGACCGAGTACGGTACTTTTTAGTAGGAAATCAACTCAAAAAAGGAGTGATTACACCAACCGGAACTCCTTTGACTTACAACGCAGCACAGGAAAATATTTTTGTGATAGCAGATGGCGTTGATATGCGTAGCGCTCCAGTATTTAAATATTACAACGGTAACTGGCCAGCGGACAAAGTAGCAAATCCACTCCCTTCAGCTTCACGTATCCTCAACACGCGCATGATCCAGGCTACAATTCGCATAAACCCATCAGGCAAAACAAGCGCAACACTCTATGAGTCAACCAGTAGCGCAACGATCCGAAGTCTCAAGGATAATTTATAAAAAATAATAAAATCCATCTCGAATTTATGTATAGTATATATAGACATATGAAAGATAAACTGAACAAGCAGACAACAGGAGCAATTTCTATCATAGTGCTTGTCATAGGACTCACTATGTCAATCGCTGTAGGTGGGCTTGCACTCCTAGCTGCCACACAATATAGCTCTTCAACTCGTACGGAGGTTTATGAAAAAGCTCTAACGATTGCTCAATCTGGCGCTGAATATTATAGATGGCATCTGGCTCATGCCCCAAATGACTTTACAGATGGGACTGGACATGCAGGTCCATACATTCACACCATGGCTGATCCCTATGGGAATACTGAGGCCACATATAGTTTAACAATCACTCAACCTATCCCTGGCTCATCTATAGTGACTATTACCTCTACGGGTTGGCTCAATAGCTATCCTGATATCAAGCGTACAGTCGTGGCTAAATATGGCATACCTTCCCTAGCCAAATTTGCATTTCTCAACAATAGCAACATATGGTTTGGACAAAAAATCCAAGTGTACGGCAAAGTATTTGCCAATGGTGGCATCCGTATGGACGGTACGCATGACTCTCTCATACAAAGTGCGAAACAAACATATACGTGTGGTACTGAGACAGGATGTTCTCCATCTGCTACAAAAAATGGCGTCTGGGGTGAAGGTGGACCATCATCTCTTTGGCAATTCCCAGTACCAGCAGTTGATTTTAACAGTATTGCACTAGATTTTAACCAAATGAAAACTGCTGCCCAACAAAATGGAGTTTATAAAGGGGCTTCGGGCGGACTAGGATATCATGTGATCTTTGCTCAAGACGGTAGTGTGACTGTCAAAAAAGTCACAGCAGCTGCAAATCAAAAAGGTTGGAGCGTAGAAAATAATTGTGAAAACCTCTCTCAAAAAATTACGGCAGAGACTACTCTCAACACATATACATTGTCTCAGAAGCAATTATATTTTTTTGAAGACACCGTGTGGGTGGAAGGAGTAGTCAAAGGCACAGCAACAGTTGTGGCTGCTCGCTTTCCGCTCAATGTAAATAAAATGAATATCTGGCTTCCCAACTCCATCACGTATGCCGCGAGGGATAAAACCAACAGTCTTGGGCTCATTGCACAAAATGACATCATAATGGGTCTAGAAATTCCGCAAATTATGAATATAGATGCAGCTCTTCTGGCCGCCCAAGGTCATGTCATCCGACATAACTATAAACAGCCAGGATGTAATATGAGCAACAATGCCGTGCGTCAACAACTAAATATCTATGGATCTCTCATCAGCAATCTCAAGTCCTATTGGAGCTATGGACAGGGCAGTGCCGGGTTTGGCAATGAACCAGCTTCTGGCTTTTCCCAACGCGAAGTTATTTATGATGCTAGTCTCTACTATACACCACCTCCATATTTCCCAACTACAGGCGAGTATGAGTTTATCTCCTGGGAAGAACGGTAGTGCTGAAAAAATCTCTCAGTAATTCCTCAAATACTAACAAAACAAGTTTCTTTAAAGTTTTTGTTATTCTGTTACCTTTTATATATTTTATTAGCTACTCTAATAATTGGTTAAATAAAGATAATTGGAAAATTTT
>CAZPNL010000096.1:0-3387 GCA_964588145.1 uncultured Gammaproteobacteria bacterium
AAATAGACATAAAGTATCATCAACTCCCATCAGACATAATCCTCCAATAATCTGTATACAAATTCTACTACAATCTTGCGCACATCTAGCCCATCATCTGGCGCTTATCTGTCTCCCATCTTGCGCTCATCTGCGTTTTATCTTGCGCTTATCTGTCTCCCATCTTGCGCTCATCTTTTACTATAAAGCTTTACACCTCGGGAATTCCCCACCCCTCCATACAGACTATCTGCGGATATCCCACTCGGGGAAAAAATGTGAAATGTTTGTGGATAAGTCCAAATATCCACATTCTATTTTGCAGGAAAAATACCCAGCCTCGCTACTATAAATTATTCCCGCAAACTACCATATATCTTATAAAGCGATAAATCACAGTTATCATCAACTTTCACTATAATTTTGTATTCAAATATGTTTCTCCTGTTTTGACATTTGACATTTGAATTTTGGATTTAATCTCATTCTACTTACAGGTCTTCCACTATCCCATATATGGCCTCCATATCGCCATAAAAGTCCGTAGCACTTATGCACTTACACTGCTATTTCGAGCTAAATCACCCCATATACCATGCATGCAAGCACCTCAAGGCACACGTCATATAATACAGCTATTCTTGATACACTTTGTGATCTTATATATCAGTCACATTTTATATAAACCCCATAATACGATTAACAAACAGATTATGGTTGACACAAATCAAAAGCACAGAAGTATACAAGACCTAGAGGAAATACTTTATACAAAAATATGTTATGTAAATAAAAATTTACACCATATCTGAATCTGTCAGAAATCTGTGACAAAAATTTTTAAGAGTTATAATCTATTTTTCCTCGCACGCTCACCCATATCCCTAGCAGACAGTAATCATGAAGTGCTAATGCACATGCAGATTGTCAGAACAAGAAAAATACCTACATATATACATAGCCTTCATATAAAACGTATAATTCCTCGATCTGAACAACTATAAAACCCCACTTCATCCCGCCAGGGCGGGACTTCGTTAGGGGCACAGCAATAGAACCCCACGACCTAGCTAACAATGGAACAATGGAGCAATGGAGCAATCTCTTATCTCTTATCTCTTATCTCTTATCTCGCTTTCCCTAACCCCTAAGCCTCTAAGCCCCTAAGCCTCTAAACCTCTACCTTCCCCTTCTGTCCACTCTGCGTCAGGTATTCTACTATTATCCCTACTATAATTCTATCTACGAGGCAGGAAAGCCCAAGCTCGGGCAAGCTCAAGCACAAATAGCCTCAAACACACACATTGTAGGCCCTATAGTATTGACAGCTACAGGTTTTTATGGTAAAATATCGTATTAGTAATTACATTTAATGCATATGAGTGAAATACCAAAAGGCGGCGAAAATCATGTCAAAGGCCTCAATATAAAAGGCAGAGGACATGTTATTGCTCCAGATGACATTTCTATTAACCTTCCTACCCTAGGAGAGATTTCGAATGCTGCTACTGCTCTTTTATTTCTAACCGCCTGTGGATCCTCACCAGACGGTGCTCCTGCTGCAACCGCCACTGAAGCTGGATTAATAGTACGCAAAGCTACTGATCAAGTATCACAGGTAGTTGGTGTTGTAATAGATTATGCCGGAAACATGGCAGCACCTCACCAAGTAGAAGAATTAAAAAGTGCCAGCCTAACCGCCCAAGCTCCTACTCAACAAGCCAATGGAAGAGAAAATCCTTGCGATCCTGCAGGAGCAGCCCCTTTAGCTGATGGTCAGACGGTTAAAAATGACGATTGGACTGCCGCACGCAAAGACGTGCCGGGCTATCCACCAACTCTTCAATTTACTCAACGAGACAAAGACGGCACTGTCGTAAATACATTTACCGCTGCTGCAGACAATGAACCTACAGCACATGGAGACGGGCCATTTTGTGTTTTTGTAGATGATCAGGAAGTATTTGTTAATGTTATTAAAGCACCTCTAGACCCCGGAATGGTAAAAATGAAACAAACAGTAGTAGCTGAAGCAACTGCAACTGCAGCAGTAGTAGTAGCAGCAGAAGCAGGCACCCCACCAGCCCCAGAAGGTCCATCTGCTGCTCCAGCCACCCCAACCCCATAACCCACACACTTTTTGAGAATATATGACAGAGGCAATTACTCCAACTGAGTTTATAGAGCCTGGTCTTGACCAAGTCGTAAATAGAGACCTAGGATACGAATATTTACTTCGTTATGGTCGCAGCTCTGGAGCTACACTCAAAAGGTTTCTTGCCGTAACACCACTTGAGCTCAGTAGAGATTACAAAGTTGAACGTGGAGGTATACGCTTCGTTGCAGATCTCTATAGCAGTGCAGATGATAATATAGCCTCAATTTGGGTTTCCAAAACGACAACACATGATATTGCCCAGCTCACTGTGCAACTAATTCCCGGTTGCGTCGACTACCAAAATGCAAGAGCTCATATGTTTAGCCGTATTGCACAAAAATATACGTCAAATGTAGCGCGTATGACAAAAGCAAATACAAGCCAACTCCCTATTTCAATGATAGATGACATGCTTGCTCTATATGTAGCTGAAGCAAAGAGCAGAAAGCTCTATCAACTACTTGCAAGTAGAAATATCAGCATCCAAGAATATGCACTCTTACTGGCCCTTTGCCACGAAACAAAGGTTGCAACGCTAAAACAAGCACTACAAGTCTCAGGAAATACACTAGATAAAACATATAAAAAGCTTGTCGAAAAAACCTGCACTGATCTAGACTATACTATTGAAAGACCCAAAAAAATCGACAGCACAGATATAAATCTTCTCATAAAACACGCTGGAACAACGGGACTCCTCCCAGATGAACTGTATATTCCTCTTCTACAAAGAGATGGTACTATGCATCTTCCGGATGCCGCAAATGGTCGAGACACACAATCCAATCTATTTACTCAATCAATATCTACCCCGATAACAGATCAATTACCGGCTACTGCCAATTAATATGTCAAAACACCTTGAAGACCCAAGACGAAGCGCGGCACACGTCGCATTCATTGAAGATATTGAAGCATATATAGAGCAATTAGGAAGACCAACCGAATGTATGGAGGGTCAAACGCATCATTTAAACGCTCTCAGGTCAACGTTAGCCATCTATTCCGCAGGTCCTACTTCTATGGCCCCTATATTTACACCGTGCGTATGTGGCGTCCATACACTTGTCTTCTACCCAAACTCCACAAGCTATGAAACGATAGAAAGTGATCGAAATGGTGATCAATCTACACTCTTTTAACCTCAGTCATAGCCCTATAGTTTGCACGTCTCGCCTCAAAATGGTATAATATATATCCTACATCAGCCACCTCAAAAGTACATTTGTGGCTGGTTTTTGGGTTTATAT
>CAZPNL010000097.1:0-3318 GCA_964588145.1 uncultured Gammaproteobacteria bacterium
TCGCGCACGGACTGCTGTCACGTGTGGTAGAAAAATATCCTGTCAAAGAAATCAAATGCAATGGAAGCATAGGGATATTTGTGTGTGAGGATGCCCAAACTGCAGTGGAGTTTGCAAAAGCATCGGTTGTGGCGCTAAAAGCCAATGATTATAAATCTACCGTAGGGGTTTCCAAAGGCGAAGTGCTGCTCTTTCCCAAAGTTCAAGAGATAGCAGGAGGACCAGTAAATATCGCATCAAAGCTGGCAGAAGACATAGGCAAAGTTGGTCACGTCTATATACACGAATCAGTAAAAATTACAGACAGTAAGGCAAAAAAATTTAAAGAGAAAAAATCTGGAGTGGCTTTGCAGGGAGTGTATTATTGAGCTTTTTGTACCCAATCGCAAATACTTTTGACGAGTATATCTTCTTTGCCCATAAATCCATGCGTTGTGTCATCAATGGTTTTTACAGAGATACGTGAGGATGTAGTATTTTGCTGAAGTAATTTTGTGTACACTTCAGCTGCGCAACCGATAGCTATATCATCCTGTGCATTTACCACAAGTATTGGCAATTTAATTTGGTTAAAATGGATAAATTCTCGTGTCGGATCAGAAAAGTTAAAGACAAATGCATGTGAATCAGGTCTTGTGTAACTCCATACTGTCCGGGCTGAAAAAGGACTATTGCTCCAGAGGTGCACGGGCATAAGTTCCATTTCGCTTTTTGCATCAATCAGTTTTTTAGCTGCTAAACGAGCTTCTTTCCAATCTGGAACCTTGAGATTGAGGAGGTTGTAAATATCTGAAGTAGCAAGGAGGATAACTTTTGAAATTCTCACGTCATGTGTTTGAGAAAAGTAGTAACAAATTTTATGTGGCCCTAAGCTGTGACCTTGGAGTATGATTTCTGTGTACCCTAAAGACTGCACAAAATCGATAACTCCACTTATGTCATGTATGCTTTCTTCTATAGTTTCAAATGCGGCTCCTCCTTGGCCCCATGTGAGTTTTTTATCTTTTTTGATGAGAATATCTGCAATCGAATCATGACCGCGATAATTAAACGTGAGGAATGCATACCCTATTTGTGGATACGCAGATATCATCGACGTGACACAGTGGTTTTGCATGTAGTGACCTTCTTTGCCATGCACATGAATAATAATTTTTTTGGTCTGTATCTCGGGCGTAAAGAGGAGTGCGTCCATCTCCACTCCGTCTGTCGCATAAATTTTATGATTTGATATGTGAGCTGTCATAGGGCAATTATAATACGGATGCATCTAAAGACAAAGAAAGTTAAACTAGTTTATAATCTAGGTCGTGGCATCACCTGATACTTCCAAAAACCTTAATCCCGAACAACTTTCTGCTATCACCCATGGTGATGGTCCTCTTTTGATTATCGCAGGTGCTGGGACGGGGAAAACTACAGTCGTTACTGAGCGTATCAGTCATCTCATCACCAGTGGTTTGGCAAAGCCAGACGAGATTCTGGCTCTCACCTTTACAGAAAAGGCCAGTCGCGAGATGGAAGAGCGTGTAGACAAAGTACTGCCATACGGCTCCACCCAGATGTGGATCTCTACATTTCACTCCTTTTGCGATAGGCTGCTGCGAGCTGATGGGATCCATATCGGACTTGATAGTGGATTTCGTCTGATGACCGAAGCGGAAAGCATCCTGTTTTTCAAAAAAAATATCTTTAGTTTTCAGCTTGCGTATTTTCGGCCGCTTGGGAACCCTGCCAAGTTTGTCTCTGGTATGCTTGGCCACTTTAGCCGGCTCAAAGATGAGGATGTATCGCCGGAGGAATATATGAAGTGGGCAGAGGGGCAAAAGCACGAGACTGAAGAGGAGATGGATGAGCAAAAAAAGTACCTAGAACTAGCACATGCCTACCGGCACTACGAAGATCTCAAGATGGCAAATGGGCTATTTGATTATTCAGATCTGATCAGTAGGTCTCTCATGCTTCTTCGGGAGCGAAAAAATATTCTCAAACGCTACCAGGATCAATTCAAATATCTCCTGATTGATGAATTTCAAGACACAAATTATGCCCAAAATGAGTTGGCAGTACTGCTTGCGGGCTCACGAAAAAATATCACAGTGGTGGGAGATGATGACCAAGCAGTCTACAGATTTCGTGGGGCTGCAGTATCAAATATTATTCAGTTTCGTAGTAGATTTCCAAAAACAAAAGTGGTTGTTCTAACCAAAAATTATCGTTCTACCAAAGAGATTCTCGATCGCTCATATGACTTGATCCGGCACAACAATCCAGACCGGCTGGAGATTGTGGAAAAAATAGACAAAAAGCTCGAGAGTATGCGGCGCATCAATGGAGAAAAAGTGTCATTTATCTACGCTGATCGGGTAGAGCAGGAGGCGGAGGAGGTAGTAAAAAGCATCAAGCGTCACGCATCACGCGTCAAGACTGAGCGCGGGCAGGACATGCTGTGGAGTGATGTAGCTATCCTCGTTCGTGCCAATGCACATGCAGAGCCATTTGTTCGGGCTCTTAACCGCGCTGGCATACCGCATCAGTTTTTGGGACCAGGTCAGCTGTACCGTCAGGCAGAGGTGAAAGATCTCATCGCGTATCTAAAAATCTTAGCCCACTACGATGATAATGTCGCCATGTACCGCGTGCTCTCGATGGATATATTTGGACTCTCGGCCCGTGACATAGCCACTATTGTAAATATGGCACGCAGCTACTCCATATCACTTTTTGAAGCCTGTGAACGGATCGCAGGAGATGTAGAACAGCTGGAGCTAGCCCCGGATATTTCCTCAGATAAAGATGTTTTTATAGACAAAAAAGCCAAGAAAAAGCTTTTTGAACTCGTAGAAATGATCCATAGGCATATGGCACGCATCAAGCACGATACTGCGGGTCAAATACTGTATTTTTTCCTCGCAGACTCAGGGCTCCTCAAGCAGTTTGCTACATATGCGTCTACCAAAGATGAAAAACAAGCTGAAAATATCGCGAAATTTTTTGGCAGACTCAAGACCTTTGAATCTGAAAAAGATGATGCCAGTGTCTTTGCCGCAGTTGAGTGGATTGATTTGTCTATGGAGCTAGGTGAAGGGCCACTGGCATCCGACACTGATTGGTCCATGAATAACGCCGTCAATATCCTCACAGTTCATGCATCAAAAGGGCTAGAATTTCCTTTGGTATTTGTGACAAATCTCGTGGGTCAACGCTTTCCTACTATAGAGCGAAAGGAGCAGCTTCCTATCCCAGACGCGCTCATCAAAGAAGTCTTGCCACAAGGGGATTATCATATCGAGGAAGAACGGAGACTCTTTTATGTGG
>CAZPNL010000098.1:0-3301 GCA_964588145.1 uncultured Gammaproteobacteria bacterium
ACTTTGTACATCCGACTCCACTTACCTAGATTGGAATCTTCGCGTTCTCGTAAATGCTTTTTGGCTTCTTCTACAGTAACCTGATCTCGATTGACGATACGGTCTATCCGAAGTGCATCATCACACATAAGTAATACCTTTAGCACATGCTTCAAACCACGCATGTTCCACCCTGCTATCCAGGACTCAACTGCCACGTGATTGTTTTTATCTGCGAGTTTATCACGAAGTGCTAAATCTATCTTGTGGTCCACGTCCTCACTGACGTCTGTAGCAAAATGATGCGTCTTGTCATTTGCGTCGTGTTTGCCTGCCTCTATAGCAAACTGGCGTGACCAGTCACCTCCGGAAAATGTTTCCCACCCGAGGGGCTCGACGACGGTTTTAAGATTTTTGAGGAGCGTTGAGCGTCCTGCTCCTGGAGCACCAGAGATAGCAATACTGGAATATTTGAAATTTGTGTTTCCCATTTATGTATTATACTGCAAATGATAAATTATTAAAGTCGGATTTTTACCCCATAGCGTTTGTTTGTCATTCCCGCACCTACCTGCCGGCAGGCAGGAAAGCGGGAATCCAGCTAAAGTCACTCTGACTGATTCTCGATCAGGCCCGCCTTGCCGGCGAGGCAGGTCAAGAATGACATGGTTTTGACTGTAGCATCAATCGTTTCGTAGCATTTGATCAATTAGATTCTTGACGATAATATAAACCTCGTTAATACTATATCCATGGCAATTTCATACCTTACCCCCACCTGGCAGCAGTACCACACAAATGTCCGCACCATAGCTGAAAAAATCCTCGCAGACAAGCAAACGCTGGATCTGATTGTGGCCATTTCCCGTGGAGGACTGACTGTAGGACATTTATTAACAGACCTACTCCGAGTCCCAATATCTGTCATCTCGATTCAAAGCTATACAGATATCCAGTCGTCTGGAGAAGTGAAAATACTTGAAGGTCTCCATATTCCTATTGAACATAAGAGAGTACTTTTGGTGGACGATGTATCTGATACCGGCAAAACATTTGAACGGGCTGTAGATTATCTAAAAAGTTTTCATCCAGCTGACGTGGTGACTGCATCCGTATACTACAAACCGCACTCTACGTATTTGCCAAAGTATTATGCAGAGCAAACTGACAAGTGGATCATATTCCCCTACGAGCCAACCGAAATGATTATGCTCATCATCAAGGGTATGAAAAAAGATGGTGAAATCGATAGTGCCATAGATGCAAAACTCACTTCACTTGGTTTTACGAGTGAAGAGATTGAGTTTGTGAGGAAATATTATATAGAGACTTAGAGGGTTAGTTATTTAGAGGCATAGAATTTTTTCAACTTCTTCAAGTCTTCAAGGCGTCGCCACAGTATCGCACCTGACACGTAACAACTCCCGATGTGGCGAGACTGTCCCACCTCCGAGGTGGATATATTTGAGTAGCTTAGAATACCTTGTCACCTTTGTGGTAATTACAAAAATAATATTATACAAAAATTAGCCCTGGGGATATGCTCCCCAAGGCCAATGTGATTTTCATTATGACGTTCTCGGTTCTAGGTTCTCAGTTCTCGGTTAACCCCTTTACTGTGGCTTATTTATAACCACTGATCTCAATCTGCTCATCCACTCAAGACTATAGCGAACTCCCTGGACTCCCACGCCTGAGTGTTTGACACCCATAAATGGAAAGTGGTCTGGGCCTCGTTGTGGTGAGCCGTTGATCTGGACGGTGCCTACATCAACTCTCTTGGCAAACACAAGTCCCGTGCCTTCGTCTTTGGTAAATACACATGCTTGTAGGCCATAGTTACTACTATTGATGATGCGGAGTGCCTCATCATAGTCTTTGACGGTGATAAAGGACACAACTGGTCCAAAGATCTCCGTATCAACTACTAGCTCTGGTTTACTATTCTTGAGCAGAGTTGGCTCGATGTATGCCTTGTCACGCTTGCCACCTAGGATAACTTCTGCACCATTTTCCACGAGGCGCTTGATCTCGCCCTCGATCTTTTCGGCTTCTTTTTCAGACACCACTGGTCCTACCATCTTGGTTTCTGGGCTGCGAGGGTCTCCCATCTTGACCATCTCGGGCATCATTTCTTTTACCTTATCAATTACTTCATTAATAATTGACTCAGTTGCCAAGACATACTTGATGCCTGTACAGCGCTGACCACTGTAGGAAAATGCACCTTTGAGAATCTCTTTGGCGACTGTCTTCATATCAGCATCTGGCATGACGACAGCGGGGTTATTGCCACCGCACTCAAATACCATAGGCTTCATCCCCACTTTTTGGGCTATCGAGCGACCCACAGCATTACTGCCGGTAAATGTCACCATACGCACCTTGGGATGACTGACGAGGTGGTCGCCTATCTCACTGCCGCCACCTGTGACAGCTGTCAATACACCCTTTGGCACACCGGCTTTTTCAAAAATTCTTACCAAATGTAGAGCACTGATACCACCCATAGTAGGTGGCTTGAGCACCACACTGTTGCCCATCAAGAGTGCTGGTGCAAGTTTACTGGCTGTGAGGTTGATAGGATAGTTAAAAGGCGGTATTGCCACTGATACGCCGTGTGCCACACGGTCGATGAGTGCGATACGACCTTTATCAAATCCTGGAAAATTATCACTGTCCATTTCTTCACCACGGATGGACTGAACCTCATCTGCAAAATAGTCGACGAGATCTGCGGTGCGAATCACCTCACTTTTGGCTTCCCCTGCAGACTTGCCTACTTCATTGACAAGGATTGCAGCTAAATAGTCTGCATAATGACGGCACCAATCTGCAGCCAAGTGGACAATTTTTACACGGTCATGCATCGGTACTGCTTCCCAGGCTTTTTGGGCATTTTCAGAAGCAGTCATGACTGCATCGATTTCTTCATGTGTAACAATAGGCACTTCTGCATACAACTCATTAGTAACTGGAGAAACTATTTGGGTAAAGCGGCCTGACGTGCTTTCCTTCCAGCTCTCACCATCAAAATAGCGGTACTTTGGAGGATTGGCGCCGTTACTAATATCTGCAAAAAATTCATCAGCCATAATGGTGAGCAGGCATCTACCAAAGCCACAAACGCCATGATTTGTGTACCCGATATATGCTGTATCCTTTTTAAAAAGTTTATACGTCTACATATCAGCGTATAGAATATGAGGCGGATTGTCAAAGGGAGAGCAGGTTTTAGAGTTTAGGGATTAGAGTTTAGAGGTTAGGGGTAAGGAAGAGGTTTAGTTATTTAGAAGGTTAGAAATACGAGTTTCGAGTTTCG
>CAZPNL010000099.1:0-3190 GCA_964588145.1 uncultured Gammaproteobacteria bacterium
TGGTGTTGAAGTAAACGAGAAGAGAATACCTATTCATAGTGCCCAGATGCAGCTTCCTGAAGGTACTTTTGTTGCCGGTCAACTCCAAAATGTTGATATTTTTACGCAAATTCTCAAACAACTCATAAAATCTGGAAAATTTACGACTCCCTATGTGGCTGTAACCTTTCCAGAATCTATAGGGTATACCCGTGGCCTGACAGTACCATCTGTGGCAGACGAGGAGCTTGCGGAGGCCATAGCATGGCAAGCAAAAGACCTATTTCCTTTTCCAGCAGAAGAAATATATTTTGATTCAAAAGTTATCGCAAAGCAAGACCACGAGTCTCAGGTAGCTGTTGTAGCAGTACAAAGAAAAAACCTAGATCCACTCATTCAAGCACTAATCAAAGCAGGGTTGAAGCCACTCCGATTTGAGCCTGATGCTATGGCGCTTTCCAGACTTTTAAAACTAAAAAATTCAGAGCAGGCACTACTCGTCGAACGAAATGCTGAAGGGGCATATATTACGCTTGTTTCTGGAGATAAATCTCTTTTTACTACAATAGTGCCATATATGCCCCTAGACACGCAGCAGTCTATAGAGCAACGCACCACACAGTCTTTGGCAGAAATCATACAATATTATCAATCCAAGGCTCAACTCAGCACCACGTCTGCGTCTATTGTTGTCACAGGTGAGCCTATTTCACAGGCATGGGTCAGTCAAATATCACAACTGTTTCAGTTGCCGACAAAGATACTAAAAACACAATTTGGTAAGTGTGTCATTGACAAAGCATTTGCATCTGTTACTGAGCCAGTGCAGCCACCAGCAAGCATAGAGTCGATAAATTTAGTACCTGCAACTACTCAGGCGTACTATGATGCAGAGAGACATCAGGCATTTCGTAAGGCACTTCTCATGAGAGTGCTTGTGGTGCCTGTTATATTGACGATAGTCTCAGGTACGATGTATGCAGTAATACAAGTAGAGAGAAATAAAATACGTGCGCGTACTTCAGAGCTAAATACTCTTATCGCATCCCAACAAACAGATACTAAAAAATTGCTTCAAATAAATACCCAGGCAAAGACTGTGGTGGCACTCTCTAAACTACGGGAGTCACCAGCGGTGTATTTGGACGCCCTCGGCCCACTGATTGGGAATGATATTGTCATAACTTCCTGGTCCTATGATGACACCAAGTTGCAATTTACACTCAGCGGTACAGCGAAAACACGCACAGCGCTTTTGGAAATGAAGGATCGATTTGAGGGTTCAGACCTTTTTGGAAAAATCACAATACCTATAGGGACGCTTGAGATGCCCGTGCAGGTGCCCTTTACTATCACATTTTTGACAAAAAAATAATATGAGTAATGACAACAAATCATCAAATTTAGATTCACCTATCATATTTGGAGCACTTGTAGGGGGTTTATGTGTATTAAATCTTTTTTTTCTCTATATGTCCGATGAGAGTATAAAGATACTCAAAAAAGATCGAGCTCAAGTCCAGACGATGGAGGAGCAAAAAAGAATTATCGATGAATCAAGTAAGCTCTTGACCCAATATTCTGAACAAATTGATGTTGTAGCCCGTGCATTTCCCAGCGATGACACATTGCTTGAATTTATACAATACACAGAATCCGTCCTCAAGGCGACATCTGATGAGTATAAAATTACAATTAGTCCATCTGCTACTAGCGAATCAGATAGGCAATTTTTAAAAATATCAATTATGCTCAAAAGTGATGTTGTCAGACTGACAAATTTTATGAAAGCATTTGAGCGTGAACCGTACTTGACGCACATTAGTTTGATTTCTGCACAATCACCAGAAGGTTTTTCTTCCAAGGGTGAGTACACAGTGCAACTAAAACTTTATGTACAAAACACATTTACAACTCGATAAACAAGCAGGGATGTTGATAGGTTTTTGCATTGTATTTGCCATACTTCTGATGGTAAATATAGTATTGTTGTCCATGCAAATATCAAGTGTATATTTATACAAAGCCCCACAAACATCTACCTCTGCTATAGATACGCAGATGTTGGATAAGGCTATAAAAATACTACAAGAATAAATACTCTCGGTCAAAAGGATGACAATTAAAATCTCACATGCTATGGTGATTGACAATCTCTTCTTGCTTCTATACGCTGATAAGTAAGGCCTTCAAACATAAAAGTATCGAAGGTATGTTTTGCGCAATACAAAGTAGTCATTTCATATGCGCAATGATGCATAAAAGGAGGTGAGACAGATGAGAAATACTGCCCTTACTACAAGACAAAAAGGATTTACCCTGATTGAGCTTCTCGTGGTCATAGGTATCATCGGTATCTTGGCAGCTGTGGTGCTCGTCGCAGTCAATCCTGGTCGTCAGTTTGGACTAGCTCGTGATTCTCAGCGCAATAGTGATCTTTACAGTATTACACTTGCTGTATATCAGTATGCAGTTGAGAACAACGGTCAAATGCCCGCTGTATTGACTGGTGTTAATCAAGACGTTGAGCAAACAATTTGTTACAAGGATGCACTTGGTGCATTGCAACCCGCGCCAGTTGGCACAGGATGTTTGGACTTAAGTTTCTTGGTACCAAAATATATACCATCAATCCCTCAGGATCCAGGTTGGAATCAAACCCCAGCTAAGGTCTATAAGATTAAGTACAATGCCAACAATCGCTTAGTTGCAACAGCAAATGGAGAAACAGATGCCAATAATACTCCAGCACCAACACCAATTACCGTTACTCGGTAAATAGGTTTTTGTGCAAAACGACTATCCCGCCCCCGGCCAAACGTGGCAAGGCGGGATTTTCGTATAAACAATTCACAATGTCCAATTCACAATACACAATTACCAATCCACAATGTGCATAGTGATAAATGTGATTATTGGGATTTGGAAATTGGACATTGGAAATTAGAAACAATACACAAGTAATAGTTATAAAGTAAAAAGTTATAAAGTTTGTAAAGTTGGGTAGCTCATGAACAATTTAACCCCACTTCGCCTCGCCAAGGCGAGGCTGCGTTAGGGGTAAACAATTTAAGAGTTTAACAATTTTTCCTCCGAGGCCTGAAACTCGAAACTCATCTTACTAAACTCTAAACCCTAAACTCTAAACTCTCTTTGCGTTATACTAATCTAATGGAAGGCCATCACAACAGAGGACTATATATATTTGTAG
>CAZPNL010000100.1:0-3049 GCA_964588145.1 uncultured Gammaproteobacteria bacterium
TCACCTACCGAGCGATTGTTGGTGAGTTTTTTAGCTTTGACGACATTGACATCGATATCTTCAAATCTATTATTGAGTCCCACGATCATCCCCTCATACACTTGTGTACCTGGACCTATGAGTGCTTTGCCTCGCTCCCCTACCGTTTGCAGGGAGTAGGTGGTAGCCTTTCCAGTCTCGGTAGACACAAGCACTCCATTTCGGAGTTTTTGTGTGGTGGCACCTAGCGGAAAGTAGCCGATTGTCTGGGTGGCAAATATCCCGTTACCACGGGTTTTTGAAAGGATCTCACCGCGGAACCCCAGGAGGTTTCTACTGCTTACCTTGTACACGATGCGTGCAATATTTCGCTCATCTGTATGGGTGTCTATGAGTTCTGCTTTGCGGCGACCTAGCTCCTCAGTGATAACACCGACATAATTTTGATCGATCTCAATGGTAAGTTCTTCATATGGTTCACACTTCACGCCGTCTATCTCTCGAACGATAACCTCGGGCTTGCCCACCTGAAACTCATACCCTTCGCGGCGTAGGTTTTCTAGAAGTATTGCCAAGTGCAGCTCGCCTCGTCCTGCCACAATAAATCCTGATCCATCTGCATTCTCATTTATCTTCATGCCGATATTTGTTTTCTTTTCCTTGAGAAGTCTCTGGTAAATCTGACGTGCTGTGTGAAATTGTCCTTCACGACCAGAGAGTGGTGAGGTATTTGGTGAGAGATGAATTTTGAGTGTCGGCTCTTCTACCTTTATGGCAGGTAGTCCTGTAGGATCTGACGGATCTGTAAATGTGTGTCCGATTGCCACGTCATCAAATCCGGTGATTGCGATAATATCTCCTGGGGTAGACTGTGTGACATTTTCACGTTTCAGGCCATTGCTGACAAACACTTCCTCAACTTTACCATTGGTAACTTTCGTATCCTCATCCATCAGGACAACGGATTGACCTGGGGATACTGTGCCCTGCAGTACTTTGCCGATGGCAAAAGTGCCCTTGTGAGAATCAAAATCTAGAGTGGAGACAAGCATCTTGAAAGATGTATCAGCTGTGGCTTTTGGAGGTGGTATTTCCCTGATGATAGTCTCAAAAAGTGGTTCAAACGTAGCAGGCTGACTAAAGTCAGTGGGAAGCTCACTCCAGGATTTTCCGTCTCGTCCTATGGCATAGACCACAGGAAAATGAAGATGGTCATCATTTTGTGCAAGGTGTAAAAATAGGTCTTCAATATCACGAAGTATTTCTGTGGGTCTGGCGTCATTGCGATCAATTTTATTGACGACCACAATCACTTTGAGATTCATCTGCAGAGCTTTGCGAAGTACAAATGTCGTTTGTGGGAGTGGACCCTCGGCCGCATCAACCACGAGCAGACACCCATCTGCCATATTGATGACGCGCTCCACCTCTCCGGAAAAGTCAGCATGTCCTGGGGTATCGATAATATTTATTTTTGTATCTCGGTACGTAACTGCAGTGTTTTTGGCCAGAATGGTGATGCCTTTTTCACGCTCCAGATCATTGCTATCCATGATCGTGGTTTGATTCATTTCAGCCTGATTGTCACGAAACGTATGTGTTTGCTTTAGCAACCCGTCTACAAGTGTGGTTTTGCCATGGTCAACGTGAGCTATGATGGCGATATTGCGTATATTCATATAAAGACGTGCCAGATGTGGATAATTTTTAGTTGTAACTAGTAGAAAAATCGGGAGTTGTCGTTAATCAGAAGTCTGATAATTGCATCAACTCAGTTAAACCAGTGAAACAAAAAATCCGCGCCTAGTGGCTGCGGACGACACACAAATGGGCACATATGTATTATACCATTATTATACAAGCTCGTCCAGAAGCCAACCTCAATGGGGATACCTGTGGTGTCATTACTCGTAAAAACAAGCATCCAGGTGAAAAATGACGGTACATTGAGGGAGTTGCTATACTTTTTGTCTCCAATTGAGTATAAATAATACTATAACCCTGGAAAGGGAAGTATTTGTATGCTAAAGAAAAAAGCCAAAAAACGCTCATATCACAAAAAAGGTCCAGTAGATCTCAAGCTCAAAAAACAAACTGTGTATACGGTTGGTGCTATCTGGATGTGGCTCTTTGCCGCAGCCATCTGCCTTTCTTTTTTTGGAGAAGGGTTTGTGCTCTCCTATGTCCGCACCGAACTCATGTACTACATCGGGTGGGGGATGTATGCTCTGCCACCACTTCTAGTGATGATGAGCCTGCTCTTTTTCAACCTCAAACACGCTATTGCAAAGCCCTTTGTCAGTATTGGGTATATAATTATATTAACTGGTCTTGTGGGCATTACCCGAGCTGGAATTTCTGGTGAATATCTCTGGAACAATATCGCAGCTGCCATAGGAGGCGGTGGATCTATTCTTTCATTTTTAGGATTAATAGTCGTTGGAGTGATTGTACTTCTAAATACGTCTCTTGAAAAAGTTGTGAACTTTCTCGTTGAGTCTGTGCAAAAAGCTATTGACGGATTTAGTCAAGCCAAAGAGACTATGGCAAAGCCCAAGGATGAGCCGCTCTATGCAAACAAAGATGCAGCTCCTCTCAAGATCAAGGGTTCAGACGCAGAAAAGCTTATGGTGCCTAGCAAAACTCCGCTGCCAGCACCTGTCATAAATAAACCAGCACCTGTATCTTCGGAGAGCTCAAAGTCAAAGCTGGCTGTTGTCAAAACTGGCCCGATGATTAATCCCACCCAGGAGATGCGTATGTGGGAATACCCACCTTTAACTCTTCTTTCTGATGGCCCTGGTCAAAAAGCAGACCGAGGAGATGTACGGAAAAATGCAAATATCATAGAAAAAACGCTTGAAGGATTTGGTATAAGCGCCAAGGTGACTGAGGTAAACACTGGACCAGCAGTTACCCAGTATGCGATGGAGATTGCCTTGGGTACTAAAGTTTCTAAGATTACCTCTCTTTCTAGTGATTTGGCGCTGGCACTGGCTGCTCCTACAGGTGCAGTACGTATAGAGGCACCTATCCCTGGTCGAAGCATGGTGGGAGTAGAGATTCCAAA
>CAZPNL010000101.1:0-2999 GCA_964588145.1 uncultured Gammaproteobacteria bacterium
TGGCTGACAAAGCCATGCACCAAGAGGTCAACCTCAAATGGCATGGTTCGGCAGACAGGACCCCACAATCAGCACAATCAGCACAAGGAGCACCAATATCTACACCTGTTGCAGGGTAAAGTATATGGCAGATGTTTCACCTCCTACCGATGGACTTGGTATGACTGCCCAAATAACATCATATCGTAGTCGCCGAATTCCAACAAAAGGACAACTTGAAGCATACTCAGGAATACCTCAACAATCAGAACATGTAGTAGCACAAACTCAATTTGGTGATACCCTAACCTTATCAGATCCTGCCAAAACATACTTAGAAGCACTCGCACGAAACGCTAATCGTCCAGATGGAGTAACCGTATGGAATCAAAGTCTTGAATCAATTATAAAACTTTGTAATAATTCAAAATTCGCACAAGAATATGCAAACAAATCGCTGGCAGATATTATGAACACTATAGTAGAAATACACAGCCATATTGAAGATGCGCCTCCCCCAAACGATCAACAACCAGAACTCCTTACAGACATGATAAGCGTTGCACATGACGATAAAGATGTAATTAAAAATATACAAAAACTCGCTGCAGCCCGACTACAAAGAGCTGAAAAATCAAATTCACCTGCCAAAAACATAGAACTACAAAATATCCATATTAGAATTAGAGGATATATACGCTCAAGTCTTGAAAACGCAGTAAAAAAAACCACTATTAAAGGGATGTGGAACCATATAAAAGCCCAAGTAATATACATTGAAGACCTAGAAGATCAAAAAGATTTCACTGACCTTATAGAGATTACCAATCAAGCCGTTCCATTATTTCAACGCGAAGTCCAAGCGCTTCACCCAGAAAGTATTAGAGTTTATGTTGGCAATTATGACAATAGAACCAAACAGGGAGCATCACGCTAAATATTTACACACATCACAACTCCACTTTTGATACGCTATACTAAGTGCTTAGAAACGAGTAGACACTAAATTTTCCAAAATATGGCACTTGCTTATCCAGATCTTAAAGACCCTAGCGTAAATGTCGCTCCATTACCTGTACATGAACGTGTCGCCCCCACACACGGCACTACAACTACGATAGAAACAATTCTAAACATTGGCCTTGAGGCATTTAGCAGATATCAAAAGGCAGCTGGTGAAAACCACTCAGTCACTATTGTGACACCCGACAGTGCAGATGCATATTTTTCTGTACTTCATGACCTGCATCCACAGCATGCTGTTGAAATGTCAAAGTTAGGGAAGCAACTTGATGGTATATTGGCATCTTTACCTGCTCGGGTATCGCACGATGAATATATCAAATACCTCAATCAAGAGCTTCGCAGAGTTACTACAAAACATGAAGAATTATACCCTACCCAATCGTCAGCACCTTTTCCAGGGTCTGCCAGAGACATACTTAGACAAAACAGTACACGCTCAAAATCACTTCACAATGACACGGTAGGCTGGTCCAGGGCAAAGGCATATATAGCAGATCATGGTTTACAACCTCCTACTGATCAACCACCGACAAATTTCGAAGCACCCCAGCCTGTTGACACGACACAAAAACATATAACGCCCATTAGATATAGAAACTTTAATATGGACCCAACAATCGAATATGCAAAAGGGGTTTGTGATTTAGCCAGCAAATTAGCAAGAGACGCAATTTTAGTACCAGGAGATCAAACAGTATTTGGAAGAGCTCTAAAAGCTAAAGGAGTGATACTACGACTATTTCAACCATCGGAACAAGCTTTTCGATAAGCTATTGACTCAAGTCCAATTGTCTGGTCAAAAACAGAGCTTGAATTTGCAACAACTCAGACCATCCAAAAGTAGATCTTCCTACAGGATTATCAAAAATAACCAATTGGAGATCACTCTACAATGGGCTAAATGAAATTTGCCTAGGAGCATCTAACCTTGCTACTAAAGATTATTTACTACCGGGACAAGCTTCAAGACTTGGCGTTTTGTTAAGACAAAAGGATATAATTATCAAACCTGCTCTACCAGTATAGATAATTCATTCTTTGCAAAATTCATCCAGTAGCCTAATTTAGAAACCCACTCCTGACGCAATAATTCACAAAAAAATTTATACAGACTCTCATAAATATATCTTATAACAAAAAAATTAGTATAATACTTACAACCTCTATCTACATTAGAATTCCACTATTGAACTCAAAAACACACCACACACGCAAACTTGTATTTTATAGGATAATATGATATACTATAGGATATGTCAGCACAAGAAGCCTCTGCGCATATACAAAGAAGCTTGCTCGTTGAACAACTTGAACAGTTTTTCAATAGTCCAGCTCCTACGCTCGCTCAAAGCCTCCTCACACAGATGGCTCTCACACCAGACATGCTTGCTACCGGCGCAAATACCACACGTGCGCATATACATACCCTTATCAGTTTCATAGATCGTGTGAGCGGTACGCTGAATGTATCTCTGGGGTGGCTGACTGAAATCCTAGACGATTCTGCAACGCATATCATTACAAGCCCTACCACCCCAAACAAGCTCAACACTACATTTGCTACAAATGGAGAAAAAATCCGAGGCACATTGTATTTTCTTCTGAATGCTTCTACTGTCAGTCAAAAACCAGTGGACAAAAGTCGAGAGATACGCCTCCGGGGTGGACAGGCTGCAATTACCCTATTAGACGCACATCACAAATACTCCTCAGCTGCACACGGATATAGTCCACATGCTGACGAGATTGCATCTCTCGCCCACCACCTAGCAGAAGCCATACTGTATGCTACTGCAAATGCTTCATTTGATGCTGCCCAAATACCTCCAAATATATTTGATTTTAAAATTATTCAAACAAGATATTGGCTAAATATGACTCAAGCTATGAACGTCCTCCTGGACAATAAAGCTACGAGACAGCAAAAAATCCAGGCATATCAGGAATTTTTACAGGTAGGCACACCAGACTCATAAATTTGGCTTAAATCAAAT
>CAZPNL010000102.1:0-2982 GCA_964588145.1 uncultured Gammaproteobacteria bacterium
AATCCATTGTCACCAGCACCCATAGTTTCCTCAGTCGGATAGTTTTGCTTATATCACAGGATGTATTATTGATATGCCCGAGTACAACTCAGTGCTCAGAAATCTCACTAGAGCAATTGTTTTGTAAAATACATTGCACAGCATATCGCTATACGGCTGCTAGCATAATGAGCAGAACGTATGCACCTACTCGTGGATAGGATCTAATGTGGATGCTGGCGGTATCCCTAGGGTAGTTAAGAGATTGTATATGTCATCAAAAGTAGAAATTGGCGTTTCTATGTCAGGGATACTTTGAACATCTAGCTGATTTAGTTCGTCCGGAAACATGACGATATCTAGATAATTAATAATGTTTACCCTGTTCATACGCAGCATCTGTGGATGCAAACGCAAAACCAACATACATAGTTTGGAAATTATCGATTTTTCGAGAGCCCAGATCGTAACCGTATCATCTTCACTTTTGGCTTTCCACACACGGATTGCGGGTATTGAGGCTTCTCCTCTGATATCTACATAATCTGATGTTAGTGATCTGGCCACAGAAAACGCTTCAGTATAAATGTTCATGAGGCGGATATAGCGCGGGTTAATTTCAGGGTTGTGCATTTTGTAAATTGATTGTAATGCCTGTAGATCCAGCTGCTATTTGATACAGACCACCTGGAGTGGGTGTTTGTGCATTGGCATCTGAATTAAAAATTATTCTAAATGTATCGATCTGAGTAGAAGGATTGGTAACTTCAAAATCTATTTTATCTTTAACAGTTGGCCAGTTATCGGGGTGAATTATACGCGACCAGCTGCCATCAGGATTTTGTGTATCGACAAATAATATTTTAGACGGTGGTCCGTATCTATCAGGTCCATCTGTCTCTCGTAGCATCCATACTATCATCGGCACCGCACTTCCCGTTTGCTCATCACGTACGAGTGCGAATGTATAACAAAGTGGCGTTTCTATGGTATTTGTCTGCCAAGATTCAAGAAATCCTAACTGGCGATCCAGAAGTATTGGCACATAGGCTGATAATTGGAGATTCCCTATACTAAGTTTTAGTAATTCGCGCGTAGTCTTATAATCCCGATCAAATAATTGAAATTCTTCCTTTAGCAAATCATGTATGTCGATTGTGCTCTGATTTATGTATGTACTAAGTACTCCTGGGGCCATATCAGGGAGCGGTAGCTGTCCTGTCTTGGCTGCTATAGCTGCTTTTATTGCTTCTACACCTTGATCAAATAGTAAGCGAAGTTGATTGGTATTAGCATCTGTGCCTGCTAATACATATGGCACAGCATTTCCATCTCGTAGACTGTTAGCCGTGGCGACAATGGCAGCCTTATCTGCCGCCACCTGGTAGAGATATCCGAGAGCTAACCCATCTCCTATGGTACCTAACGCATCTAAGGCCTTTAAAGCATAAATTCTATTTCCTTTGAGCGAATCCTGAAATGCTGCGAGAGCATTTTCTGTCCGAGGTTGCGCGATAGCATCGGAAAGTGGTACACGTCTGATAAAATCTTCAACTGCTGTGCTTGCTTTTAGTCCAGACTGATGAAGTCTAACCTCAGCCAGGGATGCTTTGACGTTTGCAAAATCTGTCATAACCAAATTTGCGGGCATACGGGCATCGAGGGCGTTATTGAGAAATGTAAGATGCTCTGAAGCTTCTAAATCTATACCAAGCTCTAGAAAGATTTCAGCCCACGCATGCAGAGCCTCTTGACGAGACATGGGGCTTCTGCCACTTGGTGGCACAGTGTCAAAGAGCACCGTGATAATCCGATTATCTCTTTGGATAAACCCTATGTTTCCAGTATGCATGTCGTCATGCACACTGCCAGCGTCTCGTGTGATTTTATCCCACATTGCAAATGATTTCAGAGCCTGAAAACGGGCCTCGATGAGCAGATCTGTATCTCCTGTAAGTGTGGCGGAAGTGACAAGTTGTCTGAGTGTCCCATCCATTTCATCCATCTGTACTCCGTACAAGGATGCATCGTTAAACGCGAAGGTTCTCTTGGTAATAAAATCAGATGGATCAACATCCTGTAAATCAAGACTACGGGCTACGATATCAAATTCATTTTCTGCATCGGTAAGATTATTAAATACACGTAAAAAGGTGGAATTGCCATGGGGTCCTGGTGCATCGCTCCAGAGTAGTATGCCACCAGGATAACCTTTGATAGTATTGGTGCGAAAGTATTCGGCAATCAGTGGGCGATTGGAGTAGTAAACACGGCCATCCAAGCGTACGACTGGATACAGCACGAGTGCGTTTTCGCGGATGATAACCTTGAGCTGCTCTTGGTTAAACCGTGATCCAGACAAGATGGCCATTGTGACCCAGAGGTTTCTTTTTTCGTCAGAATCAATTTTTATTGGTGCTTCATCACTGGCAAATTCAAATGATTCTATTGGATAGGATTGGTAGCTAGAATTATCAACTGTTTGGGTAGGTGCAGGTGATTCTGCAATTGGCGCACAACCACTTGCAGCAAGTGCCATTAGCATAGTGATGTTTCGCCAAAAAGGAGGTTTGGGGTTTTTAGAGGGCTGTACCTGCTCTATAGCGGGATGAGCGGCTCTTGGGTTGATATTTGCTTCGTGCCACATGATCCTATATTATATTATAGGACTTTAGCAAATACAATCACAAATACAGTTTTACAAATTCTTTGCGTATTTAGACAGAAGAGAACTGAGGATATCTGCAAAGCTGATGCCGTTCAGATCTGCAACCTCCGTAAATGGCAGCCCCATGTCTGGGCCGAAAGCAGTGTTTGGATTGCAGTCAGTAAAGTAAAATGTCCCGTCCTCACTGACACGGATGTCAAACTTGGCATAATCCTTGTTTGACAGGCCATTAAAGGCTCGAACCACCAGTGGAGAAAGCTTGGCTATTACGCTATCCTCAGGAAGTTTGTACTTGTAGCTCTTGGCATCATCATAGCTTTCAAAGCTTGTGAAGT
>CAZPNL010000103.1:0-2949 GCA_964588145.1 uncultured Gammaproteobacteria bacterium
GTCTGACTGGATTCGCTCAGGGATTACTTGCCACAAGCGCCGAATCTCGAAACTCAAGGCCCCGGTCTTCACTAAAGTTTCGGCGTGCAAACGAAACTTAAAACTCTTCTTTCTAAGCCTCTAAATAACTAAGCCACTAAACTTTCTACTAAACTCTAAACCCTATCTACCCTTCAACTACCTCAGTCTGACTGGATTCGCTCAGGGATTACTTGCCACAAGCGCCGAATCTCGAAACTCGAGGCTCGAAACTCTTAGCTCACTTTTCAATACATTTATCGCTTTCTAAGCCTCTAAATAACTAAGCCTCCAAGCCTCCTACTAAACTCTAAACCCTAAGCTCTCCCTTTACCCTTTCCCCTTCACCATTTCCCATTTAACTTTACCTTTTGCATTTTACCTTTTGCATTTTGCATTTTTATTTCATCCCCATCTTCCCCCAGAGTGAAGATCATCTTTGTAAAACCAGCTGTCTATATCGTTACCAAATACCAATTACTAAGTATATCCTGAGCTTTTGGGATTGCATTGTAGATAAATCGTATAGCATTAGCACTCAAACCGGAGATGTTACAATCCTGCCTCATCTCTACTGAGCATTAAAATCAACAATCATCACATGCTCAACAGCCTACTTACCTTCAGCTGTGTCTTGAAGCAAGGTAAATGTTGAAAGTATTTCAGTAAGAAGACTGATGGCATCACTATCTCGAGTTGAGATACCTATTTCATATGCATAGTTCTTGGTTACTAAAATATACGTAACACTTGGCAAATCAGGATTTATCGTATTTTCGAAAGTAAGCCAAGTATTTTTACCAAGCAATTTCTGCTGTTTGCTTGCAGTACCAGACTGACTGTTGGCAATATCTTCGGCTGACCTATTTTTTGTATTATTCGCTGCTGTAATCGTCATTGGGATTGACGTATCTGAATTGAGTTTTATGCTAATGACACTGTCGTCACCTGTTTGTTTGACTGCCTCCCACCCATCTGGAAGCAGGACAGTATATTTGTATGTTGAATTTTCAAACAGCGTCCATGCTTGTTTTGGATCAGCTGTCGGAGCAGGTGTTACTTTGACTTGTTGTACCTCAGAAGCGAGTGATTGCAATTGTTTTTGGAGCTCCTGATTCTGATTATATAAATATGCCACACCAACGAGTGTACACAACCAAAGCATACCAAAAGTTGCAACGAATATTTTCGCTGGAAACTTTGACTTGACATCTGATATTTTTGATGCAGTAGTAACAGTGGCTTCATTTTGATCCATAGAGTCAACTATTTGATTGTTTTCCATACAAATAATCTTACACCTTTATACCTGAATCCCTCAAGTCAAGTACGCTTACTACCAATTATGAATTCTGAAAAATGCATTTTGATATAACCTTATCACTTCATCCCCATCTTCCCCCAGAGCGCTGGAGGGCGTATCGCGCGGAGGGTCTTGTAGGCAAAACCTGTGGCTTTGGCTCCCTCGCCTACAGATACAGATATCTGCTGCAACATATTGCCAGTCGTCGTGCAGTCTCCTGCGGCATAGATGCCTGGGACATTTGTCTGCATATCTGTGCCTATCTCTATAAATCCCTTGTCATCCACCTTTACACCTAGAGGTCCCAAAAGTGCAGTACCAGGCACCCCGCCAATCTCCACAAACACCCCCTGAAGCGAAAGCTCTATGCTTTCTTTATACGGAGCATCAAGGACAATTGAACTGACCCAATCACTGCCTTTGATTTCTTTAATATTTGTCTTGTAGATGATTTCAACTTTAGGATTTTTGGAAATCTTCTCTATCCACACTGGATCTGCGCGAAGTGCGTCTCCACGATAAATGATGTAAACTTTTGCAGCCCACTTGGTAAGCGTCTCAGCAGCTTGGACTGCGGCATTGGAGCCCCCGATCACACACACAGTCTTGCCTTCCACCTCTTTGGAGTCACAGGTAGCGCAGTAAAACACGCCCTTCCCAGCCATCTCACGCTCTCCTGCGATATTGAGCCTGCGCCGCTCAGTGCCTGTGGCCACAATGACATTTTTGCCGTCAAATGCCTCGTTTTTGTCAGTGGTGACTCTATATCCTCCATCGATCTTATCAATCGCAGTCACCATGGCTTCGTTAATGACATGCCCTAGAGCATTGAGCTGCTTGACCATATGATCTGTGAGATCTGTGCCAGTCAGTGGCGGAAAACCAGGATAGTTGAGGATATGGGTGGCCGAGAGCATCTCGCCTCCCGGAAGTTTACCGATAATGACTGCATCCATCCGGTAACATGCAGCATAGATACCAGCAGTAATCCCTGCAGGCCCCGCACCAATGATAATAAGATCTTTCATATATAATTATTATGCACAAAATGTGTATGTTTAGCTAGATTATTTATCAAAAAGGTGCAAAAATTGCCCAAGTATGATATAATTATAGGATATTATCGACTATATAAACTTTTAATTATGGCCACCCTACCCACCACCCCAAACCCTCAGATCAAACGCCCGATAAATGGCTTTTTGGTACTATTTCTGCTCCTGGGCGGACTTATGACTACGGTAGGCATAGCAGTGTACCTCAGTATCACCTCCTTTACATGGCCCCAAGCGTTAACAGATGCATACGAAATATTTGTCCAGGATTACCAAGCTGCCCAAGAAGCAAAAGAATTCACATCTCGCCCACATGCTCTCATAGTTACACCTACTACAACACGCTCACCAAACCCCACAATCACTCCTCGCACATATACCCCCACCACTCAACCCCAACAAAAAATATACGTAAGATACACCCCCACCCCCTATCCCACATATGACTCGTCCCAAATGCAAAAAACATATGACGCATGGGTCGCTGAAAATGCTGCCAAAAGCGCCCAGTCCAAAGCAGATCTGGAGGCTTTTCAAGCGCAATCAAAAGCAAATATGGATGCTGCTCGAGCA
>CAZPNL010000104.1:0-2880 GCA_964588145.1 uncultured Gammaproteobacteria bacterium
GTCTGCGATGGAGTTCGAGTACCAACTCCAAACTCAGGGGCATGGTCTTGTACTGTTCCTCGTCCATCAGGATTTTAAAGTAATTGACCACCTCTTTTTCGTCGCGGTTGACGGGGATGCGGTCATTTAAGATTAGGTTGGTAACCTCGGGGAGCGTGAGTGGGTTTCCTTCTATCCTATTGCTTGCATAACTAGACTGAATCATGTTTTTTCGCGTGAGATTCAGCTCCAAAATCTGAGGAATCTTGAGGCCCTCAAGTTGGCCATACAACCGCTCGATTGTGGTAATATTTGTTACTAAAGCGTTTGTGAGATTGTAGGTAGGTGGGGTCATAAAATAGTGTCAAGTGTCAGGTGTCCCACCTTCGTCCCGACAAGTCGGGACTTCGGCGGGCAAGCAGGTATCTTATTTTCTACAGAACTTTGGTGGGCAAGCAGGTGCCTATTTTTCTCCAAAA
Organism: uncultured Gammaproteobacteria bacterium; assembly: GCA_964588145.1. Taxonomy (GTDB): domain Bacteria; phylum Patescibacteriota; class Microgenomatia; order UBA10105; family UBA927; genus CAZPNL01. Next base: position 459 of record CAZPNL010000104.1, read on the forward strand.
CTTCGGCTAACAAGCGTGACCCGACTTGATACATGACACGTGCAACTTGACACGAACTTCTCATTTGTCAACCTAATTGTCCAGTCTTTTGTCTAGTATAGCACAAAAATGCTTATTTGTCAAGTTATTTGTAAGGTTTATTGTCAGAACATTAATTATGAATCACTTTTCATTACCTCAATTGCCAACTCATCAAATACAACTCTCGCATTTAGCTCTTTTATTTTACGAAAAAGATTTCCGATTGTGGTTTTTTCAAATAGGTCAGGATTAAACGATATTTCTCCTGTCTTTGTTGATATATTTATGGCCAGAAAAGTATTCATGTTATTCATTTGAGGCGAACCGTACCGGATAGTATCGAGTTCAGTTATTGGTAAATTTGTAGTTTGTTTTCCAATAATTTTGCTCAGAAAATTTTGATAGAATTTAATTTCTTTTTCATTAACTTCCAACTGCTGACCATACCCCAGTAACGCGATAAGCATTGCAAAACCGACACCTATTCCAAACCCCAGGCCTAGTCCAGATATATCAAAATTTGTACGCGAAAACGCAAAAATAACAGAAAAAAATACTAGTATGCATATAGTAAGGAGAAATAATTTTCTATATGACTGATGGTACGTTGCGTTCATTTTATAAATTTAATATATTTATTTTATTTTAATTTGAAGCGTACATGGAATAATCCCAATGGGCAACCGTTATAAAATAATCAGTTCTTTACTAACTTACAACTTTCAACTTTATGAACTCACTCGTATGTCCCTCACCTTCAACTGCAAATTTCGTCTACCGTTCCACTCGTTTATGTCTACTGTGTAGGCTATATCGATAGGTTTATCGGGATGGAGTGTAGGATACAGCTCGCCCATACCAAAGCCCACAGCGTCATACGTCTGCGTGCCACCTGGAGCTGATACTTTCAGCTTCAAGTGCTTTCCCCCATTTCCGATGAGCCTGGCGTCTATGAGTTTTACGCCAGTTGTGGCAAATACCGGCTCCCAATTGCCAAAGCCAAATGGTGCCAAGTCTTGTATGGCGTACCAGAGAGATTCGGTGGCAGAATTCAGTGAAATCTCACAATCAATTGTTAATACGCGCTTGAGTGTATCCTCGTCTATTTGTGTGTCTGCAACTTGCTCAAGCATTTCTTGGAGCCTGGTTAGATTTTTAGTCTCCACAGAAAAGCCTGCTGCCATGGGGTGCCCACCTACTTCCAGTAACAGCTCCTGACATGTGCGAATTGCCTCTACTATATTAAAGCCAGAAATGGATCGGGCTGAGGCTTTTGACACTTCAGATCCTATGGCCACAATCACACTTGGACGATAGTATTCTTCGGTAAGCTTGCCTGCCACGAGCCCGATGACCCCCTGGTTGTAACTTTCGTGACTGACGAATATGAGCTTCTTTAGCTCCTTTGGAAGTAACGTCTTGGCATGCAAGACACTATCAACCGTGAGCTGTTGCCTCTCTTTATTTGTGAGCGTTAATTTTGTAGCTAACTCGTCTGCTTGTGTCTGCTTTTTGGTACAAAGGAGTCTCAGGGCATCCATGGCATGCTCGAGTCTGCCCATGGCGTTGAGTCTAGGAGCCAGCACGTGAGACACATCATATGCTGTGATATTTGCCCCCTCCACTATCCCTGACTCTTTGATAAGCGTCACAAGTCCAATGCGCCTGGTCTGGGAAAGTTCTGACAAACCGTATTTGACGATCGAGCGATTGGGGCCAACCAGTGGCAAGAGATCAGCGATTGTGCCAATAGTAGTCAAACTTAAATGATCCCGAATAAGCATAGATGGGTCAAAAGGGATGTCTTTTGCCATGTGCTTGAGAAGTCGCATGGCTACATACCAGGAAACACCAGATCCTGAGATGGCTGTCGTATGGACGATAGGGCAATCAGGTAACTTTTCTGGCTTACTATGGTGATCTGTGACGACAACATCAATTCCTAAATTCTTTGCAAACTCTACCTTTTCGTACGCCGTAATACCATGATCGACAGTGACGATAAGGGTTGCCGCATAGTCTTCTTTAATTTTTTCAATGCCTTTGGTAGAGAGTCCGTACCCCTCCTCTACTCTATGAGGGATGTAGGGCATCACTTTCCCGCCTAGAGCGTGAATTGTCTCCCACATGATAGCACCTGCCGTAATGCCGTCGGCGTCGTAGTCAGCGTAGACAACAATTGATTCTTTGTCCTTGATAGCTTTCTCTATGCGTTTGATGGCTACCAGCAACTTTTTGGGGTCAATCCCAACATCTTCTGGTTCAAATGTGAGTGGATCTTGGGGATGTAAAAATGCTTTGCGCTCAGTAGCTGTCGATAGCTTACGATTGGAAAGGAGAATTTCCAAAATTGATGAAGCATCGTTTGCAGTATTGAGAGGAGAAAGGATGTGCCACTTTT
>CAZPNL010000105.1:0-2877 GCA_964588145.1 uncultured Gammaproteobacteria bacterium
ATTTGTGTTGTGAGAAAGGCCAGCGGCTAACAGCGGTTTTGCAATAGCCGCCTGAAAAATCTCGGTTAATAATTAAGTTCTTCTTTGGCGGCCATCGCAAAGCCTGAGAACGTTAGGCGTAATGCCATTAGCGTATCCATTCAATAGTTGGCTTTCCGACATAATCTTTATCCCAAACATACCAAGCATAAGCAATCATACCGCTATTCTTCATTTTTACCCCACCTTTGTACAAGGTAACTCTCTTGCTAAATTGGTAAACAGTTTTTAGCGGAAATTCGGTGTCCTGAAACATCTCGTATCTGCTTTCGCTTTCCAACCATACAGTTTTTAAAAACATAGCAATCTTCTTTCTACCTTGCTTTTTTGCTTTTAATACAAAGTCAAGTGCTAGTTTGTAAGGTGGGTTTGTAACTATGTTATCAGCTACTAAATCACTTTGCAAAAAATCAAGTTGTTCACCATATCCTCTATTTATCAAATCGGTGCTAATAACTTCAAATCCTTTGTTTTTAAAAACTTCACTTATATCTCCTTCGCCACAAGCACATTCCCAAATATTTCCGCTAAAAACTTCTCGTTTTAAAAGTTCTTCTACTGCATAAGGTGGTGTGGGGTAAAAATCCTCCGCTTCACGTTCTCCGTTATTTCTGCTCGAACCAACTATTGATAGAGCTTTTGTGGAAGGCACTGCACCTAACACGGGTTTGGCAAAATCGGGGCTTCCGGCTTCATTTGAAATTATTTCTTTCTCTTTCATTGGTGAGGTTATTATCTTGAATGGTACGGAGACATATAAGGGTATTTGTAAGTTATATAAGTATTAAAATCGCAAGGCATGACACCAATAAACTGCGTAGGTTGAGAATCTTCATACTTACGCCTTTTATCAATAATTGATGCTATTTTTGAATTAACACCCATTAAATCGCCATCGTAAAATCGAACTAAAATATAGGGATTAGCTGCACACGCTTTCCTTAATTGACCTACTGTTAAAGTTTCCATCTCATTTATTTTAAACAACGAACCCCTCTAAGCCGGGAAGACAGAGAGGGGTTCAGTATGTGAATTAGTCTTTCGACTGAGATTCCAATATGTGGTGCATCTTCCCGGATTGCAGGGGCAAATATAATAACAATTTCACGAAAAGCAATACATTTGTAAAAAAAAATAACATGAAACTTAAAATCCTCGCAGCATCCTTTATTATCGGCTTGTCGGTTGTAACTTATAAGGCACTTACTTACGACCCCGTTCCATCTATTATAGAATCTCTCAGAGATGGAAATCCTGTAACGCTCGATTCAGGGGTGGTTTACAATTTTACGGGCTATAAGAACCTCCCAGTAACATCGGAATTTAACTTGAATGGGGCAACTATTAAAGCCGATTCGATGCTCCAAGCCGAATTTAATGACAACCAATACTTATTTTTATTGGATGGCGGCTACATTCATTCTGGAGCAATTATCGGCGCATCAGGCAAGGTGTACAATGCTAAGGCGGGGTATTTTGGGGCTATTCAGGTAATGACGGGTGGTAAAATAAGGGCGGTAAACTTTAAGAATTGCGACAAATGGGCTATTCGGGTCTTTGGTGATCGATGGTCACATAATGACACAACCTTTATTACATCATGCGTTTTCGATTCAATACCTCGTGACGGATCGGGATATGGTACATGGAATCAGCATGGTGTGGTTATAGTCGATTCCTGTAAATTCAATTTCCTGCGTCATGCTTTTGATTGTGGTAGTGAAGGTAACTTAACGGTAATTCAAAACTGCGAGTTTCGTAATTGCTTTTACATTCCAATTCATCAGCATCGGTATGTAGGTGATTCGGTCGGGGTTGGATTGACGGTGCGTAATTGTAAGTTTTACGATACCTACATGCCCCTTGATATTGGATTGCCGTTTAAAGGCATGAACAGAATTGATAGCAACTATTTTGCCGGCAACTATATTGGTCGCATGGGTCGTGATACGATACCCATTGGCACAAACTATATGAACGGTAAAGGCATGATATCTGCTCCTGAAATTATTGGAAGAAATAGCTATAAGGTGGGCGAGAAAATGTCACTAAAGATTGACAAGACTGGTTTTTGGAATAACGGTGTAACGAACAGGCAGACGACAACTACATTCAATTATCCAATGGTAAAAGTCTATAGCGTTCACACGGGTGGCATTGCTGACACCATGACCGTTATTTGCTCTGATACGGGAATCTATACGTCCATGCGGGTTTTAGCAACCTGCGATATTGAATTTTGGAGTGGCGATAAAGCGGTTGGAGTGGTGAAAAAAGGAAAGGCGTATGACTATAAATTTTACTACTTCAAGGCGGATGTCAAGATCAAAATTAAAGGCAATCTTATAGGTGTAGATCGGGCGACATTCAACGTGGCAGACGGTTATAGGGCGTTACGGGTTCGTACGAATGTCGGGGTGCTGCATCTTGATAATCTATGCTACAACGGATGGTATGACACCTATGAGTTTGGACTTAAGACGAAGGTCAAGCAAGTGGGTGAGTGGGTGGAGGTCGGGAGGTAGTGGGATATATTTTAACTAAATGAACATGGAGGTGCGTGAAACCGCTGTTAGCGGTCATGCCTACCATCGTGCTAAAATGGAAGTTCTTCACCTGTTTCCTTTTTGGAAAGAACTCGTTTTACTCTATTAGGCTGCCAGTATCTTATCTGCATCCACAACCAGTAACGCATCCAATACCATATTTTGATAAAGAATAAAACGATTTTGGTTTGCAATGGAAATACATACTCACTTTCTTTATTGCAGAATATTGAAGCGGCACTATATCCAGTTAGTGTTTTGTATTGCAAACCAACGTGCCATGAGAAGTAAA
>CAZPNL010000106.1:0-1352 GCA_964588145.1 uncultured Gammaproteobacteria bacterium
CGAGAGATGGATGCTACTGTTCTTGAAGTTCTCCCAGATGGTGATGGCAAGTGGCGCGTAATCCTGGATAAAACCGTGTTTTATCCTATGGGAGGTGGACAGGCGACAGATCAGGGAACGCTTACTGTTGAAGGTTGGAGTGGGGAAGTCTATCAGGTGCTTATGAAGGATGGAGAGATAAATCACTTCATAAAATCGCTAGTTGCGCCATCTGTTGGTATGAACGTTCACGGAGTGATCAATTGGGACAGGCGCTACAAAAATATGCGTAGTCACTCAGCTGGGCATGTGGTGGATTTTGCACTGTATCTCCTCGGATATTCCCCTAAACAATTGATACCACTCAAAGGTGATCATGATAAAAAGCCATTCATACTATATGGAGGCACAGTGGGGAAAGATATTCGAGCAGAGCTTGAGGCCAAGGCACATGAGCTTGTGGGGAAAAATCTGAAATTTAGTTGGTATTTCCAGCCTCTGGAGGAATTACAAAAAGAAGCACTGTATCTGCAGCCAGGACTTCCGGGAGGCAAGCCCATGCGAGCCCTCAAGCTTGAGGGGGTAGGGGTGGTGGCAGATGGTGGTACCCAAGTCCACGAGACTGGGGAAGTGGGGAAGATTACAGTAGTTAGTGTGGAGGAAAAGGATGGCCAGACATGTGTAAGATATATTCTCGGTTAAGTTAAACTAACGTTTTCTCCACTTTGATCCAGAGTTTCCTACCTATATTATAGTTCTCGGGGGTGTGGTAGCCGAGTCTGTGGTAGAGAGTGGCGGCTGGGTTGTCGCGGTGGTAGCCAAAATGGATGTGCGTTTTGTCTCGCTTGTGAAGTTCTACCTCCATGCTATTGAATATCCCAGTTGCAATCCCTTGGCCGCGAAATTGTGGATCGACGATGAGTCTACGAAGTTTAACTTGATGGAGGCGTGCTTTTTGTGGGTAGAAAATGGCGTGCATTGAGCCAATGATACGACCTTTAAATGTGGCAAGAGTGATAACTCCTAGATTTCGAGTGAGTCGCCTACACATATCATCATAATGGGACTCTTTGGAATCGTAGGCACATCCTAACCATATAGCCTCGTGTGGAGGTAGAGCTACAAAATTTTGTTTTAACATCATAATTTGAGGCTGAGAAATCGTTGAGGTGGTATAGATGTCTACATTCATGCCGATATTGTATAAAAGTAGTCAGCGGTGAGCAACAATATTCAAATTTGCAAATTGAGGCTATTGACAAGCTAAAGAATACACATTAGAATACGTAAGCCTGTGACCCACCTACGTCTCGATAAATCGGAACTACGGCGGGCAAGTGCCGAGGTATATTTTTCGTCCAAGCGTTTCCAAA
>CAZPNL010000106.1:1452-2591 GCA_964588145.1 uncultured Gammaproteobacteria bacterium
GGGTTTACCCTGAAAATTTCGCTGAATTTCGCAGAAATTCGCATGTTTTTGGGATTGCGAAATTTTTAGGGCCCGAAGTTTACCTGGTTGAACGCTTCATTTGCAATGAAGAGGCAGGCGGTTCGACTCCGCCCGGGTCCACCGAGTCAGACTCGGTGTAAACACCAGATTGCATAATGATGTTTATGCTTAAGAAGACTGAGAGTTAGAAGAAATTTTTACATTGAAGGATTTAGTATTGTTCGTTTGTTTTATTGCTAAATTGAATTAAACAATTTAACACTTTGACAAGCCCAACAACATACAAAGCGTTGCTCGTTAACATACAAATACAAACAAGAATGAAAGTAAAGCGAAGTAGTTGCATTGTAAGGGGTAATCAAATACCCCTATCATACGCAATTTCGTTTAGGGTAATAAAATTTTTATAGTAAGAACCACAATAGAAAGAACAATTGGACGCCCTCTGTGTTGCAACAGAGGACTCTTTTGTTCTCCACAATATACTCAGGCTGACAATGGATGCCTTGGGTGTTCATGCCGAAGAAGGACGTAATTGGCGGCGATACTCGTCGGGGAGGAGCCAATATCCATAAATCCGACGGTTTCCGAATGGAGCAATCCACCCCACGTAGGTGGGGGATCTCGTTGTAAAGGCAATCGAAAGATTGATATAGCAACCAGAAGGGTACCTCCTGAACTGAAACATCTAAGTAAGGAGAGGAAAATAAATCAAATTGAGATTCCGTTAGTAAGCGGCGAGCGAAAGCGGAACAGTCTAAACTTTATCGCAAGATAGAGGGTTGCAGGGCGTGTCACAAAAGAGAGCTGAATGTAGAAGAAGTTTTTGGAATATCACACCAGAGAGAGTGAAAGTCTCGTATTCGAAACACGAAGCTCCTTGATACGTTCCTAAGTACCATGGGAAATCCAGTTCCTGTGGGAATCGGGGTCAACCACGATCCAAGACTAAATACATGAACACACCGATAGTGAACTAGTACCGTGAGGGAAAGGTGAAAAGTACCCCGGAAGGGGAATGAAAAGTACCTGAAATTGTCAGCTAACAAACAGCGAGAGCTTGTGCAGAGCACAAGAGAGTGTAGAGTTTAGGGTTTAGAGTTTAGTAAAAACAAATT
>CAZPNL010000107.1:0-2547 GCA_964588145.1 uncultured Gammaproteobacteria bacterium
ACTGATGGGACAAACGCAAGACTTGGCCCAAATACAAAAATAACTATTGATGATATAAATCCCAAGGAACCGGTGTTAGTACAGGATTCCGGAAGCGTTTTTGTACGATTTAAAAAACTTCTTGGCATACGAGACAGCATAAGTGTCAAAACGTCGACAGCTTTGGCTACAGTACGAGGAAGCGCATTTGCTTCGTTTCAAACAAAAGCTGGTGCAAAAATAGTGGGAATTGAACATGTTGTTTCAGTGTACAAAATGGATGAGACCAACCAGTCACCTTCGATGGAATCCGAAATGAACATACCAGAAAAAAAGATGGTCGTAGTGCCCACTGGCCCCATGCCAAAAGATCCAAAGACTGCTATGCAAATGTCTGATATGAAACTCTCTGCCGAAGAAAAACTTTTCATAACGCTCAACATCAACACAATGGAGATGAATAGTACAGAAAACGATTTTGCCACGATGGCTGCGGCTGTCGTCAACCCCACTGCGACTCCCACACCAACACCTACACCCTCACCGCTTCCTACTCCCACAACTCCTCCGCTCCCGCAACTCAACTCTATGCCAGCTGAAGGCTACACGAGGTCACAAGTCACGACTGACCGAGGTACATTTACGATGACGTGTATGGGTGTTCCAAAGGGGACGCGCGTCATCACGGACTCTGGCAATGATAGTACATGCACAAACAACTGCACAGTCATGTCGCTTGCTGATTATGCAAAAAGAAATAATGGTTTTGCAGCCATAAATGGCATGTACTTTTGCCCCGCAGACTACGACTGGTGCAAAGACAAAATAAATAGTTTTGATACACTCTTTTTTAATTCAAAATCAAGAAATTATCTCAACGGTCCCAATAATGTATATTCAACAATTCCATTTTTAGCCTTTGAGGGAAATGGCAACCCTTTATTTAAAAGACATTCTAGCGAATGGGGGCGTGACACTGGCATCATGGCAGGCACTGCAGGAAGTCCACTTATGATCTCAGGAGGTTCAAATGTGATGGGAGACTATAGTCTGGATGCCAAGATGCAAAACAACAAATCCGCACGTGCAGCTATTGCTCAAAAAGGGAACACAATATATATGTGCGTGGTCTCTCCTGCTACAGTCCCTGATGCAACAAGTGTCTATCAAAAACTTGGCGCAGACAACGCAATTAATTTAGATAGCGGAGGCTCCACTGCATTTTGGGTGAATGGAAGCTATATATTTGGTCCCGGACGGAACTTACCAACGGCGATAATATTTGCTAGGTAATAAGATATATTTGTATGTATACTAAAGAAGCATGAACACAAAACGTAAGCAATCTAAACAAAAATTTCTTTACGGTATATATGTCGGTATACTTTGCGCAGGCATTGCTGCGGGGGCAGTGAGCAGAACTTTATATAGTCATTTTCAGCCAACACAAATAGTAAATAATCAAACAACTAGTTCTCCAATAATTTTACCTACTATTTCAAAGATCAGTAATGAAGATTTAGGGCAACCGCTAAGCTTAGATGTGATAAAAAGCACTACTACAAAAGCTGTTGAAGATAGGTTTACAAACGCATCAGATATCAATGACTGTCAACCAGATTTGTTTGATCCAAATACTACAAAATACGAGAAAGAACCCAGACAAGAAATATCACCTGAAGGTTTATATCAATTAAAAAACAGTGTCAACGGCACACACTTTCAAATTAATGGTTGGTACAAAAAAGATGAAAATATTATTAATATTAAATCACCATACACACTTACCTTTTATCGGTTTGGATGCGCAAGCACTTTTAGCTACGTATTGGAAATTAAAAAAAGTGGAAGTCGCTACCTACTCTATACACATGTGAGAGATTTTCAGATTGATAAAGCAAACACCTTGTATATTGATAATTATCTCAATCAAAATAATCAGTGGATACATAAAAAGAGAATTATTGATGTACAGACAAAAGTTGAACACCCACTCCCGCTTGAAAGTGCAAGTATATGTACGCAAAAAAGTCTCCCTTGGTCAGAAGGTTTTCTCATAACATACTCAAACGACTCTCCTTCGTCCGTCTGTATATGGAATACAAAGGGTGAATTGCAAAACCAACCACTCGTACTCAACTTTGAATTTGGATCATTTAGTGAAAATGCATTAGTAAACTCTGTTGGCATCGTACCACTGGCAAAAAATATGCTCTATTACGTGACACACAAAAATGAAAAAACCTGTTCTCTTTATATCGCAACTTATATAGGAGAGGTGAAAGTCCTTAAGCGCATTGATCTAGTCGAAAACTGGGAACCTGGTGAGTTTGGTCCGTACTGCAATATATCGATTGATCCCGGGAGTGTATCACTTCAGTCAAAAAATATACGGTACCATGAGGGAACTACACCTACGACAGTCTGGAAAAATGTTACAGTTTCTGAAGCCAACTCAAAAACGTACTAACGAGCACAAAAAAGCCTCAAGTATGGACACCTGTGGCTTTAGATTGGCTAAATAGAACAAAATTGTTGGTATTTTCATCCTCTTACGCATTCCTCTAG
>CAZPNL010000108.1:0-2545 GCA_964588145.1 uncultured Gammaproteobacteria bacterium
ACTTCAGTTCGCTTTTCCGTAGGAATTCGAATCGTAATGTTTCCACTGGCTGCACCCTCTGGCACACTGACATTTGAATCCACCATATAGCCACCATTGGCGGTAGCTACTTTATCTATTTCAGCAACCGTAGCATTGACATTTTTCACCTGCATCGAAAGATTAGTATCTTTGACGACCATCCTATCAGGAGACTGGACAGGAGCAGGCTCTCCTCCATCAGTAGGAGGCAAGAGTGCCATCTTGCTTGAGCGAGCCATCATAGGGGCAGCACCCACACTATCTGCTGCATAAGACTCTGTATATGATGCAGTACTTCCCATCATGCCTCGTGCGATGGGATACGGACTACTCTCACGGCCTAGAAGTAGATAACCAACCACAACCAAAAGCACAACTACAAGCTTGTGACACATGAGCCAGGAGAAAAGATTTTTCATATAGATCTATAATACTCCAAACCTCATGACTGCTGCAATTTACATACTATACCAAACTCTCCCATTCACCTTTTCTCATCCTAAAGGCTCACCAATCAAAAATAGATTAATTATAAAGTAGCAAATTATAAAGTATATAAAGCTATAAAGAAAATATTGAAATAGTTACTAATAGTCAAAAATCGTCATCCTGAATTTATTTCAGGATCTGACGATTTTCCACGTATTCTACGTACAAAAAATATGTTACTCAACTGATGCTGAAACAAGTTCAGCATGACGATATTCACAATTCATTCACGTAAATCGAAACTCCAGAACCGAAACACAAAAGCTCGTCAAACCTCAAACGACACTCGAAGCTCGAGGCCTCAAACTATTGCATCTAAACTTCTAAATAACTAAGCTACTAAGCCTCTCTTTGTAGATTGCCACGTCACCTACACAAGTCTATTCTGTTCCTCGCGAGTGACAAGTAAGTCTACTAAATGCTTGCACCTGACACATGACACATGACACTAATTTTTCACCAAACGTCTAACGAATCCCGAATCTCGAGGCCCGAAACACAAAAACTCGTCAAACCTCAAACGACACTCGAAGCTCGAGGCTCCAGCCTTCGCCAGGACTAGGGCGGCAGGGGTAACTTAAAATTCTTCTTTCTAAGCTTCTAAATAACTAAGCCACTAAACTTCTCACTAAACTCTAAACTCTAACCCCTAAACTCTATACAACCCTTGTCTCAGCTGCAATCTTTTCTATAGCCACAGCAAATGCCGCTTCACGCAGTGGAATATTTTGCTTCTGAGAAAGATCCCATATGACGGCTGTAGCGGCATCCATCTTGGCTTTCAGCTTTTTATTCACATCCACCTTGGTCCAATGTTCACCAGACAAATTTTGTTGCCATTCAAAGCAAGACACCGTGACACCTCCACTGTTTGCGAGGATGTCTGGCACCACAGGAATTCCTCGCTTATGCAGTATTGCATCAGCCTCAGGCGTCGTAGGCCCATTTGCCATCTCAAGAACTACTTTTGCCTTTACTTTGTAGGCATTGTCTTTATGTAGTACGTTCTCTAGTGCCGCAGGCACAAGTATATCTACTGGCAGCTCAAGCAGCTCTTCATTTGTAACTGACTTCCCTTTATTCACTTCACATACTGAGCCCGTACAGTAACATCCTGCCAAATATCCATGTTTCTTTTTACATTCGAGTGTTAATTCAGGATTCACGCCGTCGGGCACATACACGCCACCGCGACTATCTGATACAGCCACGACCTTTATCCCCTGCTCCACGAGAAACTTTGCCATGTTGTAACCCACATTTCCAAAGCCCTGTACAGCCGCTGTTAGCTGCGAACCTCGAGACTCGAGGCTCGAAACTCGATTCATCACTGCCTGCAAGACATAGAGTCCTCCCAAACCAGTGGCTTCCTCACGCCCCTCACTGCCACCATCACTAATCTTTTTTCCCGTAAACGTCCCCCGCAGTCTCATTTCTTCACTTTTTGTCAATTTACCCTTTGCCACTTTTGGTGATTTGGAGCTTATTTTGTCATTTGGATTTTGACATTTTGATTTAATGTACTCATCCACCATCCAGCCCATGATTTGCCCAGTTGTATTGACATCTGGTGCCGGCACATCCAGATCTGGCCCGACGACATCTGCTATCGCCCGTGCATATCCACGAGAAAGGCGTTCTAATTCCCCTTCGGACAAAAGCTTGGGGTCAACTATCACTCCACCTTTTCCCCCACCTAGGGGGACATCAGCCACTGAGCATTTCATCGCCATCCAAAACGAAAGTGCTTTCACCTCGTCCAGTGACACATCATGATGAAAGCGTATCCCGCCCTTGTATGGCCCACGCGCGTTGTTGTATTGCACGCGGTACCCCTGAAAAACCTTGAGTGCACCATCATCCATCACGACGGGTATAGTAACGTTGACGATACGCTGCGGTTGCTTGAGAATAGCGAGAACATCTTCGAGATGTTTACGATTGGCAGAAGTTTTACGGAGGACCGATGCAGCCTTCTCAAGCTGCTCCATGGCATTGGAAAAAGGATTGGTATGATTCATATACAAGTGATTAT
>CAZPNL010000109.1:0-2510 GCA_964588145.1 uncultured Gammaproteobacteria bacterium
TCCCTCGTTGCTTGAATTCTCATATCAGGGAGCTCTGCTGGACTTAGATGACGTGTGAGACTTCGATTTGAAAAATATCTTTCTCCGCTCATAATTTTAGTTAAAAAGTGAAATATTAATTTTACTATTATTTAATTTCTTAAGAACATTTTTGAATCGCACTGCTATATATAAACCTGACCGAAATCCAACGTTTACTTTAAGACGATGAACCTCGAGCACATTTTGGTTATCTAGGAGGGTTGATTTCCCCAAAAATAGTTGTCTTTGTGGATTCCTATCTGACCGGTGTATTTTTAACATATATTTATTTCATTCCCAACATGAGAGGAGATGGTAATACGGATGGGGAATCTTTTCTCTTACTAAGAACAACGGCATGGGTCATAAATCCATTTACAGGCTCTGACCAATCGATGCTAAAACCTTTTTGTTTAAGCTTAGAAAAATACTTTTCAGCCTCAAAATATTGACATTGAGGAATTTGAAATAAGAATACTCCGTCATCATAACTGAGCAACCTCCAAGACTCTTGAAGCATGAAAAATAAAGTTGAGGTTGTCAGTCTAGAATCCAGTATCCCTCCTTCGGGACGACAAATTATGATGTCAAAATATTCAAATCCTTTACTTCCCGCTACTTTTCGAATTTTTGACCATGTTTTCTTTATTGTCAAATCACCATTTAAATTACTACAAAACTCTCGATAAGGGCCACTATTTTTTCTAGGTCTGTATCCTAGAGATACTGCAAGACCAAAATTGAAGCCATAGTCACGCACAGATTGTAAAACCGCTGCGTCGCTTGCCATTAGGTCTAATATTGTGGTTTTATTAGGTCTCGAGGCGATTATAGATAAAAGGTTGTCAAGGTTTTCTGGTGCTAAAATTGAATTGAATGTTGTCCCATAATCTTCTAGTGATGAATGACGTATTGTCCAATTATTAAAATCATCTGTCCCATCTTCTCTCTCACGTTTTCCAATAAACTGATTATGCTTCCTCACGTGAGTCAAGATACGAGGATCAAGAAACTGCAGTTTGGTAGGTCTTTCGGCTTTCATAATTTATGCAATGAAATACCTAACATTTTTGGGGTAGGGAGAAGTTTTGGTGCTTCTGGATTTCTTTGTAAATGTACAGACACTCCGTACATGTTCTGAAAACTCGATCCGATTGCAACCGTTATACCAGAAGTTGCGTTTAGTTTTTCTAAGTAGTCTGCTCCTATTCCAAAAGTCATATGTGGTATCTGAAATAACAATTGCCCGTTTTGAGGACTTAAAATCCTCCATGCTCGTTGAAGTAGCTCAAAATGCATTGCGACTGAATTAGTAAAGTGGTGCAAGCCTCGGTGGGGCCTTGACAGAATCACATCAAAAGTTGGCACTGCATTTGCACGCATATGTTCATCTATTGTTTGCCAAGTTGATTGTTCGACAATATCTCCGTTAACAATCTCTATAACCGAAGCTTCTGCAGGAGGAAGACTTCCCAACCCAAATCCCAGCGAGACCGCAAGCCCGTACTTAAATCCAAGATCGGTAGCCTCTCGTACAGCCGTTTCCGCTGCGGCAATATCAAGAATACTTGCGTTTGGATTATTTTCTACCGATGCCTTCAAATGAAGACTTAGTGAAGTCTTTAATACGTCGTTAAATGTGTCGCTATAATCGTTAAGACCCCTATCATGCGTGGCCCATGTACCTCGCCACAAACGACCTGGTTGAGACCATTTCTCCTTTATACCAATTTCCCTATTTCTCTGACGATCATCGGCAAATGGTATACCTCTAGATAGCATCTCTCCCACTCGTTTACCTGCACCAAAATATGCTTCAATCATGCTCCATTATATCAAATATAGCGCACTATAGGCTTGTTTTAATTTTTGAACACAATATATTTCATTCATTTTTATCGAACGATATACCTTAGTTTTAAATCGAGTATAATATCTACATTGTGCTTTCAGTAGGCAGTAATCAATAGTCAGATTTAAATTAATAGCTGACACCTGACATCTGAAAACTGATAACTAAGAGCAGTGCCCTTTTAGTTCAGTGGCAGAACAGCGGTATCGTAAACCGTAAATGTCAGTTCAATTCTGACAAGGGGCTCAAGGTCTTCATATTGCAACAATAAAAGTATGGTAGTATTGGGTTGATAGCCTATGCCTAGCACACGACTCGAAAGACACCATCGTAAGCAGACGACTAAAAACGTCCTCATCATAGGTGTCGTGGTTGCAGTCGGCCTTATGCTCCTTCTGGGAGGCATACCGGCTTTTATAAACCTCTCCTCGTCCCTTGGGTCCATGTTTAGTCGTAATCAAAACGACGAGTCAAACGCCAATATAGAGTTTGAAAATCTCAAAATCACCGATATCCCCGACGCCACAAACAGTGCACGGATACGAGTTGCTGGAGTTGCAGTGAACCTTGACGAAGTAGATATTATGCTCAATAAAGAAAAAGTAAAAATTAATATTGGAATTTGCTGGAGTGCTTC
>CAZPNL010000110.1:0-2313 GCA_964588145.1 uncultured Gammaproteobacteria bacterium
CCTAGAGGAATGCGTAAGAGGATGAAAATACCAACAATTTTGTTCTATTTAGCCTTTTTGTAATTAGACTAGATACCACCAAAAACCCCACCTTGCGGTGGGGTTTAATAATCAAATTTTAATGCCAATCTTAGAATGGCTTTGGAAGATTGATACCAGATCCACCAATGACGGTGATACCAAGGAAATTTTGTAAGAGCACCATGATGGACCATGCGGCGCCTACGATTACTAGGCCTACAATGGCATGGGTGATTTTGTTGCGGGCGGCTTCCATACCAGCTTTGTCTCCTCCTGATGTGATCCAAGAGATACCACCAAGTATCAGATAGAAAAATGCCAAAAGCGCTGAGATTATGAGAAGTGCACCAACTATGGCAGAGATGAGTGTGCCAAGGTTTGTGATATTTATAATTTTTTGACCTCCAGCCATAGGAGGCTGAATATTTAGGTCTTGTGCAAATACTTTTTCAACTAAGAATGCCATATGTTTCCTCCTTCAAATCTCGATAAAGCTGATTATAACGCACCTTTTATTGTGATGCAACAAGCTGGCCCTGTCAAGCTGCTATTGGTTGCATGGAGCTGGACAATTGCTTTTGTTTGTTATGCTCCAATTTGTGGCTCCATTGACACATTGTACACATTGAGATGTGGTGTAGCATGCGTATCCACCATTTGCAGCATAACTACAGCCACCTGGTCCATAGTTGCTGCCACCTGGGGATGAGGTTGATCCAGTTAGTGTTGGAATAGGGAGCTTGGGAAATTCGCTCCATCCGACAAATGTTGCTAAGAGTGACATGACTGCGTATGTAGAAAAGATGACTATCAGTCCTACGATGGCTTGAGTGATGCGATTTCTAGCGCTTTCTAGGTTGTTTTTTTCACCAGCAGATGTGATCCAGTAAAACCCTCCAGTGATGAGGTATATGAGTGCTGTAAGAAATCCAATTACATACATAAGCCCCACGATGGCAGCTATGATTGATCCTGTTGCTGTTGGCCCAATACTATTGCCCCCGGAGCCAATGCTTGGGGGAATAACAGGGTTGACGATTTGAAAAAATTGAAACATATGTTATGGTTTTGGACCTATATTTCCTAAAAATTTATTGATATCAGTTATGGTAAAGTCTATGCCAGTAAAGTATCCAGTTAGGGTGAGGATGGCATATGCAGCTACTACGACGAGTAGACCAACGATAGCGTTTGTGATACGGTCGCGGGATTGTTCGAGTTTGCCTTTGTCGCCTCCAGCAGTGATCCAGTAAAATCCACCTATGATGAATTGAAACAGAAACCATATGCCAGCGCAGGTAGTCATAAATCCTATTACGCCCGAGAGTAATCCTGTGATGCCTCGGACTGCACCATCTGCTGTGGTGATGTTGGCGTATGGACCAAGTCCCGGACCGCCTATTTTACCTGCAGATTGTGTAGGGAGGTCTGACGCGGTTGAGCTTTGAGCAAATGCTTTGGGGATAAATGTGAATAGTGTCATGTTATTTTGTCGGTGCTCCATAGAGCATTGGTTGCAGTATATATGTAGGATTGCCGAAGAATACATAGCCTATAAGAGCTGCAAATGCAAAAGACCCTACGATGATAATGAGGCCAAATAGGGTGAGCCAGATACGGTTCCAGGCTGCGACAAGTTGTTTGGAATCACCACCGGAGTTCATGTATTGAAAACCAGCAGTAATGAGATTAAAAAGTGCAAATATGCCCGCTCCTATGAATACTAGTCTAAGAATGTTACTTAGAAGTAATCCAATGGAGGATATGCCATTGTACGCTGTAACTGGATTTGTTATTGTGCCCACTAGATCGTGAACTTGACTATCTAGGCAGTTTTGTCGCATTCCTTGCGGGGCTAAGTCACAATTAGTTGCCATATATTTATAATTTTAGAATATTTACACCTGAGACGTATTCGATAATTTGCACAATTAAAAAAGATCCAAGAACAACCAAAAGTCCTACTGCGGCACCTACCATAGCTTTTTGGCCCTGCTCGATGCTCTTTGTGTCGCCGCCTCCGGCTCCAACTATAATCCGAAAACCGCCAAAAATCAAGAGTAAGAGGCTGATGATACCTGCTAAAACAAATGCATTTTGAACGACAACATTTACGACTGATCCATATGTGTCGAACTTTGTGACAGATTTGAAGTCTTTGAGTGCGACTTCAGCATAGACCTTTTCCCACATGCTTTAAGTGTATAAGAGATTGTCAGGCTGTGTCAAATGGGAGGGTGCGGGAAGAGTTGAGAGTTTAGAGTTTAGAGATTAGGGTTTAGTGTTATTGGA
>CAZPNL010000111.1:0-2312 GCA_964588145.1 uncultured Gammaproteobacteria bacterium
ATCGTCCCCATTGGAGCTCTCCGCGTTTCAAGAGGGGATTTTTTGTAGCTTTTGAAAAATTTATGAGATATTAGAGTTAAGGGACACAATGTGTTGGTAAATATTGTACTTTAGATTGTTATTTCGCTCTATATCAAATTAATTATGCTTCTGATAGCATAATTCTCATGAAAAAAATGGTGTACCACTTGTCATGTACCCATGCAAAAATGGGGTAAAACACCTTCAGGTTACATACGATGGAGATGTAGTTGTTGTAAAAAGAATTCCATCAGAGTACGAAAAGACAACACTCTTGCAGCTCTAAAGAAGACCTTCACAAATTGGCTACTTCATACCAATAGTAAGTCTGAAATTGCCCAATCACAGCATGTGCATCGTCGCACACTCACGAGACGTTTTGTGTCCTTTTGGGGTGACATACCAACACCTGCACCATCACATATACAAATACCCATACTTATCATAGATGGCATATATCTTGAATCTAGGGCCTCATGCGTGCTCATTGGTAGAACAAAAACAAATATTGCTTCTTGGATGTTTGCTCATCATGAATCGTATATATCTTGGAAACAATTCTTCTCCTCAATTCCACAGCCATTGCATGTAGTGTGTGATGGCCAACGAGGAATGCAAGCTGCACTAGCTGAAACTTGGCCTCAGACGCACATACAACGCTGCATGTTTCATGTCATACAACATGCACATACAAGACTTACTCAAAGTCCAAAAACACATGCAGGAAAACACCTACAAAAACTCATACACATGTTGCCAACTGTGTTGACATGAAGACAGAAGCGTCGATGGATTTGGTCCTACAAACGGTGGAAAAGAACATATGCATCCTTCTTATCAGAAAAAACGTATGAAACAAAACAAAATGGAAAAAGAACCTGGTGGTATACCCACAGGATGCTTCGAGCACTCAGATCACTCCTGTATCATGCTTTGCCAGAGCTTTTCACATACAAGGGCACTATGAAATACCAAGAACGACAAATCATGTTGAAGGTGGCATCAACAGTAGATTAGCGGAACTCTTGCATCGGCACAGAGGATTTTCACTATCTCAAAAGAAATGTATGGTAGCGACATATTTATCACAAAAACAGATGCAAAAACCAACACGAAATGTCCCTTAACTCAGATATTATATATTTTTGAAAATTGATAAAATTTTATCTATATCTAATTTAGACTGTTCGTGATGACATTGAATAATATTCTGGATTTAACTCTTCGGTTGGATATCTAAAACCATGAAGGACACACTGTAGAGTGCGGCCATCTGTATAAAATCCCATTGATTGTGATCCTCCAAAATTTAATATCGTAGCGGGTTTTTCAATTTCCCATATTGGTGCATAAATGTCACCACCTGAGCGTTTTAGTTTACCTATGGTGATAGGCACTTGATGATGATTGTCTGAAAATTTTTGGAGTTGATATGTATTGTTGTGACTATCGAAAATAATGCTAGGCCAATCTGCGCCTTTATAGTAGACGGTCGTATCATTTGGGTGACGTAGATATACCCCTGTCGTGGTATGTGGGTCAATATATAAATGCGCTTGGGGTGTACCATCTGGATTATTGATTCCGGGCAGTATTAAAGCGCCAGCTTGATGGTGAGCTAGGCGATAATCAGTGTTTCGTTGTGGGGCAAGCGAAAAGGACTTTGATAATAAATCACCGAGACCAATGCCATCGTGTAATTGTCTGGTTCTGTGATCTAGATTTGTAGCAACTGGACCAGAATCTAGGTGACTAAGAAGTTCTAAGTCTACATGCTTTATGCCTGTTGTGGGCGTTTGTCTTCCCAAGAGTATAACCCTTGATCTTTTATCATTGCTTTCTCCTTTAACTGTTGAAAGACCTAATTGATTTGAATATGGATAATGTAAATCAAAGCTACCAGTTTGTATCGATGTGCCATTTATATTTATGCGTAAAGGGGTGAGGCCTGATCCGTTTTGTAGAAATTCATAAAATTCAGTTGAGCCGATATTTTGCTTCATTTGCCTAACATAGATGTAGGCTGGCACTAACATATTGACATCAACACCTTCGCGGAGCTGTTCGACGCTAAGCGCTTGTCTCGTCTCTTGTTCCCAGGCTACGTATAATTGACGAAATAGATCACCCACGTGAGACAGATCTGTAATTACTGGTAAATATTCTTGGGGTGCACTCATGAGGCACAAGTATACTATAAGTTAGTGGTTATGTCATTTAATGTGTGCAATGCTTCAAAGGCGACGCCTTGGAGACTTTACTCAGAAGAAAGGACTGCCTGGCCACCTGCT
>CAZPNL010000112.1:0-2269 GCA_964588145.1 uncultured Gammaproteobacteria bacterium
AAAAAAAAACTTGGCAAACTCCCTGGAGTCGTCTCCTGCACCGTCAATCTAGCGACAGAGAAAGCACAGATAGCCTATGATCCCACCCAAACCCCACTAGAAACCATCAATCAAGAGCTAGGCAAATATGGCTATACACTCCACGAGGAACAATACCAACTATCTCCACAAATCCTAGACACAAACTCCCATGCAGACCACACAGGAGTAAATCAAAGTAAAGAAGAAAAATTTATAGAATTGGCACTACTCAAGCAAAAGACCCAATTTGTCCTACCTATTACTCTCCTCATGTTTGGCATCATGCTGTGGGATATTCTGGCCAAATTTATACCAAGCTTTCCTTCTCTCCGCCTACCTATGGAAACCGTCAAGATCCTCTCTTTTTTTCTCTCAAGTATCGTATTTTTTGGGATTGGCACACCCTATATATCAGCAGTCATCCGTTTTGCCAAATACCGTGTCGCAAATATGGACAGTCTGGTAGGCATAGGCACCAGTGTCGCCTACATCTACAGCACAGTACTCCTCTTTTTTCCCCAAGTTGCCATAGCACTCAACGCACCAGAAGGACTTTTTTTTGATACTACTATCGTCGTCATAGGCTTTATTACGTTTGGAAAATATTTGGAAGCTCGCGCCAAAAGCCAGACTGGGGAGGCAATCGAAAAACTCCTGGCACTCGGTGCTAAAACTGCCACAGTACTCACAAATCCAGATGGCTCAATACTCCGTATGGAACCCCACTCCGCCCCTGACAAGGGCGGGGCTTCGCTTGGGGCACGGCTATTACAAAATTTTCAGACCGAAGAACTTCCCCTAGAGCAAATTCAAATTGGACATGTCATGGTCGTAAAGCCCGGTGCCAAAATCCCCACAGATGGTGTCGTCGTCTGGGGAGCGTCAGCCGTGGACGAATCCATGATCACAGGAGAGAGCATCCCTGTCGACAAAACAGTTGGTGCCAAAGTCATAGGTGCCACACTCAACACAAATGGCATCTTGTACATAACGGCAGAAAAAATTGGCTCAGACACTGTGCTTGCACAAATAGTAAAGCTCGTCGCGTCAGCCCAAGGCTCCAAGGCACCAATTGAGCGCATCGCAGATCAGGTATCAAGCGTGTTTGTACCCGTGGTCCTCATCCTATCTATAGTTGTCTTTGCTCTCTGGATTATGGTTGGCAGCATGTTTATGCCAATAGCCTCCGCAGCATCCTTTGGGCTCATCGCATTCGTAGGAATACTCGTCATTGCTTGCCCCTGTGCCATGGGGCTTGCTACCCCCACAGCCATTATGGTTGGTGTAGGTCAAGCAGCCACACGTGGCATCCTTATCAAAAACGCCGAGGCATTAGAGCGACTGGCAAGCGTCAAGACAATAATTTTTGATAAAACTGGTACCCTCACTACCGGTAAGCCTACTGTCACTGATATCATACCCATTGGAAAAACATCAAAAGATATCGCTCTTTCACTCTTAGCATCACTCGAGAGCTTTTCAGATCATCCTATCGCCAAAGCCATTACAGAAAAAGCAACTGCAGAAAAAGTCTCATTGAAACCCGTGACAAATTTTGCTTCCATTGACGGCAAAGGATTATCAGGCACCATCGGAAAAATCACTTACTATACAGGCAACGTCACGCTGGCAAACGAGCACGGGGCTGCATATGACAAATTCATCATAGATGAACTTACGACGGCTGGCAAAACTCCCGTGCTCCTCATGAATGCAAAGCAAGTTATCGCAGTCATTGGCGTTGCGGATACGGCGAAGCCTCATGCTGCTGAAACGATCAATAAACTTCACACTTTAGGTATCCACACCGTCATGATCAGCGGTGACCACACCCAAACCGCACAACATATAGCCAAACAGCTTGGGATTGATGAGGTACATGCGGAGGTGTTACCAGGTGAAAAGGCAGCATTAGTTGAGTATATTAAATTGGGAAACCAAGGACCAAGGACCAAGGACCAAGAACGTCTACAGGGTAACGATGCACCGAGAACCGAGAACCGAGAACTATTAGAGAACAACAACAAACGAAGCACTAAAAACCAAGAACGTATTGAAAATATCCAAAAAATAACTACCAACTTGTCCTCAGTTCACAGTTCACAGTCCAAAGTCACACAAAAACAATCTACGATTGTATTTGTGGGTGATGGTGTAAATGACGCCCCAGCTCTGGCAACTGCAGATGTGGGTATCGCCATGGACACAGGCACAGATGTAGCCATAGAGTCTGCGGGCATGACGTTAC
>CAZPNL010000113.1:0-2258 GCA_964588145.1 uncultured Gammaproteobacteria bacterium
ATCTGGACACAACAGTGCAGTCTTGGGCCAACGTTGGAATAATATTCTCAAAGATCAAACAGTAGCCAAGTCATGGCAATCAAGATTGGACACAGATACACACAATCTCCATACATTCTTGGATGGTATGAGAGATCCTATCCTATTTATATCCCAAACAAACAATTTATTAAAACAGCTGGAAGCATCATACCTGCCTATTGCCACTACTGATATGCATACCTTCCCAAATCCGTCGCATCGAGATCAAGCAAAATCATACGGCGTGACATCTGACGCGTTGGGGAAACGAAGTTTACTCATTGGCGATATGTCAGTGGCACTCGGTCGACTTACCATACGCCACAGTTTACCTTACATACTTGATGCTGGTCCCCAAGGGGGATACATATTTGGCCAACTATTATCAAAACTGCCTACCATTTCCCATGAGGAATACGAAACCTTTGCACACGTACCGCAATTTCAAATAATTTTTCAAGCAGCGTGTGAAGCATTTAACATTGATCCTGCTACCAATACAGATTGGTACGCAGATTTGCATGGCCAGATGAAATGGTATCGCGACCTCAAGCTCCGGGGCGTACGAAATATTAGTACTGCAGAAGTTAAAGTGCTAGAACAAGGCGAACAGCTAGCCACATGGTTTGCTTGGAGGGTTATACCCCAAACGCCTGGAGAAAACTTTGATGCCTATACATCCAGAGCCCAAACTGAACTTGCTGCACTTGCCAAACGAGCGGCCGCAGTCAATGCCCTAATGGAGCGTCCCCTACTAGAGGTACGTCCACAGTTGTACGAAGGCCTTGTCAATAGCATCACCAGCAATTCCGCAGAAATTGCCACATTGATGATGATGACTTGTGGCTTACACCCAACTGAGGATCATGATATCACCCCACTTGAGCGATACAGTGCAATACGGACACTCTTAACCATATCTCATCTATATGAGGTACGTTCTTTGTGGCTTGCGGAAACAAAAAAAGGTGCAACCGAGTTTGATATTGCATTGAGTAAAATATTAGGTGAGCCCGTCGGACAACAAAAACTTGAGCCAACTGATATAGAACCCTATAAGATACACGTCGTAAAGTCAGATAGACTAAAAGTCGAGGGTAAGGCTAATCCTACTATACACGATCCCATCACACGCATACCTAAAGAAATAGATGTAGACTTTAGCATATTTGATGGCGTGACAAAAATATGGACAAAAACTCGAGAAAAAAGCTTAGAATCGCTATTTCGTAAATATATCGAACGAGGCGACCTAAATGGCGAGGATGCCATGAGTGATTTTTTTGGCAGGGTCTTGATAGTCGATGAATATACTCTGATAAAGCATTTACAACATCTCTATCCATGGGCAAGAATAGATGCGAATCTATCAGCTACAGAGTATGTAGTTGCAGCCTATACGAGAGCACTCGCCATAGCATTTTTCAATCAGATGAAACAGGTTATGGACGATATGGGCTACCTTTACACACGGAAAAAAACGCGGCATCAAGGTATACTAAAAAACACGCTTTCTGATACTCAATATGGCCAAATACCAGGGGAAGGAAGTGGGACCAGTAATATAGATGAATTAAAAGTTTCCTGGATTAAAACTGTAGAAGAAATCGAAGTTCCCCATAGTGAGTCGCCCATAAAACGTCAAGAAAAACAGTTTTTTGCCTCAATTGCAGATTATAAACGAAAAATCAAAAATGACACAGCTTTTGCACTCAAAAGACTATTTACGCCAAATAAAAAACACGCTCGCTTCCCTGTCTCATTTCTTTGGTGGGGCTTGCAGAAAACATATCATGACATAGCCAGTGTCAAATATCAATAATTATTGCAAAACATAACATACAATTAAAAATTAAAAAGTTGACTTTATATAATTAATATCTTATAATATTAATTATGGCATCACATACAGAAGAACGTTGGGATTGTAGCTACGGTAGCTGGGGATGGCCAGATTCTTTCTATGGCCCAGAATGGCTTACGCCTCATGAGCTGATGAAAAAAATACTGGATCAGTATGGAGTAGATGCTGATCACGCGTATTATAGTTATAAATTTCATTATCAAGATCGAAATGCATTCAATGAAAAGGGGCAAAGATATGGTAGATTAGAAATTTCATGGTAAAATTCATATAATTACCTCATTTATTACCATAAAACCACTCAATTTTCATATAATATCATATCCTATAGTTGCCAAATCACCCCAAATTTGATATAGTTAAATCTTCAATT
>CAZPNL010000114.1:0-2235 GCA_964588145.1 uncultured Gammaproteobacteria bacterium
GCCTGCCAGTGACACGCGGTCGTAGTTTTTACTGCCCACGACTTTGGTAAGCCAGGACTCGATATATGGCTGTATACGAAAATCTATACACGTTACCACAATAGCATCACAGGTATGGTCTGACATAAGGGTCCTCCTTAAATAAATTGAGATTGTATTGGTGTATCATCTTGGGCGAAACTTTGCAAGTTTATGATTGGCAAATTTCTGATCGGTAAGTTTCTAATTGTCTCTGTCTTAATATATTTTATTGAAAATATAATTTAGGGATAAGCATGCAGGGTGATCGTGCAATAGGTCAAATCGGCTACATTTTTAGCATGAATAGTAGATATCGATGATTTGCACTAGTGTGAGCCTGAGTGTGTCATCTTTGAGTGCCTAAAAAGTTGTGGACGAATTGAGACTCTGCCACCTGTAAGTATGCTTGTGACTGGTTTTAAAGTGGTATTTAATAATGTCCACGCAGCTGCTTCATTTGGAGCAGAAAGGACATCCGTTAGCCAGGAAATATGCGCCTCAAATTTACTCCAATGAATGAGAGGATTTGTTATACCCTCGGCTCCACATCCATCTGTATGGTTTAAAATATTAATTATTATATTTTGACCTATGTATCTTGGATCGTTTGATATTTGTATAATTTGTTGTAGTAATCTCAAGCCAATTTCACCAGTAGTTAATATATTTGCACCAGATAGGTAGCCGGCAGCAAAAGCTATGGCCTCTGGTGATCCATTGTGATAGTGAAGGGCAGCTAGTGCAGCTGCAAGTCCAAGGGGCTCTGCTCCAAGTGGTCCATAGCCACCTGGTACACGAGGCGTCTCGCCATCTATCCTCGCGTCTATACATTGTATGTTAAATATAACATTACCGTTTTCATCGATAAAATCCGGTTCAATTATTGATTCCGTAGTTTTTGGAGATCCATCAGGATTTGGTTGTCCTAATTTATCAAATGTCCTATTTCGAAGGTATGCATTTTGCCCCAATCCAACAGCTAGTCCAGTTGCAAATGGCATAGCTTGTGCATAAATGAGTTGTAATTCTGGGCTTAAATAATTTAACTCTTGTAGGCCTACGGCTGTGGCTACTACAGCAACAGCACCAGGGGCAATATCGCCAATCATTTGTTTCAACCTTTCACTCATGTGCAGAAATATATCAGATAGGTTTAGAAAAATCAATACTATTTTGATCTATTTTGATAGTTAATGATGTTGTATTATCCTATAGCAAATGGTATACTGTCTGGTCGGAGGTGGAGGTGTAGATATATCGTTTCTGTACTCTCATGCCTCTGACGTGCACGTTTTCAAAGAGTTTCTCCTGAGGATCCCTAAGCACATACGGAGCGAGAAAGTAGTTTCTCGCTTGGTGTGTGTTTAGGGTTCTTTAAGTTACTCCTTTCCAGCATTTTCTCGCAGCGGGCACACGCTGCATTACGATTGAAAATGTAAAATACCTATGACCTTGTGGTTTGATCAGTAAAGATCGGCACCTGGTCGGAGCAGGTATATTTGGAAGGGAGGAGAAAGGAGAAAACAATGGAAAATTCCCCAGGGGGTCCAACTGGACCCCAAAAAGTACTCGGGGTGTTGACTGTGGTCATCATCATGTTGATGATTGCAGACAATCACCTCGAGTGGTTGGTGGTGGATTTGGCTATTGCGGCCGGAATAGTTTTTTTATTTCGGCTCAAAAGCCACTAGCCCCCCCCAGCCACCAAACGAGACAGCATAGATGCTGTGCTTCCAGTTTTTGTGTTGTCTCGTTTTGTTTTTTTATATTGGGTAGCTAGGTAGGCAAGTAGCCCGGTAGGTGAGTAGCCAAGAATGAAGAGAGCTGATCTAATCGTTTGAAAACAAATTATTTGAAGATTGCCGCGTCACCTCTGACAAGTCCTTTCTGTTCCTGGTAATGACACACAAGTTGCAAAGTAGAAGGTATATAAAGTTTATAAAGTTGTATAGTGCTTGAGCAATATAACATTTTAACAATTTAACAATTTTCCTCCGATGCTCTACGCTCGGCTCGAAGTTCGGCGCTCTTATGTCTAAGCTTCTAAATAACTAAGCCTCTAACCCTCTATATTTAGATTGCCACGTCACCTCTGACAAGTCTTTTCTGTTCCTCGCAATGACAATTTTTTACCTCGACACTCGAGGCCCGAAGCTCAAATCTCTTATCTCTTATCTCTTATCTGGCTTGCCCTTTACGTTCTCAGTTCTTGGT
>CAZPNL010000115.1:0-2213 GCA_964588145.1 uncultured Gammaproteobacteria bacterium
GTACGTAGCTCAATTGTATGCCTGATGCGAATTATTTGTCAATTTGATATGATTAGCATATATATTTGGACTATCCTATGGGCAAAATTCGCACTATCATTTTAGGGACACTCCTACTGGTTTCGCTCCCGCAGCTGGTATTTGCTGTGCAAAAAACCGAAATCAAAACAGTTGCAGGGGTGACTGCTGACACGATTGAAAACAAGACAGATCACACGTTTACAGATATCACATCACAAATGCGATTTTATTTTAAAACCTGGCTTCGGTCTCTGGACGGGAAACTTTCTGTACCAAAGTATCTACTCAAAGATGAACATGATGCCGAAATGCTTGATGTTACTTCTAAATCTTTTCCCTATGTCAAAGGTGGCTCAGCTGTATTGCCATATGATTTTATCCAAAAGAAAAGTATTCCAAAAGATAGCACCAAAAGTGAATTACGCACCCTCATAGCAAACAGACAATGCGAGCAGGACAACCTCCCAAAACCTGCTGGCAATCTAGATAGCGCAAGTACTTCAGTACTCAAATCAGAACCAGATAGCACAAATCAAACGATCGCACGATCTGCAATATTGCAAGGCTTTTTTGGGGTAGATTCTGTCACTCAGGTCATAGAGGTGCCCAGTGCAAACCTCTCAAATGATCAAAACCAACTTGTTACAACAGACATCATCTTTGACTGTGGAAACAAAAGTCAAGGCAAACGCGTAGAGAGCAAAAAACTCTCACTGGTAAATGACATAACAGCAGGCAATCAGGTAAACAAAGTAGAAGCTCCCTATTCCGATCTCCAAGAAGTGATTGGCGACGCCATCCAGATATTAAAGCTTTGTGTACGAAATGGATTAAAAAACTGCAGCCCGCCCTCTATAGCCCATACCACAAAACAAACCCTATCTATTATATGTGAAGGCTGTACCACGCTAGCCGACATGATGGTCAACATCCCAAAAGATCAGTATTCTCCAAAACTGAGCAAAGAGGATAGAGATCAATTAGATACATATCATGGCATGTACATATTGCCCATAAAAACACTAAACAAAATGGGCACACTAGATCAAGGGCATGGCATCACAGATGCAGGCGTGTATGCTGCAGTAGCAAAAGTAGGCGCACAATCAGACACACAGAGTAGTAGCGCCAAAGCTGATGGAGATGCACACAGTGTGACAAGCGGTCTCCCTATCCAAGGTGCTGCTAGAAACATGGAAGCGTATCGCCAAAATGCCTGCAATATGACCCCTATATCAGAACGAGGCAAATATGCCATGCTAGGAGACTGCGTAGTAAAAGATCCACCGGACTCATCGCAAAGCCAAATGATTGGAAAGGCATTTTCAAATCTCGTCTATGATACCGACACATCACCTCGATATTTTAACCAAGAAATTAGTAGCTCTGCACTCAAAAACGCAATAGCAAAAGCCTCTGCAGGCAAAGTACCTGCCTGTATACTCGAGGGTATCACACTGGCTGAAGGCACATCTGGTGGCGGCTATAGTGATCCGAACAATTGCACGATAAATAACTGCAGTGCAGCTGGTCCATTTCAGCTTACGACCGGCTGGGCACCTCCTTACGAAGGATTTCCTGGCACAGCTCCAAATGCATCGACCCCATTAAGCAGCACATGCTCTGCGTGTGGAAATATCCAATGTCCAAATGCCTTAGCTGATGTTGGTGCAACAAGTCATTGGCCACAAAAATTATCAGACACTAATGTCTGCAACAATGAACCTGCTGCAGTTTGGGCTCTTGAGCTTTTGCAAAAAAAAGCAGGAACACAAGGGAAAAAAATGCAAAATATCCCAGCCTCACAGCAAAAAGATGTGATTATCCAAGCTGCCAATGATTATTTTGGCGCCCCTATACCTATACCCAGATTTGGATATCTGACATATGGACAATTTGTCTATCAACACTGCGAAGAAAGCGAAAGCGCATTGCCAAAAGGCCCAAATAAACCAAGATAATATACATACTAGTCGCATACGAATGAATTGATACTTTTTATTGGAAATGATTAAATATATTTATATATAACGAAAGGAAATAATTATCTATGGCTACAGCTAAAACCTCTCCCACAAAAATATCAGCAACACCAGTCGATGTATCCCAACCCAAATCTTCAGGTGGTATGCCCGGCTGGCTCAAAGGGTGCCTCGTAGGATGTGTTGTAATCCTTGTTTTGCTCGGTATTG
>CAZPNL010000116.1:0-2155 GCA_964588145.1 uncultured Gammaproteobacteria bacterium
CAGAGGATATAGTCGAGTCTCTCGGAGTCAGTCGTCAGCAGGCACACAGTTTGCTTCGAGGCTTAGTTGATAAAGGGTTACTCGAAAAAAAAGGCAGCACCAAGGCTAGTTACTACGTTTTAAAGTAACTACATTACTTCTTTGTATGTCGAGGTGCAAAAAAGAGTAATGCCCATATAAATACACATACAAATCCAAATAAAAAATTGTCTGGTCCAAAATAATCATGAATGTATTTGTTATTCCATGCGTATTGCCTCATATAATTTGTTAAATTTTCTTGCACGGAGTTTTGTAAAGCACTGCCCAAATGCAATGTCGCAAGTATCCAAAGCACGGTTGAGGCAAGCAATTTGTTATGATTTTGTAAAAGCCACTTGTCTACTGTATGCAAACGAAAAGCGAGTTTTTTAGACCAATAGTTTCTCACAGTAAAAGCGAGAATAGATGCAAGTAGGCTTGTAAAAAGAAATCCATACACAAGTGTCTCAAACGGGCGTTGCAAACTTATGTATGTTGCTTTCACCGTAGAAAACACAAAGAAAAGGAAAGTCAGTGGTATGAATATAATTGCTAATATTTTTAATTGATACATAGTAGCACTTCTAGTTTATCATTAGCTGGCTATCCTATGATATAGAGCTCCTCAACAGCCCTTGTGACTGCCGTATAGAGCCACTTGTTCCACAGATCCCCTTCCCAATATTGCGAACGTTCTTCAAAAAGTACTACCCGGTTTGCTTGTGAGCCCTGCGCCTTGTGGACGGTGAGTGCATAGCCAAAGTCAAATCGGTCGCCGATCATTTTGTAATTTACTCCTGGCACAGCTTCGATAAATTTATCCTTGTGAAACTGATGGCGGGATATTTTTCCGCTGTATCCAGCTTCTTCCCCCAAAAACTTGATAGTAGCCTCATACCAGTGAGCCTCATGTGGAGTGATAGACTCGAGGATGCCGATCATGCCATTGTAGATCGGCGGCCCACCGTGTTTGTAATTGTTTTTAAGACAAATGACTCGCTCTCCCACAGCGGGGTCTTCACTGGTTTGATTTTGGAGCGCACGGATATGCTTATTGAGCCGAACTCTCGTGGCGTTTCTACCACAAAGGACGAGCGTATCATCAAAAGTACCAGAAAAAATTCCCTCAATAAGCTCTTGGGACATGATGTCATCACGGTGGAGTTTACGAACAAGTGGTGAAAACGTTTCAAATGGTATTTCGCCCGTGGTTCGAGCCATGGTCGCTACTCGGAGTATAGGATTATCCGCCGCATGACGGTGGATTTGTTCAAGAGTCAGGACTGGGCTGCTCATGAGGCTATTGGTATCTCCCACGGGTGGAAGTTGACCATGATCACCTATAGCAATAATGGGCACGCCATATGACTGGATATCTTCCCACATCTCTGAGGTCACCATAGATGCCTCGTCGATGATGATCAGATCGCACTCAAGCTCTTCTGCTCTATCCCACCCGAGGATATGTCCCTCTTTATCAATTCTGGGTGAGTACATGAGCGAGTGTATCGTGCCCACGCTGTCCTCGCGGCACAGTGCATGTTGGTCGACAAGCTTTTGCTTGAGTACTTGGCTGGCTTTTCCAGTAAAGCATGCAAATGCTACATGCATGTGCGGATAGGATTGCTTGAGGATCGTCCGAAGCACTGCAGTGATGGTAGTTTTTCCAGTCCCCGCATATCCTCCTACGGTGATAAAGGGGAGATTGGGGTGACGGATCCAGTCAGTGAGGGTTTTGAGTACGCGGGACTGGTCTGCCGAAAGCTCCAGGTTTTTGGGTAAATGGACCTTAAGAACAGGAAGTGCAGGTTTAGGTGTCGGTGAGGGCGCAGGAGTTCGCTCAACTTTACCGCCAAGTTTTGCAATGATTTTGTGAGCGATCTCTTTGTTGTAATCTTTTTCATCAGCATTACTAAACACGCGTCTGGCTGCGGCAAATGCATACATACTGACAATTGGGTACAGTGCCTTCAGCGCATACTGGCGGACCTGAGGGTGATCGTCATCTAGCATGCTTATGAGTAACCGTTCCGAATATGGCAGTTTCAGTTTTCCCAACGCTGAACAAGCCAGCCGTCTGTGATTACCATTTTCACTATGAAGCGCTTTGAGAAGGATGACAATTTCTTCAGTT
>CAZPNL010000117.1:0-2143 GCA_964588145.1 uncultured Gammaproteobacteria bacterium
GTCACGTGGACGGGTGGACGATACCACCATATTTAACGTCTTTTCAGACGGGCTGACAAACAGCCGTGGTTCTAACACGTTCTAAATCTTTTCCTTTCGAAATTTGCATCTCACGAATTTGAGAGCAAATACTAAACACAAATATCAAATCACAAATCACAATTCTCAATGTTTAAATCACAATATCAAAATTTTCAACTAGGTGTGAAAATATTGTTTTTCACTATTGGTCATTTGTTATTGGTCATTGGTTATTGGTCATTGTGAATTGTCTGATTCTTGTGTTCACTATTGCTCCCAAATAGGGAGGTGCTTTCATAGGAAAGGCTTCACCCTTTTGTCCCATCGTTTTACCCCTATGCACTCTCTGCCTATACCGCGTGTGCCGTATGTTTTTAGAGAGACTGAACAACTTATTAATGTGCTAAAATGCTTGAGTTTATCTCGATCATGTTTCCGGTCATGGATACACATCAAGTGCCTCAAAGCATCAAGATATACACACCCTGATCTATACATATGTTGTAGAGAGGATCCACACATGACATGCATGTGCTATCCAACTCCACACATATGCAGAGCTCACCCGAAATCTTTTTGGTTTCCGTTCGTACAGGACCATTGAGACCCGGGTGTGACGTATAGAAATAGTTCTATGTGTCACATCTAGGGCTCACAGGATCCTGGGTATGTTTCCTCAAGATTGAACGTGTGTTTCGTTCAATACTGAGGAAGCATGAGGTGTAGATTTTTTAGGCAGGATTGCCAAAAAAATGCAGCGATAGCTGCTCTCAACTTCTTGCGTGTCCCGTGGGGACTGTCGACATGCATCTATGCCGCTGATTTGGTTTGCTTTGGGGGCAAATCACATCAGATAGTGCCATGTTTGGCGCGGCCGGGACCTGTTGTGCGTCTTGGCTACCTGTTTCTGACTTCCGTTTGTCAACTGGGGCTTAGGGTCCAGCTGTCGCGCGGATCAGAGAGAGCTGCCCTGGGTGGGCTGCTCGGGACAGGTCGCGCAAGGCGCGCGGGGGCGAGGTCCCGGCCGCGGCCAGGTGACACTGGCTAGTTTTCCATCCAGATGCAGAACTGACGGAATTTTTTGCTGATATACTTGGGGCCGAGAGTGATGGCTTTATAGGCAACAAAAAGCCCGACAATAAGCAGACCCAATTCGGGCTGAAAAAACGAAATTACTGCTACCAATATTAACCATTTCCTCTTTTTCCAAATATAGTGCTTAATATCTGTCAGTTTATCTTGAATGTACGCTTTCATGTTTTCCTCCATCGATGCTTGATTGCATCTGAGTCAATAGAAAATATATTACCTAGCTACCTGGTAAATTGGCTTCCTGGCTACTCGGCTTTTCTATTCACTGCGATGCAATTTCACAAGGGTTTTGAGGAATGATGCATGTCACTTTGTCTATGCGTTTGCAAAGACAAAAGATATTCATGGTTTGTAAAATTGAGTAGAGCGCATATGTGATCCATATGTGCTCTGTCTACACCTCATTTATTAATGTGCAATTCATGGGTTAGGCGAGTGTGTATGACACATATGCCATACCCTCATCTGGTTCCCATGAACCTGGGATTGCTCCCAGGGTCAAAAATTGACGTAGTCAATTTTTGACCCTACTGGCAATCCTTGTTTCTCTTTTTTTATGTGATATAGTTCATCTGATGAGATTTCGATTTACCAAGCATGCCATCAGTAAATTTATCCTGATGCAATCTTCTGGATTTCTCGTCTCAAGTTCAAAAGTGACTGAGACGGTTGAGCATCCTTTAAAAATTGAATCCAAATCCGATGGGACGCATATTGCTACCTCTTTGTACGATGATTCTCATGTACTTCGCGTTGTGTACCGAAACGAAGGTGATATAATAGTCATCATCACGTTCTATCCAGGACGGCGCAAAGCATATGAAATATAACTACGATCCAGATAGCGATATATTGGCAGTCACTGTCAGTGACAAACCATTTACGCATGCTGCAGAAGCAGGGGATTTTGTTGTGCATTTTGATGCTTCAGACAAGCCTGTGTACATTGAGATTCTCAATGCGCATACATTTATGTCTGGTGCTTCCCATGTGCTTCCACCGGTATCTGGTGATACCCGTAGTGCTTCCC
>CAZPNL010000118.1:0-2084 GCA_964588145.1 uncultured Gammaproteobacteria bacterium
ATTTACGAGAACGCGAAGATTCCAATCTAGGTAAGTGGAGTCGGATGTACAAAGTTCCCAAAGAGGATTTTTGGGACCCCAAGCATTATGATCTCGTGCTCAACACTTATAGTCACGGCCCCAAGGAAACAGTAGACCTCGTGCTCCAAGCCCTCGGGTATTTCTCTGCCATAGGCCAAAAACCCCAAGAGTAAAGATTATTATAGGAGTATAATTAAATGAAGCCTCCAAGTGGTGGGTTTTTTGATTATAAAAATTAAGAAATTATTTGTATGTTAGAGAAACAAGCGAGCCGAGTTTCTGAAGCAGATAGTAAGAATTGGGCCGTCAGAGATGTGGTTGTTCCGCCGTATATAGCGTTGATGGCGCAATTAGCAACTGCTGATATATGGGGAGGGGATCCTTTTCCCATACAGCCATTATTGCAGGGTGTCACTGAAGATCAAGGTATATCCACCCTAATATTTTCACCGTTACATGGAGCTGAGGTAGCTATTGATACCAATGGACATGTTGAGCCTATTACTACGGGTCGCACATGGGTGTCAGTAACACGGGCAGATCAACCGGAAAAGCTGAAAGAATTAATGCAATATATACCTCATGCAATACGAGATCGAGTCAGAAATTCAGATACTGGAATGTATAGTTCGCCAATATATTTTGATGGAAATAGGTATAATTTTTTAGTTGACCCAGTGGCATACAAAAACATTGGAGGTAAAACATGGGTAAATGACGCGTTTCCGTCATCTGAAGTAGTGCCAGGTGGGAGTTTTCGAATAGTTTCACAAATGGAGGTCGCAGCAAATCACCCAAGCGTGCATGTGCTCACATCCAGTCTGCGATATGATCCCAAACTAGATGCTGATGGATACTTGCGAAGGAGAGAAAAGCAAGATGGTATGCCGCATAAATCATATACTCAGGTCGCTGAATATAAACCATTAAGTAAATTAGTCTCCGAAGGAGAGTATGTATTTAAAATGATTTACGTACCACCTCCAAATGAAGCGATCGCTATATTTATAATTACAGGACCATCGTTAAATACAAAAAAATCATATAGATATAGTTTGAATAGTAAAAAAATCATTGAAATATAGACTCACAAATTTCCCTGAAAATTATTACAGGACATGATATAATTATAGGTCATGTTACCACCTGAACAAGCTACAGGATTATTACGATTTATATATGATAAATCCAGTTTAAAAGTTCATCAAAGCGATACTGTAGCAGGTCAGACGGAGAAAGGTGAAATTCTAGCTGATCATTTTCTTTTGATTGTATCGATAGATAAAGATAAAAAGCGAGAATTTGCTGAAATTGCTGATCTTCCAAACAATACTCTTCTTGTGCCAAGCTGTGATAATGCTGTTCGATTGTTGCAAGACAAAAGTTACAAGGTTGGTAAAGTGTTTATTTGGCACGATGAAAACAGTGCGACAGGAGCAGAATCTAGTATAGTAAACGATAGTAGCTCTCGATTGGATCAAATTGCAAAAGTTGTGGGTGTAGCATCACAGCGGGGGATACAAGACATTTTGGTAGTATTACCCGACATTGTGAACGACCGTATTAGTTTTGAATTTAATCAAGAGGCACAAATTACAGTATGTGATCTTACAGATCAAACTCAAATTCGTCGTTTTCTCAGAGATTATGCATGGTTAAAAAGGATAAAAATTCAAGATAAATTAGATTTTGTTAAATCGAGTGACGTTGATCCGCCAACCGAGACGAGCAGAAGTGTCGAAGTGAATCCCGATAAGGATGGAACACCAAGACAAAGTGTACATCTTGCAGTTTCTATAAAACCACCAGAAGGTCCGCGCCTGGATATTAATTATGTTGAAAATACGCGAGGAATAGGGAGAGACGAAGTGCTTTTGTTAATGGATCCAAAGGATGATGATGGTATTTTTGAAAACATTTTTACAAAGGATTTAGTTTTTAGAATTCATCATATCGGTGAAGCTCTTTTTGCATTAAAAGCAAAAGGGTTTAGAGCAATAATTATTGAGGTAGTGTAAACTTTTAGTGTGTAAAACCAAAAGCGGGTAGACATATAATTTTCT
>CAZPNL010000119.1:0-2043 GCA_964588145.1 uncultured Gammaproteobacteria bacterium
AAAATTGATGAAGCATCGTTTGCAGTATTGAGAGGAGAAAGGATGTGCCACTTTTTCATTTTGTTATAATAGCATAAACCATGATCACTCTCCCTCCCAAAGCGCAAACTATTATTACTGCACTACAAAACGCAGGATATGAAGCCTATGCTGTGGGCGGCTCTGTCCGTGACACCCTGATGGGACGAGCGACGCACGGATGGGATTACACCACAAATGCGACACCGGAACAAACACTGGCTGTATTTCCTGATAGTTTTTATGACAATCAATTTGGCACTGTGGGAATAAAGATCTACGCTAACCAAGAACCAAGAACTGAGGACCAAGAACGTTTATACCGTAACAACGAAACAAAAACTGAGAACCAAGAACGCCTCATCGCACGTGACCAGGGACCAGAGACCGGCGACCAGTCATCGCTGGATATTCCTTCGTCAAACAACCAACTTCAAACGACCAACGTGAAACCTATTGATATTTATGAAGTCACGACATATCGCAGTGAAAAAGGATACACAGATAGTCGTAGGCCGGATGTCGTAATCTGGGGTCAGTCGCTTCTCGAAGACTTATCTCGACGTGACTTCACCATAAATGCAATTGCAATGGATGGAAAAAATACTGTTGACCCGTATGAGGGACAAAAAGACATCGAGCAAAAAGTCATACGCACAGTCGGAAATCCACATGAGCGGTTTTCTGAGGATGCGCTTCGCATGATGCGGGCAATCCGCATCGCAGCAGAGATAGGATTTAGCATAGAGGAACACACTTTCGCCGCGATCACTCAAAACGCGCACCTCCTCAAAAAAATTTCTGCAGAACGTATCCGTGATGAACTCTTTCGCATCCTCGCTTCTGATTATGCTGCAGATGCTGTCATGATACTCAAGGCCACCGGCATCCTCCACTTAATCCTTCCAGAAGTTGAGGCGGCATTTAGTGTGGATCAAAAGAGTCCCAAGCGCCATCACAAGTTTGATGTGGGCACTCACTCAGTACTTGCGCTCAAAAACTGTCCGTCTATTGATCCTGTGGTGCGACTGGCAACCCTCATCCATGACATAGGCAAAGTCCCGACGTTTCATAAAGATCACACGGGGCTCATAACATTTTTCAACCATGAGGTTGTAGGCTCACGTATGGCTAAGCAGATTGCGCAGCGTTTGAGACTGTCAAAGCTTTCTACTGACCGGATATTTGGACTTGTGCGTTGGCATCAGTTTACAGTCGATGAGCGGCAGACGGACTCTGCTATCCGCAGATTTATACGACGGGTTGGCAAAGAAAACCTCGAGGACATGTTGGCACTGCGTATAGGTGATAGACTGGGTGGCGGCGCCCTTGAGACAAGCTGGAGACTGGAGCTATTTAAGAAGCGTATTGAGGAAGTCCAGCTCCAACCATTTAGTATTTCAGATCTAAAGATTAATGGGTATGACGTCATGACCACCCTTGGTATCCAACCCGGACCTATCATAGGAAAAGCACTCTCAGCACTCTTTGCAGAAGTGGAAACAGAGACGTTAGCAAATGAGAAAGAGGCATTGCTTAAAAGACTTATTGAGTTAAAGGCTACGCTACTAGATTAAAAAAACAATTGGTTAGATTCACTCATTCGCTCATGTAATACATATTTTAAATTTTTTTCATGACACCACCATTTACAAATCATTATTTTTCTTATTTGGAGTAATTTTTTTCATTATTGGCTACTTTATACTAAAACATTCAAAATTTATCGCCCATCAATTTCAGAGACAACAAGAACGTCGCGATGAACAATCACAAGCGTATGACATGTACTTACAAGATAAGCCTGCATCAAAAAGGCTCGCTTACTTTTTGTTTGTTTCTGATGGTTCTCATGGAGCTTATGGAGAGCGAGATAATCTTGCTATAGTACGAGGAGGTGGGGTGATATTTATGCTAATAGGAATCCTTGCCACTTTAGGATATATAGGATTTTTCAATTTGCTTGCAATTGCAATCAATACAGCAGACTATTACAAATAATTCATTTCGAACTATATACTCATT
>CAZPNL010000120.1:0-2043 GCA_964588145.1 uncultured Gammaproteobacteria bacterium
TCTGGCCATGCAGCTGGGCCATCGATGCTGAGCTTAAATGCTCCAGTGCGTATAGCCTCTTCGGGGTTTGCGCGAAGTGCTGGATTGGTATCATGATTCATTTTTCTTCTGGTCGTTATCCATGTACCTGAGGAAAACTGAAACAGCCCAACATATTGCCCGTTGGTGGCACTCGGCTTGAAGTGGGACTCACAGTTTGCGATTTTCCAAAGTGTATTTTTGTCTACAGCATACACTCCTGCATACTGCGCGATCCACGTATTCATCTGCTCAAGAGAGACTGGTATAGGAGTTAGTGTGGGGGTGGGCGTAGGTTTCTTCGTTGGAGTTGGGGTAGGTGAGGGTGTAGAAGTTGGAGCATTTGTGGGGGTTGGCGTTGGGGTGCTGGTAGGTGTAGGCGTCGGGGCCAGCCGTGCTGTAAGTATACCAAGCACATTTGGCTTTTTTGGGAGGAGCACAGCGGTCAATATCATAGTTCCTACAAGCGAAACGATAAAAACAATAATTCTAGGAGAAATTTGTCCATGAGACCACTGCATACAGCTGTAATTATACATAAAATGATGTGAGATAAAATTTTCCTACTTGATTGTCATACCACTTTTTTCATATAGTGTGCTGTATGGATGACACAACAACACAAACAGATGCGACTGTACCAAACGCAAGTAGTGATGATCAAAAGAGTACACCAACTTCTTCAGAAGTTTCTCTAGATACAGTTCCAACCACAGATAGTGCTGAAATGCTTCTGAGTCTCGAGTCCATGATCAAACAGCACGTCAGTGGTATAGAGTCAGGGAAAGAGCAACTCAAAAAGTTTCGTGAAATGATGGCCTCCGTGCTTGCCAATGACTCGACCTACCAAGAGCAGGAAAAGGCCGCCAAAGAGGCAGCTCGTGTCAAAACTGCTACGAAGACCCAACTTATGAAGCAGCAAGCAGTTGCAGCCACGGTGTCAAAAGCAAAGGAGCTTTCTGAGCAAATCAAAGAGATGGAAGATGGCCTTTCAGATTATCTCCGTGAGTATCAGAGGCTATCAGGGAGTAATGAAATCGAAACAGATGACGGCAACGTACGAGAGATTATCTATATAGCAAAACTCATTAAACGGTCCAGTAGTAAGAGAAAATAATATATGAAAGGACTACTCATCGCTCTTGCCATTCTCGCCGCAATAGGCATCCCTAGTGTGATCCTTATTGCTCGTTCAAAAGCAGCTGACACGCAGTCTGCCTCACCAGTATCTGAAGTTGTGCCAACAACAGCACCAACCCTTGCCCAAACTAGTACTAGTACACCAGCCGACTCATCGGCAGAAGGAGATCTTATGGCCAAAAAGTCCCCATCACCAACCACAGCACCTACTGCCACGCCTACCACGGGTGCAGTCAAATACTCTGGTCAGCCTCTTCCAGCTCCTACCATGATGATAGATAAAACTAAAAAATATTCAGCTGTGCTTACGACAACAGCTGGTACTATTACTGTTGCTCTCAATGCATCCAGTACGCCCATTACTGTAAACAATTTTGTCTATTTAGCCAAAGCAGGACTCTACGACAATACCATATTCCATCGTGTCATCAGTGGATTTATGATTCAGGGCGGAGATCCACAGGGGACAGGCATGGGTGGCCCAGGATATCGGTTTAACGATGAGCAGTTTACAGGAGAGTACAAAAGGGGCACGATAGCCATGGCAAATGCTGGTCCCAATACCAACGGGAGTCAATTTTTCATCATGCATGCAGACTATGCGCTTCCCAAAAATTACGTGATCTTTGGCTCAGTCACCAAAGGTCTAGAGGTTGTCGATGCCATAGCAACAGCAGCGACAAAGCCTGGTGGCGAAGGCTCCACCCCCGTGACGCCCGTCAAAGTCACAAGCGTACAGATTGTGGAAAACTAACAGCTTTGTGAGTGGTTGAGTATTTACGTTGAGAAAAATCTAGTGCTATTTACTTCTGTTGCTCTAGAGTCTGTGCTTAGTTTTGGAATGGTACTCACAAAAAACATAGATATGCAGACGTTGAGATATAG
>CAZPNL010000121.1:0-649 GCA_964588145.1 uncultured Gammaproteobacteria bacterium
CTGTAATGGTCACATCTGACATACGTACCTCCTAAGGAAAAAATATCTGGAGCAGGTGTCCAGTACACCAAAGTATACCACCCTAAACTACAAAGTCCAGGTCTTGACAAATCCCCCCTGGGGGGATATAATAAGGAAATGGCAAAAGGTGTATCTCGCGATCAAACATTTCAACACCGTCTCCTCCATCGCCTCAAAATTACCCGTGGACACCTAGATAAAGTCATAAATATGGTCGAATCTGGCCAGTACTGTATAGATGTCGTGCATCAGTCTCTCGCAGTCCAATCAGCGCTCCGTCAAGCAAACCAGCTCATCCTCAAAAATCATATGGAAACGTGCGTGTCTGATGCGATCAAGCAAGGCAAATCCAAAGAAGTCATAGACGAGGTCATGAAAGTCATAGAAAAAAGTTAAAAACAAAATATTGCTCTGTTATATTGTTCAGACACAAACAAACATTTGATGAACAACATGACGCAAAGGAGGCACATGGAGCGCCAAGACAAATCACAGAAAAAAACTATATCGTCAACAATTCCCCTGACTATTTCACTCATGATCGTGTCAGGCATCGTTGGGGCCGGTATCACCTACGCCATGTCTCCCACCTACCATGCCACCATGTATGACAAAACTCAGATGGGAC
>CAZPNL010000121.1:659-1982 GCA_964588145.1 uncultured Gammaproteobacteria bacterium
TTGGCAGCGTCGACCGCTGGCTCGACCAACGATATATCACGAGTATGATCAGTCACCACAGAGCTGCAATTCTTCTTGCCCAGCAAGCTCGGGCACAAAGCGAGCGAAAAGAAATCATAGACCTAGCTTCCGAAATCCAAACAAACGAGCCAAAACTCATAGACGAGCTCTACACCTGGAACAAAAGTTGGTACGGCGACACACGCACAGTCCCTGATCCTAAAAAAATTAACCTCTCTACTGCAGACAAAAATTTTGACCTGCGATTTCTCAATGCCCTCATCTGGCACCACGAGGAAGGCATCCGCATGACCACCGAAATTCGTACAAAATCCAGTCTCAAAGAGGTGCTCGAAAACTCTGACGCCGTAGAAAACTTTCTCAAAACCACACTTGTAACTCTCAAAGACTGGAGATTCAAATGGTATGGAGTGAAATGACAGAAGATAGAAGATAGAAGGCTGAAGATAGAAAATTGATAACTAAAATATCAAACGACGCATAGCAATGAAACGTAGTGTAACAATGGAACAATGGAGCAATTAAACAATGGAACAGTTTAACAATATAACAATTTAACAATTTCCTTATGGACACAAAAAACCCTCAGCCTACAGTTACATCTACCTTTACAGTCACCGGCATGCACTGCGCCAGCTGCAGCCAGATCATACAAAAAAAACTTGGCAAACTCCCTGGAGTCGTCTCCTGCACTGTCAATTTGGCGACAGAAAAAGCACAGATAGCATATGATTCACACCAAGCATCTATAGAGGTTATGAATAATGAATTAGGAAAATATGGCTATGCACTCCACGAGGAACAACACCAAGGATCTCCACAAAACCCAGACACGAACTCCCATACGGACCACACGGGAGTAAATCAAAGTAAAGAAGAAAAATTTATAGAGCTCGCACTACTCAAGCAAAAGACCCAATTTGTGCTTCCTATTGCTCTCCTCGTATTTATCATCATGATGTGGGATATTCTAGCAAAATTCATACTAAGCGTTCCCAATCTCCCCCTCCCCATGGAAACCGTCAACATCCTCTCATTTTTTCTCTCTAGTATCGTATTATTTTGGATTGGCACACCCTATCTATCAGCAGTCGTCCGTTTCGCCAAATACCATGTCGCAAATATGGATAGCCTGGTAGGCATTGGCACCACTGTTGCCTATATCTACAGCACCGTACTCCTTTTTTTTCCCCAAGTTGCCACGGCTCTCAATGCTCCGGAGGGACTCTTTTTTGATACAACTATTATCGTCATAGGCTTTATTACGTTTGGAAAATATTTGGAAGCTCGCGCCAAAAGCCA
>CAZPNL010000122.1:0-1962 GCA_964588145.1 uncultured Gammaproteobacteria bacterium
GAGTTTCGAGTTTAGGGGAAATTTTTTGTTCGAGCGAAGCCACGTTTGACGTGGCGGAGTCGAGAACCAGACACATTGAAATGCGAAAGTGATAGATTTTTAAAAAAAGATATCAATTGTCCATGTAGTTTGTTTTATAAGTTGAAAATAGGTTATTTTATTTATTTTAAGAACAAGTTTTGTTTTGTATTTGTGATTTGTGATTTGAGATTTGTTTGAGATTTGTAGTTTGTGATTTGTTATTAGTCATTTGATTATTTGTCATTTATTTATTTGTTTATTTTCTTATGAAGGGTCCTGGCGTAAGCTACATATTGCTTGTTATCCCTACACTTCTAGCACTGACAGTGCTTGTGCAGGGGATCAATAAGCTGCGACGGAAAGACAAGGGTGGGGCTACCATCTTGGGGTTTGGTATAGCATTTGTGCTTCTGGTGGTTGGTGTGTATTTTTTTGTGATGAATTAATATTTGTTTTCTGCCCCAACTGATGTATGAGATTTTCTCAACTTTCGGAGTATTTTCAAAAAATAGAATCTGTATCTTCTCGTATCAGCATGACTGAGATACTGGCTGATCTTTTTCGCACTGTAACTGCTGAG
Source organism: uncultured Gammaproteobacteria bacterium (assembly GCA_964588145.1). Classification (GTDB taxonomy): domain Bacteria; phylum Patescibacteriota; class Microgenomatia; order UBA10105; family UBA927; genus CAZPNL01. Next base: position 602 of record CAZPNL010000122.1, read on the forward strand.
GAAAGTGGCATGATTTGCTACTTGCTCCAAGGAAGGGTAGCGCCTCTGTTTGAGCCAATTGAATTTGGGATTGCGGACAAATTTATGATACGTGCGCTTGCGCAGGCCTACGGCGTGGAAGCTGCAATGGTTGAAAAAGAATTTCGTACAGATGGAGATCTGGGGATCACGAGTCAAAAACTGCATACGGGCAAAGATAAAGGGTATAGCGTGAAGGAAGTATTTGATTTGCTATGTACCCTGACGCAAACGAGTGGGTCAGGATCACAAGAGGATAAAATTGCGCAAGTGTCTAAGCTTCTTGCGACTGTGGATGCACTTTCCGCTCGGTATATCACGCGCATTCCTTTGGGGAAGTTGCGGCTTGGATTTTCTGATATGACGATTCTTGACGGACTTTCTTGGATGCAGACTGGTAATAAATCGCTTCATGATGGGCTTGAGGCAGCCTACAGTGTGCGGCCAGATATAGGGTGGATTGCCACCACATTTAAAGAAAAGGGCATGTCTGGATTTGCGAAAACTTCTGCAAAGTTTGGCGTCCCAATTTTGGCGTCATTGTGTCAAAGGTTACCGACAGCAGATGAGATGATCGAAAAGATGGGGGAGGTGGTCGTTGAGCCAAAATATGACGGCGTACGCGCACAAATACATTTTAAACGGCAAAAGGGAAATGGGAAAGACGTGGATGTAATCGTAAAGACGTATTCGAGGAATTTGGAGAGCACCACGGATATGTTTCCAGAGCTATTGGAGGTTGGCAAACAGCTGGATGCTGAAGAGGTAATCTTGGACGCAGAAGCAGTAGGGGTGGATGCCGAGAGTGGAAAAATATTGCCGTTTCAGGAAACGACCACGCGGAAACGGAAACACAATATTCAAGAAGCACTCGTGTCTGTGCCACTTCGGTTTTATGTATTTGACATGATATACAAAAATGGACAGGATTTGCTGGCAACTCCACTCCTTGAGCGAAGAAAACTACTTGAACAAACGATAAAATCCGGTAATTTACTCACTATTTCTCCACAAATAACGACTCAGGATGCAGATATGATTCGTACTTATCATGCTCAGCAGATTGCTACAGGGCTTGAAGGGGTTATCATCAAGCGTGCCAATAGTCCATATGAACCCGGAAGAAGGGGGTTTAGTTGGGTAAAGTTTAAGGAGGAAGAGGGGAAAACTGGAAAGCTTGCTGATACCGTCGATGCAGTCATCATGGGATATTACAGAGGAGAGGGAAAACGTTCTGGTTTTGGTATTGGAGCTTTACTGGTTGGTATCAAAAAGGGTGAGAGTTTTGTGACTGTGACAAAGATTGGTACAGGGGTGACTGATGATATGTGGAAAGATTTTAA
>CAZPNL010000123.1:0-1958 GCA_964588145.1 uncultured Gammaproteobacteria bacterium
CAATCGCAGGGCAAAGGGTGGAAACAAACTTAAACAATAGATTTAGTTTTGACTTTTCCAGCTCGTTTGTAGGAGGCGAATATGACACCAGTTGGAGAAATTTGAGATGCAAAGAGAGTGAATGCAGCAGGTATGGTTCCAGTTCCAAACAACCTCTTGCCTGTGCCCAGAGTAATAGGAAAAATTTTCAACCAAAATTCATCTACCAAATCTTGCTCCATTAATGATTGAAGAAGTTTACTACTTCCATACACCTGTAGGTCCGGACCGTTTGAGCGTTTTATTTCTTTTAACGCATCAATATCTTTGACAACCACGGTATTTTCCCAACGTGGGTTTTTTAACGTTGTGGAGACGACATATTTGGTAATTTCGTTTACTTGTGGCCATGTTTCTGTGTGGGTTGGCCAATATCCCTCCCAGATGTCATACGTCTTGCGTCCCAGGAGCAACGCAGCCGTCGCCTGCATCTGCTTTTCCATCTCTTTACCGCCAACTGCATCTTCAAAGTAGGGTCCCATCCATCCGCCGTATGGAAAGCCCTCGGCGGTATCTTCCTTTGATTCTCCGGGAGCCTGCAAAACCCCATCAAGCGTGAGAAACTCAAGAACAATTATTTTTCGCATATTTTGATTATATCAAAGGAATATTTTGGTGCTAATCTTTTAACATTGCATGCCTTAATTAGTAATTCCTCGCCACTTGCAGCGAGGAGTTTCACTATGGATGTATAATCCATAATTTAAAGGAGACGTGTAATGAAAGATGTATGTGTTAACAGCATAACTTTTTTGGATATATCTGATAATACATATAAATACAAAAAATTTATAAAAGAAATATAAATCCGGTAGCCGACGTAGGCAACAGAAGTAGAGTGTATAAAATGATTTATTCCAGAGTGCTAACCTCGTACCTGCAATAATATTTCAAGTCTAAAATGTGTGGTCAACATACACATGATTGTCCTGCCCTTTTGATTGTCTCAAGGTCAATTTTTTTCATGGGCATAAAAGCGGCGGTTACTGCCTCAGCTTTTTGAGAACTTTCTCTCATCATTTCGTCCAAAATCCTTGGGACTACTTGCCATGTGAGGCCAAATTTGTCAGTGCACCATCCGCATTGTTCAGCTTCCGGAACTGCTGAAAGTTTTGCCCAAAAGAAATCTATTTCTTCCTGGGTTTCACATTCAATAATATATGAAGTTGCACCATTCAGTTTGAATTGATCAACAGGACCTCCGTTAAGAGCCATGAAGCTTATACCATCTAGTTCATATTCTGCAGTTAAAACAGATCCTTCTGGTCTACCTGAGACTTCTTCAGATGCTTTTGGAGCAAGTGTGATATCTCCAATTTTCCCACTGTGTACCCCAGGAGCAGTATTAAATACATCTATATAATATTTTGCTGCATCTCCCCCGTCATTATTGGCAAACCAGATGCATGTGATAAGTTTACTCATATTATTTATGAAGAGAAAATTCTACTATCCATTCAATACCGTATTTATCTCGAAACATCCCGGCATATGTGCTCCATGGGCCGTCACCCATAGGTCCTTCTACTTCTCCGCCAGCTGATAGACCAATAAACAATCTGTCCGCCTCTTCTTTGCTATCAGTACATACCAATATTTTACTTCGATTCTCGCGCTCATTTACTCGCCCCATAGCCTCCGGCACGTCATTTGCTACTAGAGTACTACCCGCACCAATTGGCAATGCGATGTACATGATTTTCTGAGCCTCATTTTCAGGCACCGGAAATTCAGCACTGGCAATATCTTTGAAGCGTACAACTTTGGTGAATTCACCACCAAATACTGATTTATAAAACGTAAACGCTTCCTCAGCGTTACCATTGAAGTTGATCCAGGGATGTAGTGTTGCCATGGTTATATATTATCAAATGAAAGTAATTTGATATAGAGCTTTTTTTGGATTGCTCCGGGCAATG
>CAZPNL010000124.1:0-1930 GCA_964588145.1 uncultured Gammaproteobacteria bacterium
TGCTTGATGAGCTCTTCGACTCCAAGCATGGCTTTTTGATTGATACTCTGCTCATAGTCTCGCAGTATCGGAATGATGATGGGGGAGAGCTCGGTAGCTGTATCATCCATCTTGGGGATCGCGCGAAACAGCTCCGCAAAGCTCATGCCGGGTTGGAGGGTCTCTAACACTATCCGCGATATCTCCTGACTACGCTCCTCAGTCATCGTGCCATCCGCTAGTTTGGCCTTGATCATCTCTACCACTTGTAATTCAATGTTTTGTCTCAGTTCATCTGGAGTCATAGATAGTTAGTTTGGAGCCAAACGCAGGCACGTTTGACGTGTCCAGTTTGGCTTTTATCATCTCTACTACTTGTAATTCAATGTTTTGTCTTAGTTCATCTGGAGTCATAGGTAGGGTAAAGGGAAAATGGTAAACGGTAAATAGAAAGTTTGTCGGCCGTTTGATGTTTGAAGTTTGAAGTTGGGGTACATAGGTAATGGAAAATAGGAAAGATGTAATGACATATAAATAGGGTAAATGGAAAAACGGTAAATGGGAAATTTAAATACGTATACCCCTTAGTATAGTAAAGCATGAAATACGCGCCTAGCACAAGGATAGAAGCTGTGAGACTTGTGAGATTAGATACCTGCAGCGGTCAGGTCTTGTTCAACTCCAGAGAGAAATTCGTTGATATCTGTATGCATTTGTGTAAGAGCGGGTGTATGCACGAGTGTATGGACGATCGTATCTGCTATATCTTCGGGTGAAACTGAAATGGATTTGATAAGTTTATCCAGTTGTGACTCGTCCAAATTTGTGATCAGACCTGGTAAACTTACTTGCCGTACTCCATTTGCAATTGTTTGTATGAGATCTTGTTGTTCAGTATAGTCTAGGTGAGATAACAGTACGCGCTTGATAATACTTTTAATTCTCGTTTCTATATCATTCATGTGATATTAAGCTGCCATAGGTGCGGGAGTTGGCGCATTGCCTGCAGGTGGGGCGAAAAAAGCATGAAATGCAGCATCCACTCGCGTGAGCAAGTTTTCTTGCATGCGTATCCCAAATTGTATCGGAGCAGAATTTAGGATTGCAGTTTCAGCATTTCCGTACGCTTCTAATGCTTTTGCACCGAAATTATCTAATCTTGCAGGTAGACCAAATAGTTTATCTGTAGCCCATAAAGCAGCTATAGGGAAAGCACTTCCAGAGGCAACTGCGCCTACTGTCACACCTACAGTATTTACGGGGAGAGCTTCATCCCATTTTTTCTTTACAAAATCAAAAATAGAGCCTGCGGTATTTATAGTTGCTGCTTCAGCAAGTGCAGGAAGACCTTTTGTAATTCCATAAATATTTCTTGTATGTGGTTTACCTCCTAAGGAATTAAAAATAGTTGCAAATTGATCAAATTTTCTTGCATATGCTTTACTTCGACTTTCAGCTCTGTCAATTTGACCCATCATTCGATCTACAATTTTTTTGTAAGGCGTTCATTTCTAGCATGAAGTGTTGCTTTTTCTGTCATATGTTAAAATTTTATTATGCAACTATATAATTTATATAATATTTTTGCAAATACTATTTCCTCCTTATGCTGTGGCAGGTTCTGGATCGTGTTTTTTAAACCCACTTCTAAACGCTGCGTAGAGATTTTCTCTTGCTTGTGCAAGTTGTTTGTTTGCGTCAGTTCTCATTTGTGCTGCTTTGGCAGAAAAATCTACGTGTGCTATCCTCTGGCGAGCCTGTAGGACTGTGTCTGTGGCTGCGACACCAGCATTTTCTGCAAAATCTGCTGCTTTGTCAAATACCTGTTCTGCTTTGGCTCGTACAGTTTTACCAACTTGAGAGTCTACGACTTTGTTTGTCACAAACGCATAGATACGTTCACTGACGGCATTACAGGCATTGTAGACATGCTCAACGAAGGCTCCTGTGA
>CAZPNL010000125.1:0-1922 GCA_964588145.1 uncultured Gammaproteobacteria bacterium
AGCAGCATTGACAGGGAGAGGGGTGGCCAAGAGAAATAGTCCGGCCAAAACTAGTGCCAGAGCTTTCTTCATATGGATATTTATTGAAATGTATCTTGGGCCATTTGGCTCACTGTGGTAGAGAGCACAAATGCACTGATTGTGATCGACAGCCCTACTGCTGCATACATGATAGTTTTCTTGGATCTCTCCAGAGCGTCTGGACTGCCTGAACTCGTCATGTAGCCATATCCGCCCCATGCAAAAAACCCTGAGGATATGACGCCACCCAAAGTGGTCATAAATTTGATGATTTTTTCGATAAATGCTGAGATTTTGCCTACTTCCACCTCTCCAGTAGCATAGGCGGTTGTGGCCATGGCAAAATAGAGAGCAAGAGTGAAAAGAAGAGCTTTCATTTTAGTTTGTGTCATAGTGCAGTACTCCTTTGGTATGTGCGGCAGCACAAAAAAAATGCTACCTCAGTTGGTAGCAAATATAGGATTTATTATACACTAAAAGAAGCCTAGTGTCAAGTGTTATAGGGCTAGGACAAGCAACAGGGAACGGAGAACCAAGGACCAAGAACGTCTAAGGTAGCAATCGGGAACCAAGGGCTAAGAACCAAGAACTGAAAACGTCTAACCCAAAGAACAGTAAACCAAGAACGTTGAGAGCAGGAGAGATTAGATTTTAAGAATAGAGAATATAAAATAGAGAATATCGCGTTGTCATTGCGAGGAACTGATGGGCTTAAAAAAGGTGACGCAGACACGTCAGACGTGTCGCGGCAATCTAGATTAATTAGCCCAATATTGGATAGACAATCGCATTTCGTCATTTATGTAGTACTAAACGTCTTAATCAAACTTAATAATCGCCTCTCTAGTCCTCGACTGCGCTCGGGCAATAAATAAGCTTCCCTAGTGAACTATATAAACTTTGTAACTCCCACTACTCAGTCTTGCCTTCCTGTTATAAATAGTCCAATATATCTCTCATGAAACACCCCTATATAGCGGTCATGGGCACCATGGGCAGTGGCAAAAGCACTGTGGCCAAGATCTTGGCCGAGTGCCTCAGTGCAGAGCTCTTGGTAGAGCGTTTTGCTGAAAACCCATTTCTGGAAAAGTGCTATAGCGATATGAAGCGCTATGCATTTGCTTCCCAAACCACGTTTCTTGTGGAAAAACTCACCCAGATGCAGCAAACCGTTGACTTACTCCAAAAACACACCGTCGTCCAGGACACTCCAGTCGTGCAGGATGTCTACTCGTATGCCAGAGCCCACGTCGAGAAAGGCAACATCAGCCCGGAGGAGTGGCAGCTGTATATCAAAATATATGAGTTAGCCATCCGAGATTTGCCGAAGCCCGACCTTATTTTGTATCTAGAGGCAGATGTGGATACCCTAAGAGACAGGATCCTCAAGCGTGGCCGCAGCTTTGAGGCAGAAATTGACATGGACTATCTCAAACTCCTCGACCGCCTAAACCATGATTGGGTCACAAAGCACAAAAGCAAACAACTGGTGCTCCATGTGGACACAACCGTCAAAAATGTCATCGTGTCAAAGAAGGATAGGAATGAAGTGGTGAGGGAAGTGAAGTCTCTATTACCTCAGAAATTAAATTAGTTTTACAAATTCTTTGCGTATTTAGAGAGAAGAGAACTTAAGATATCTGTAAAGCTGATGCCGTTCAGATCTGCAACCTCCGTAAATGGCAGTCCCATGTCTGGACCAAATGCGGTATTAGGGTTACAGTCTGTGAAATAAAATGTCCCGTCCTCACTGACGCGGATATCAAATTTGGCATAATCCTTGTTTGACAGGCCATTAAAGGCTCGGACGACAAGCGGGGAAAGCTTGGCAATCACACTTTCGTCTGGAAGTTTGTACTTGTAGCTCTTGGCATCATCATAGCTTTCAAAGCTTGTGAAGT
>CAZPNL010000126.1:0-1899 GCA_964588145.1 uncultured Gammaproteobacteria bacterium
TTTCGTGCCCACTCTGGTGAGGCTGCATAGACTGGGCCGATTTTTTCTATCGTATCCAGTCCTCGTGCCACATAGCGAGTAGACAATCCTTTTGTGACGGTTGCTATGCCGTGTTCCCAACTGGTAAATCCTATGCCTGATTGGGCACCAGTGGGTATACCCCATCCCCAGCCATTGTATGAGCCTGGAGGGATGTGTTTGCCAAAGGTTGACTCCACACCTAGAATCATGGCTACCCAGCGATAATCTATCTTATTTGCATCTGCCTCTCGTACAAATACATCAGCTTTCTGTGCCAATGGTGAATTGTAGCTTTCGAGAAATTTACGCAGTTTGCGTGGTCTCAGATCAATAGGTGCCACGGTTGGTGTAGGAACCACGATGATTTTTGGTGTTTGATCCGCCTCTTTTTCGGCAGCATGTACCAAAGTGTTTGGCAAAAACAAGCCTAGCAAAAGGACGGAGAGCAGAGTGTAAATTTGGCGTTTCATAGTGCCTCATTCTCTCGGGGTATTGAGAGAGTGAAATACTAGTAAACGCCTCAGAAGCTTAGAAGATACGGGGCTATATGACGATCTAAATGGCAGTTTATTGAGAGACAAATACGCTGTACTTGTCTGCCAGTAAAAAATCCTAAAGCAGTCTGACAAATCTTTCCACCTTAGGATCTAGATAGTATTGTACCACGAAGTTGGCCTGTTGTCAAGTGTTATAGGGCTTACAAAGAATATACGAAGGATGCAGATAGGATCAAAGTGGGTAGAATGGTAGCTGGTAGCTGGTATTTGTCTGGTGTCAAGAGAGGCAAAAGTATCAAAAGTATCAAGAGTATCAAGAGTATCAAGAGTATCAAGAGTATCAAGAGTATCAAGGATACTTTGTTTTGTTAGGTTATTTGTTTGCTAGTGAGTAGCTTTAAGAACCAAGTAGTTGAGTTTAATCTCTTTTATGGATGTTTGCTTTCGCTAGCAATTTTTCGCCGCTTGCGGTGTCATCCCCTACCTGCCACGACGGTTTACCGCGAGGAGTTTCACTTCACTTTTGCGATTCCATTACTTTATCTGGTCCATGAAAAATTGTACGCATTTGGCCCAGGAGTTGCCTGTGTTTACCGAAGGAGGTGCCCAGATGCTGCCCATAGTAATTAAATTGTCAGCGTGTCCTTTGTCTTTGTAGCGTTCCTTTATAAGTTTTGATGCATACTCTATACCATGAGTCCAATCGTTAAATTCTTTGCCTTCTTGGGTCCCCGTGTAGACTGCGATGCCCCATGCATTGTATCCAGCTTTAAGAGGCACATGTTTGCCAAATGTTGATTCGCATCCGGCTATAGCTGTCGTCATACGCCAATCTATACTGTATTTGTCTGCCATAGACACTAAGTGACTTGAATACGGTTGCATGGGCGACTGGTTAGTTTTGAGGATTTTTTCAATGAGAAGTGGTCTTGCGTCCCCCAGTTCCACATGTGTGTCCATAATTTGTCCACTGGCTCTCGGGTCTTTTGTGGCTGCCGCGATTTGGATGCGTGGTTTTGACAGTTTTGGTGCGACACTATAGAGTGACTCCATAGAAACAGCTTGTGACATGTCGTATTCGGCAAACCGTACAAGATTGACGATCAGAAGTATCTGAAAGATGAGAGCAAGTGGAAAATACGAAAGCACGAGTGCCGCTTTCTTCATATAAAGTACTATCGCATAAAAGTGAGTTGGGAGTCAAATATTTATTTGAAGCTAGCTAAGTGACTGGAAAGCCTGTATATATAATGTATATGATAGAAGGAGTTATACTAGATATCGACGGTGTGATCGTAGGGCAAAGCCCGGGGAAAAACTTTCCACTTCCTCATCCAGATGTACTTGCTGCGTTAAAACAAATTTCTACTCAAGTGAAATT
>CAZPNL010000127.1:0-1867 GCA_964588145.1 uncultured Gammaproteobacteria bacterium
CGTTTGATCATGGTAGACCCTAAGCGCGTAGAGCTGACGGGGTATAACGGCATACCACATCTTCTCTCACCCGTGATTGTCGAGCCAGACAAGATCCTCTCTGCTCTCCGTTGGGCCACGACTGAAATGGATAATCGCTACAAGCAGTTTGCAGAGGTGGGTGTCCGCAATCTCGAGGGCTACAATGAACTTTCCGGCTTTCAAGCCATGCCTCACATTGTAATCTTTATAGATGAGCTTGCAGACCTCATGGCTTATGCTCCTGTAGAGGTTGAAGATGCGATTGCTCGCATAGCGCAAATGGCTCGTGCAACTGGCATACACCTTGTGCTCGCAACACAGCGGCCAAGCGTGGACGTTATCACAGGACTCATCAAGGCTAACGTGCCATCTCGTATCGCATTTAACGTCTCCTCTATGATTGACTCCCGCGTCATCATCGATACTCCTGGAGCCGAAAAGCTCCTTGGCCGTGGAGACATGCTCTATATCCCAGCGGATCAAAGTAAGCCCAGTCGCGTGCAAGGGACCTATGTATCAGACCAAGAAGTGCAAAAAGTTGTGGAGTTTCTTAAAGCCAAAAATAGTACTGCCCAGTATGCCGAAGAGGTTACGAATCAAAAGGTCACTGTTGGAGGCAAGCGTGGGGGTGGATCCAGCAGTAGTGGGGGTGGAAGCGGAGGTGACAACAAAGATAACTTATTTGAAGATGCAGTCAGGCTTGTGTGTCAACACGACAAGGCATCAGCCTCACTCCTGCAGCGACGTATGTCAGTTGGCTATGCCAGAGCCGCCCGTATCCTTGATCAGCTAGAGGCTGCAGGCGTCATAGGTCCTGGCGAGGGTTCCAAGCCTCGTGACGTACTTATCAAAAATCCAGATGAATTTATGGCCCAGCAACAAGGACAGTGAGGGGAGAGTTGAGAGGGTTAGAAGTTTAGTAGCTTAGTGCTTAGAAGTTTAGATCCTTAGTAGTTTTGGTAGTTTAGTTTTTTAATTAAAGAAATAAATAAACATTAGAGAAAAATTGTGTTGAAAATGCACCGGATTTAATATTGAAGATATAATTTTTGATTGGTAAAGAATATTATATTCAAGTAACATTATATATTTTGTTTGACAAGTGTTTGAAAAAACTAATCTCTAAGCCTCTAAATAACTAAGCATCTAAACATCTAAATAACTAAATATCTAAATACCTAAGCCTCTAAACCTCTATCTATGAAATCAGTCGGTCAAATACTCAAAGAAACCAGACTTACCAAAAAACTCTCGGTGTCAGAAGTGGAAGCAGCGACAAAAATCCGTGTGAAATTTTTGGAAGCCATTGAGAGAGATGATTTTACACTGCTTCCATCGATCAATTATGCCAAAGGATTTGTTAAAAATTATGCAGAGTATTTGGGTCTCAACTCCAAAAATGTTCTGGCATTTTTTCGCAGACAAACCACAGAAATCCCAAGATCGGCGATCCTTCCCAAGGAGGTCCCAGAAACGCTCCGCAAATCACCTTTGAGACTCACCCCCAGTAGGTTTATAGGTATGCTTGTGACAGGAATTATTGTGTTATTTTTAGGGTACTTTGTCTATCAGTATCAAGCGCTCAATCGTCCTCCGGGGCTACAAATTGACGAACCGAAAGACAATCAAAAAGTAAATGTACAGATCCTAGAGGTACTTGGTAAAACTGTCGCAGACGCCACTGTGACGATAAATGGTACCAGTGTACTAGTACGGGACGACGGAAAGTTTTTTGACAAAATAACCCTATCTCCTGGGGAAAATACCGTTACCGTCATTTCTACAAGTAGATTTGGAAAAAGCACGACCCAAAGCCGTAAAGTAGTCTACGATGAAGTGAAACGCT
>CAZPNL010000128.1:0-1866 GCA_964588145.1 uncultured Gammaproteobacteria bacterium
CATGGCGTTGTTTTTTGAGAGCGTGTTTAAGTAGTGGCATAAGATATGTATTATAGCATGTTTTTCGAACCTCGCCAATAGTTGAGGCTATAATTCCTGAATTATCGTCACAGAATTCGTGCAAGGGCATTTGACGCTGTCTGGATTAGTTGAGTTTATGAAATCAGTGTTTTCAATTGTTATACGGAGAGTTTTAGGTATCCCATCTACAGTTTGCGTATATGTGGTCAGTGTCATCATGGGTCCAGAGGCACCAGTGGGAAGTGATGCCTGCCAATCTCTAAGTACGTCTTTGTCTTTGAGTAATTCTGTATCCTCATAAGCACCCGCGATTTTTGGATTGATTATAGTTCCTATGATTTTTTGCGCCTTGTGGGGCTTTTGGTCTGCATCAGAGGCAAAATCACTCACTTCTGTGACGCCGTTTTGCCAGGTGACGCCAGGCATGGCCTTTTTGAGGTCACTCAGGATCATTTTGTACTGTGAAGCAGAGACTGTTGGGCGTGGGGGTGTAGGTAGATCTGCGAAAGTGCTGGTATCGAGAGTATTGTCATCTAGAAATTTAATTACGACCTTGTCATTGCCCAAATTGGTTCCTCTGCTGTATTCTTTTATCACCTTTTCATCTAAGATTACAAAAGACCGATCATTTAAGCGTGCTTTGTACGCGAGGTGAGCGCTATTTGGACTAAACGTATGGCCCCAAACTTCGGTATATTTTTTTTGCAATTCACCATTGAGCATGACAGCTTCGAAATGATCTCCAATTACTCTAAACGCAATATTTTTACTATCACTACTAAACATTGGATTCCATATTCGAGCAAAGTATGGCTGATTACCATCGACAACTATAAAGGGTTTCCCAACTATAATTTTCCCCAAGACTTTTTGGTCTTCAATATAGGGCTGTTCATACGGGCCGGTATTACCTATGAAAAAGTAACGTTTGCTATCTTTTGAAAACGTTGGAAAGTGACAGGGAAACGATCCTGGTGCGCAATCTTTCCAATATGGACCAAATTTTCGAGCATCAACAAGTACATATTCGCGCGTAACATCAGAATTTAATAATTTAGAATCATAAGCACGATATATTACATGTTGACCATCTGGACTCAACGTCACATGAACTAAACATTCAAAGGGAGCTCCTTCAGTTCCATTGTGGTTAACAAGCATTTTATCATTTTTCCAGCCAGTGATTGCGTAACCATAATCATTTATTTCTATTCCAGTTACATCGTCATTTCCGTAGCAATTTACGTATTTTGGATCTTTCCCTACACGATCATACCAAGTCGTTTCTGTACCATTGATATAGACCGTTGTTTTTTCACCTTTGGTGCCTTTAAATGCCACAGTTTTGCCAGAGGTGCTAAAGCGTACATCTTTGATCTTGTCATATGGTTTACTATCAGTAGTGTTTTCCCGAAGCACATATTGTGTGCCGCTTTGAACAATTTCAACTTTTCTTGACTTGTCTGGTGAATAAAAAACTGTCTGATTTTCTGGGGTGGGAGTAGGAGTATTGGCTAGGGTAGAAGTTGGACTTTGATGCGGTGTTGGAAGTGTACTCATGGGATTTGTTTTCTGCGTTTTATTAGGAGAAATGTACGTAAAATACCCTATGAGGATGCTGATGATAAAGGTACACACCAGTATCAGTACTGACAATTTTGTTTGCTTTGGGGTAAGTTTCATGTGGTGTCTCATAAATAGTATCCAAGAAAATATTGACGAAGTCAACGAATTCAGGTAGTTATGGTCTGGTTCAGTGCTTTTTTGTCCCTTACCAGAAGTGGTGTCAACCTTATATAATAGTACAAATCACGATGAAGACCGTTCTTTCGTTCTTTTCCAACA
>CAZPNL010000129.1:0-1830 GCA_964588145.1 uncultured Gammaproteobacteria bacterium
AAGTGGGGGCGAGAAAGTAGTTAATACTTAAAAAGCCGAGTGAGGCAAATATGACAACACCCAGTGTGATGCCCGATATCACTTGATGCGTCAGTGGTTTTTGTGTCATAGGGAAAGTATAGCAGATCAGAGTGCAATATACCCTATAGTTGCAGAAAATCGAGAGGAGGAGTATACTAATTTTTTCTGAAATTATTATGCTGTCCTGTGAAGGAACCGAAATTATCACCGCTAACGAGCGTTTTTCAAGACGTCTTCATTCGCCAAAAACTCCAAAAGCAGTCGATGAGCTAATGGGGATTGCGTTAGAATCTGCTTTTAGTGTGCGTCCAGTTTGGCTTGAAGTGCCAAAAGGAGCCTACTCGATAGTATACGCTGATACGGAATATGTGTATAAAGTTGTGTTAGGACATTCAAATGATCTGAATTTTGAAACGTTCTCACCAGATGAAGTATATATTCGAGTTTGTGAATATGCCGATTATATAGCTGAATTAAAACGTTGCAATGTTAGGGTGCCTGACAAGAATGAATGCAGAATGATTTTTGTTCAAAGTGACGATGGTCAATTTATGCCTCTGTCAGTAGAGCGTCAATCTCGGATACACGGTGCAACAGATATGCAGAAGTTAATTGACGAAAGGCTTTCAGTAGAGCAGCAAGATAAAGTATTTACAGATGCTATCGATTTGGCGTTTTCCATGCGTCAAGGTTTAGGAATAACGTTTGGTTTTGATTTTGCTCCTGGAAATATCTTTAGTGAAGAAAAGATGTCGGTTGATTTTTATCCACCTCATTTAATGCCACATGGTCTAGATTATCTAATGAGAAAAATATACAAAACTACTTGGAAGCAATATTCATTTGAATCTTACTATACATTTGGGGGGGCCTTACGTTACATTTTTACTATGTATACAGCGCTTAGGCCTGAGAGATTTGCCAGAAATAAAGAGCTTTTAAGCCAAAAATTACGTGAATATGGTATAGATTTGGATGTTCTAGATAAGGGCAACGCGGGAGATCTGGAGAAGTTAGGTATAATAGATGAAAACATGATGTCTCGCGATTTTGGGTGCGCAGTGGCAGCGTATGATAGATTTGGTGTAGATTTGAGAAAATCATTAACTGACGCTGATGTAAGTTGGGATGTTGTACATATACATTGAAATATGCAAAATATTATAAATTACGCGCAAGAAATATATGGTATAGGTCTAGATGTGGAAACGCTTTCATCTATTGAACATTACTCACGTATATTAGTGGCGGAAAATCAAAAGTTTAATCTCACTGCCATCACGAGTCCCGATGAGATCATGCGCAAGCACTTTTTGGATTCCATTGCTGTCTCTCTTGTGTGGAAAGATAGAGAGGCTCCAACATCTCTTATCGATGTCGGTACTGGGGCAGGGTTTCCAGGAATTGTGCTAAAAATAGTTTTTCCGCAAATGCACGTGGTGCTCGTTGAAGCCACGCACAAAAAAGCAGTATTTTGCCAAAACGTTATAGATGCCTTAAAACTTAGTGGCATTGAAGTCGTCAATGACCGGGCCGAAATGGTAGCCCAATCGGTGAGTTACAAGAAACGGTTTGATGTGTCAGTTGCCCGAGGAGTTGCGCCTCTCCTGAAGCTTTCTGGCTGGCTCCTGCCGTTTATCAAAAGAGATGGGATAGCAGTGGCCATGAAAGGTGCCAGAGCCGAAGATGAGATCATGGAGGCCGAGGAGCGGATCGAGCAGCTGGGTGCAGAGGTAAAATACATGATCCCCTACATGCTCCCAGGGGATGAGAGTGAGAGAAAGCTTGTGGTATTGTCCAAAATGATTA
>CAZPNL010000130.1:0-1795 GCA_964588145.1 uncultured Gammaproteobacteria bacterium
AATGCCTCCTCCGATGCACCGCCTGTGGATATGGATGTGTTTTCTTATATCTATTAATGGAAAGGTCATAACTCTTTTTAATAATTTCAGAAACCTCGACTGTAAATGACTGGTCTGTACGCTTTCTGCTTCCTTCTTCTATCAAATCATTAAATCGCCTTACTATATCGGGAATATTGTTATTTTCATGTTTGGATTGGTCTAGAGGCGTGCGCTGGTCATCTAAGCTAAATCCATCAGCCTGCATGTCATAGAACCAGACTTTATCCGTACCCCCAGAATTAGTCTTAGTAAATATTAGGATGGCGGTAGAAACACCTGCATAGGGTTTAAAGACCCCAGAGGGCATAGAGATGACTGCATCTAACTTATGACTTTCTATTATTTTCTTGCGGATTGCCTTATGTGCATTGGAGGAGCCAAATAGTACCCCGTCGGGAACAATCACAGCACATCTGCCACCTATTTTAAGCATACGAAGCATGAGGGCTAGAAATAGAAGTTCAGTTTTCTTTGTTTTGACTGTGGCTAGTAAGTCGTTTGCTACTACTTCGTAATCTAGAGAGCCTTTAAAGGGAGGATTGGCGAGAATTACATCGTAGGCTTCCTCGTTGTCCATATTTAGCTCTGAGAGGGCATCGTGGCTCGTGATATTGGGGTTTTCTATACCGTGGAGCATCATATTCATGACAGCGATACGTATCATGGTGATGTCAAAGTCATTCCCATAAAACATAGCGTTGTTATAGTGCTTCCATTCGTCCACGCTCCAAGTTTGGGTTTTATAGTTATCACGAAGATATTCGCTCGTAGCTACCAAAAATCCAGCCGTACCACATGCAGGGTCGCAAATGGTATCGGTGGGCTTTGGTTTTATTAGCTCCACCATCATTTTGATAATGTGTCTGGGGGTTCTAAATTGCCCATTTTGACCCGCTGTAGCTATCTTAGAGAGGAGATACTCATACACATCGCCCTTAGTGTCCCTGTCTTCCATGGGTATACTGGATATCATCGTGACTACTTTTTCTAATAGGTTGGGAGTAGGGATAATAAAAACCGCGTCCTTCATGTACTTGGCGTAAGAGCTTTGACTATCACCATTCATTGTTTTTATGAAAGGAAATACTTTTTCAGCGACTGTTTTGTACATTTCGCCTGCATCCATATTTTTGAAGAATGACCAGCGTAATTCATTTTTATCTGAGGGGAAGATAGGGTGTGCAACCTCTTGACCCAATCTGTTTGCTTGGCTCTCTTTAGCAGTCTGAAGCTCATCTAGACGCTTAATAAACAAAAGATAGGTGATTTGCTCAATTACTGTTAGGGGGTTGGATATCCCACCTGTCCAGAAAGCATCCCAAACTCTATCAATTTTTGAACGTAATTCTCCTGTAAGCATATTATTTTCCTGTTGAAACTTTTATAAAAGTATCCAAATCTTCCTTTCGTATTCGATACTGCCTGCCTGCCTTGCAAGCGACCAGTTTTTTGGTTTGTATCCAGCGGTATACCGTCAAGTATGCCACTTTAAGCAATTTGGACACTTCTTCGATAGAATAGTATTGTATTTCGGTCATATCTTAGCTATATTATACTTATCATTATTTAACATTACTACCAAAAAAGCAATTGGTTTGTGAATGTTAGTAAAAGTCTTATGAAAAATGGAAATGACAATGTCAGTCAGGGAGACTTAGCAAGGCAAGTTGAGGAACTTTACGCCTCAACGGGCAAGCCTTTATCCCAAATTCTTCTCACATTAGTCAAAGAAAACAAAGATATAAATCCTCAG
>CAZPNL010000131.1:0-1702 GCA_964588145.1 uncultured Gammaproteobacteria bacterium
GAATTTCTACTGCGGCAAACGTACAAGAGTGTGACTATCATTCCAAGTGGTGGCAGTGAGCCATTTTATGTAGATCGTGGAAAGACGGATTTGCCGGAAGACAAGTATTGTGCGCAAGCACTTCAAAATATGTTACATGGTAAACAAACTAATGTAGATGATTATATACAAAAGGTGAAAGATGAATTGCCTGAGTATTATCTGGATCAAATTCCGTATGATGTGCTGCCATTTAGCTTAGCCGCTCCAGATTCGTTTCAGGCTATACCTGAATATAAGATGACAGGGGATGGGTTTGTTGAAGTGCAAAACGCTAATTGAGCTTATTAAGCTCTATGATCTAAACCCTAAGCTCTAAGCTCCCCCTACCCCCTCTTTCCTTTCCCTTTTGCCACAAAGGGTTTGAAGTCTGCTATATCTTTTGGATTATTTTTAATTGTAAAAAGTATTTTGTCTATATAATTTGCCACATCTTCATACATATAAACATTCGGCACTGACACATCATCATGCTCGGCTGCTTGAGGGAGTACTTGGAGTGAACCGATATTCATCATGCGATAGATGAAGTTGGTTTGATATCCTTTGGCTTTGAGAGCTTCTGTCCAGAATAGTGCACGCTTATTTGTAAAAAATGGGGAGACTATGTCAAAACGGTAGATTCTGCGATCAGTAATATATGTAACAGATTTTGCAAAAACGGTTTGATTCCACCAGACTCCAATAATAGTAAGAAGAATGCTACTTAAAATTGCAATTACTTTAAGAAGTGTGGCATACACAGGAACGATACCCGCAATAATAAATATCATCCAACAAAAAAAGAATGCCAGAGCAATAACTTTTGCAAAATTGAGATTGCGTGCAAAAGCATGTGGACGAAGTTCGTAGAGGATCTGTTCATCTGATTGTTGGCCGTCAAATTGCATAATATGTGTATTTTACTCCTGACATGGGTTTCGTGGCAAATTTGAGAGCCTTCGACCCCACATTGTTTAATTCAATTGATGCGGGGTAAACAGGCTCAGGTAATAATTATCGTGATTTTATTTCTTGGGAATTCTAAATGCATACACATGTGCATTTTTGTCTTCATTCGTGGGCTTCCAACTGGGGAATATAAAGCTGTTGGAGATGACCAGAGTGCCGGGCTTGAGCTCTTTGAGTAATTTGGTTTGTAATTGTTTCATTTTCCATGGTAATAAGTATACAAATACAACATCACTTTTTGAAATATCCGCTTTCCACATATCTCGCCATTGGGCTGTGACGGAAGAAGATTGATTTAAGATTAACGCTTTTAGATGTATGAATAGGACAAGAAATGGATTGATATCGCAACCGGAGGCAATCGCACCGAGCTTAGCTGCTTGGAATAGAAGCCTTCCATCGCCACAACCTAGGTCATAGACGCGTGTCCCTTTTTTAATCTTGGCTAGACGTATCATGGCTTTTGATGCCGTAGTATTTGATGGGACATATGGAGCGCCAAAGACAAATGCAAGAAAAAGAAAAATGATAAAGATGCCGAGGGCAATTTGAATGGTAAAGACAAGAAAATATAGCATAATGAAGTAAGTGTAAAACAAATTATGAATATTTCAAAATTGTGTCCGTTCTCTGTCATTCTCACGGAAGCAAGAATTCGGTTTTGATCGTATCGATCCTCGATCTGGCTCGAGGATGACAATGTGCGAGAACT
>CAZPNL010000132.1:0-1686 GCA_964588145.1 uncultured Gammaproteobacteria bacterium
TTATCAAATGAAAGTAATTTGATATAGAGCTTTTTTTGGATTGCTCCGGGCAATGCCTGCCCGCCGTGGCGGGGACGACGTTCGAACTTTTTATTGTGCTTGAATGCCCAATATTTGAGCATCAAATACATCTTGATTTATAGTAATCGCTCTAGCAATATCAACAAAATTATTATCAGCTACATCGTATGAGGCTTGTTCGTCGTATACTTTTGCAGCCAAGCCACTTGCAAGACCAGTGCCAGCAACTACCGCCAATGCTCCTACTTGAACATCTGGAGACATATTTTTCATAAGTTCTCCCAATACTGAACCACTTATGGCAAAGCTCAATAAAGGAGAAAATATCTTTAATGCAGTTTTTTGCATAAAGTTATGACTATGCTCATATTCATGAGTAAATATCCATGATCCCATTCTTTGAGTATATAGTTTGGTTAATTTTTGTAATGAGCGTTGGATTCTGCCTTGTTTTTCCGACTCAGTTAAGCCAGGGTATAGGTCACCAGTGCGAGATTTTTGTATGAATTGGGTAACTTTAGTATGATCGCCGGGGAAAAAGTTTCGAGTTGGACCTCCACGTATAAATCTATATGGTAAATCTGGTAAGTACAGAGCTTGAAAGAGTTTAGACCTTGCAATGTTACTCCATAGGCTCGCAGTTTTATCTGTCTGGTTTATGTCAGCACTTTGATTTAGTTGTCCGTACATTTCTCTCATGCTTTTGATAATCCTACCCTGATTAAAGACAACTACCCTATCCAAGGGATCAAATTGCGCTAGCTCATTTGCGTCTGATCCGTCCTGTATCACGACAGGTCGCATCGCATCTTTTGGTATGCCAGCGGCGATGAGTCCCTAATATAACAATTCTGGATCTATTTGAAAAAGAGCATCTTTTGGATCTATATCTTTGTATCTTATCTCTACACGAGGAGTAGAGAATCCTTGCTCAGCTGCTGAATTTAAATCTGACATATAAGTAATACTATCATGCTAAAATACTTTTTTGCTCTCCCTCCATCAACTTCTCCCCATCCATCCCAGCCTTGATAGAGGATATACGAGTAGGGTAGACGGTGGTCAACTCTGATGGATAGGGTTTGAGCAGACCTTTGAGTGTGTGTACATCAGTATCTGCATCTATCCATTTGTCTTCGTCCTCCTTTTGCAGTATCACTGCCTCCCGGTCATGGACGGGTTTGACTATATCACTTGGCGGAGTGGTGATAATGGAAAATGAGTAAAATTCTTTTTCTTCTGCATCTCTCCATACATCATAGATGCCTGCAAAAGAAAAGTAAGGACGATCTCGAGCCATAATCACAAACCTCGTCTTTGATTCATCAGGATTGTGTCGCCATTCGTAAAACGCTTGGGCAAGCACGAGACACCTTTGCCTGAGAAAGGGAGTCTTGTAGACAGGGGACGTGCTCACAGTCTCTGCCCGGGCATTGATGGTAGAAAACTTTGCCTTAAATTCCTTGCTCCAGTGAGGTATGAGTCCCCATTTGGCTTGCCGGATCTGTAAAGGGCTATTTTTGGTGATAATTGGCTGAAATGAGCCGGGGAGTACATTGTACGATTGCTCAAAAAGCTTGGGAGGATCGAGCTTGTACTCCTTGTACGCAGAAACTGGTGCATCCACATATCGTCCACACATGAGGGTAGTAAATTGTTACGTAA
>CAZPNL010000133.1:0-1654 GCA_964588145.1 uncultured Gammaproteobacteria bacterium
CTGGATGGTGCTCTCCTGGGAGCTTGGGGATGTTTTTATCTATATCGTGAAGCATGGCTGCGGTTTCCACTAGATCCCGATTCAGCTGGTAGCCTTTGGCAATGAGTAAGTCAGTAAAATATAAAGCCACCCGTGTCACAAGTGTGACATGCAGCTGCTTGGGGTCTGGAAGGTTGTATTTGGACCAGAGCGAGTTAATAAGCTCATGTTGTTTTGTCATATTTAGGCTATAGTAGCATACAATTTTACAATTTATGTTTATTTAGCTTCTATTACATATACGATTAGATATCTTTTTATAATGATATGTTTTCATATGGCTTTAAATATATCTCTAAACCAGAACTATATTTACAATAACCTTTAAATTATTTCACCCAATTCGCATTTTTTAATTTTCGATACGAACGTTATTATTTTTATTCTAATTATTAAAACCAAGCATCAGAACGTACCCCCTGAGACACAGTCTCGTAGGCTATTGCAGGTTGCCCAAGCAAATCATCGCTTGGAATACCTAATTCTCCAGAGATCATGCGCGGAGACACAACCGCAAGAAATCCCTTGTCTTTATCATCTGGATAGGCCGAGCTGATGTGTGGTTTATATATGATTGATGCACCTTCTCCAAATTGATTAAGCATCCACAAGTGCCGTCTTTTTTCTATTCCCGAAAAACTATTTGATGATTGGACATCAACATCGTTATCCAAAACATGTACCATCGCGTGTGCGACAATGGCATTTTGACCTGCGACAATAATATAGGGATCTTTCCCTATGGTTGTAGCAAGCATATACTCTGTCGATTCACCACTATCTACATGTGTCACTTGGTATCCTTTTTGTGAAAGCGTAATCACTGCCTCTGAAAATGGTAATCCTGTATCGCCAAGCTCTAAGCCTGCACGTATTTTACGAGGGATGAATAATTTTGTAATCACATCAAAGGAGTTCCAATCAGACCCTTTCCACAGAGAAATGCCGTGCCTATCGCCTGATACTAAAGATCGCGTGTGTGCTCCTGCCAACAGGACAATAGGCGAATTGATTGGTGTAAAACTCATACTTTGATGAGAAATATTTGGAGTGACATCTGTAAATGCAGGCATCAGTTTTGATAGAAAATACTCACGTATCGATTGCTCAGTCCTATCCGGATCATTAACTTGAGCATTTACACTGCCTGTTGTTGATACTTGTGGATATAACTTTTGCAACTCAGGCCAGGATAATACTGTTTCGTCACTAGGCACCTCACCAACAATCCACGCTCCATCCCCATGTGGAGCAAGAGCAAAAAGACATGACCCTCGTGATAGGGGTGTACGTGCGTAAACTCGGCTTTCATTTATAAACCCCATGGTAATTATTTCCTCTTTATTATTATAGGTTTAAATAACTAAATTCACAACATCCTTTTTTAGTTTTAGTGTGAATGATGCTTACAGAAAGTTCATTTACTCTTGGGGTTTTTGGCCGTTGGCTGAGTAATACCCGAGGGCCTGGAGGACCAGGTCTACTGTTTCCTTGGGGCCGTGACTATAGGTATTAAGGACGAGGTCATAATGTTTTGGATCCCAAAAGTCTTCTTTGGGGACTTTGTACATCCGACTCCACTTACCTAGATTGGAATCTTCGCGTTCTCGTAAAT
>CAZPNL010000134.1:0-1613 GCA_964588145.1 uncultured Gammaproteobacteria bacterium
CGGTCACCCACAATCGTCACACTTACTTCAGCCTTTCGCTTGAGAATATTTTCAAGCATGTCAGTAATCGCAGTTGTGATTTTTTCGCGGTTAACTGGATAATGTGATGGAGTATGAAAAAGAACGGAAATCATATATACATTGTTCAATTGCTTAATTGCTCAGTTGCTAAAAACCCAAAACAACAATGGAACAATGAAACAATGGAGCAATTCCTACAAAAACTTGTCAGACTTTATGTTTCAACTGACTTTTATACCAAAAGTGACTTCAGAATCTCACTCACCCTTTTCCCGTCAGCCTGCCCTGCCACTGCAGCCATGGCTTGTTTCATGAGGAGTCCCATATTTTTCTCGCCACTTGCAGCAATTGGTGTCAGGAGTGTGCGGATGTCCTCATCACTCATTTGCTTGGGTAAAAATGCCTCAAGTACGGCCATCTCAGCTTTTTCTTTGTCAGCTAACTCTGTACGTCCTGCAGCTGTAAATGCCTCTATAGACTCTTTACGAGACTTGACCTGCTTTTTGACCACATCCAAGACATCCGCATCCGTGAGCTTGGTCTGTGCCTCATTGCCATACTTTGCTATGGCGCTATTGCGTATAGCCGAAATAAGCATGCGAAGAGTCTCAACCCGTACTTTATCACCAGACTTCATGCTGGCTGTCAAATCTGCTGTAAATGTATCAAATAACATATATCTCCTTTATGCACGGTTGGGGTGCTTGAGACGACGTGCAAGCTCTCGCTTCTTTTCTTTACGAAGCTCAGCTGGCTTTTGATAAAATTCTCGCTTTTTTAGATCCTGCAGTATCCCCTCAGCTAACACTTTGCGTGTAAACTTGCGGATAAGTGAATCAGATGAATCTCCTGGTTGTGCTTTGACAAATACCATAAATGTAAAACAGACACCTCCCTCTATAGTTCCTAGGATAACAAAAATACAAATAACCAGAATACTGGAAACTGTATCAAAGTACGAGGAACTGGAATATATCAGATCGATTTTGCTATAGCGTCACGCAGTAGTCCGGTAAGTGCATGTGGAGCAAGCAGTGCATTGTCCTCACGACCGTACTCTGTGTTTTGGATGCTATGTCGGTATTGCGGCACAAGCCATATGTGCGCGTGTGCTATCTGATGCCCATAGGTGGCTACAGTCGCGTGACTTGCTCCCAATACTGGTATTATACCACGGATGATGCGACCAGAGGTAGCAAATAGCTCCCCCATATAGGGCACCTCGTAAATCCATTTAAAGTGTTCCTTTGGAATCAGCTGTAAGTGCCCGTATGTCTGGGGGTGCGCATCCAAAAACGCCATGGATTTGTCGTCTTCGTATACGATATATGCAGGTGATTTTTTGTGAACGATAGAGCAAAACACACAAGGATCTGTTGCCTCTGACATATTGACTCTACTATAGCACGAATGGAAACACAGGTGTCAGGGGTTACGTTACATGTATCACGTATCAAGTATCAAGTTTCAGAAACAGGTGACCTGTTGCCAGAGACCAGATGCCGGGAATCAGGAAACATGTCAGGCGTCAGGCGTCAAATGAGTAATTTGTCATTGCGAGGAACAGGTAAGGCGTTGCAAGGGTGACGCGG
>CAZPNL010000135.1:0-1607 GCA_964588145.1 uncultured Gammaproteobacteria bacterium
GAGTTTCCGCCTTCATCCCGCAAATGCGGGATTACGGCGAGACAAGCAAGTCTCTCCTTCCCGACCATATTTTGACTTCATATATATATTATTGTTATCATCAAAATAATAAATTGTTCACAATCTGAAATTTAAGGAGGCAAACATGAGTGATATACCACGAGGTGTAGATGGACCAGCAACACCCCCCCCCAGCAGGCGAAAATGCTATAGATAGTGGTTTTCAATCCACAGGCAGCACATGGAGAGACGAGGCAGCAAAAAGGGACTTCAATTCATTTATAGATTATTCTACTGAGCGAAGAATAAACGACCCTAGACTTGGTGGTGATGAAGAATTAACTCAATCCTTTCACCATATATTAACAGGAGAGCCTAGAGCTGTTTTAAAAGGAATTTTAGACTATAAAAAAAGACTAATAGAATTACGTTACCCCGGTGGGATATCACCAGATGCTGATGAGCTAGTAACCGAAACACTATTAAGAACCACAATTGAAGCACATCGACCTCAAACCAGAGCCGCACTTGCTGTTCCTCCAGGAGAAAGTGTTGCCCGTGCTGTGTTAACTGAAAATGCTAACGCGTGGACTCCTGATCAGCTCACGAGTTTATTTGGCTTAGTTGATCAACATGAATTATTTGGCAAAGCAAATAACCAAGCGGGAGCCAATCCAGACAATCATAATGCCCCTACTAGAAGAATAGCGGATAATCATGATATGGCTGAAGCTAAAGCTTCTCTAGGTGGGTTATTTCCAGACGCAGGCGCAACACAATCGGCTCCCCCAGTTGAGCCAGCTCCACCAATTGCGCCGGAAGCACTACCAGTTCCGCCTGTTGCGCCAGCATCTAAGCCACCAACCGTATAAATAACTAAAATTTATAACACAATTTATAAAAGGACATTAAGTTGTCCTTTTATATTTTTTGAGCTTTATTTGCATTACTTTGCTATTTTGTGCTGCATACGTGAAGGCATAAAAATATTTTTTCCATTGCTCCTATTTTATTGCGTCATAGTACTGTGTATATATACATTTGTTACAATCGTACTATATGTCCAATATTGATCTCATCAAACTCGCAGCAAGTGTTTGTAACTTACGAAAAGTACACAAGGCCCAAATAGGCGAGGTTGGGTGTGCATTAGAAACTGATACTGGGAAAATATTTACCGGGATAAATATTGATGTCAGCTCGGGTATGGGTTTTTGTGCCGAGCATAACGCCATAAGCACCATGCTCACTGCCAAAGAATACACAGTCACAAAGATAGTTGCCGTTGCTGTTGACGAGCAAGGAGAGTTTGCAGTCTTGCCACGTTGTGGCAGATGCCGTGAATTTATCAAACGTGCCACACTCTCGAGCCTGGAGACTGAAATCATCCTGGATATTGAGAAAAGCGTCAAACTCAAAGATTTATTGCCATTTACAGATTGGTGGCAACCTATTTCCATCACTTGAAAAATCAGACTTACGAAATTAAATTGTCATTTCGACCGCGCCTGGCGCGGGAGAAATCCCGTAGGTTTTTAAAGTAACTGATTCGAACTAAATACGGTCGAGATTTCTCACATTCGTTCGAAATGACGTGTTAAATAAGC
>CAZPNL010000136.1:0-1601 GCA_964588145.1 uncultured Gammaproteobacteria bacterium
TTCATCAATGGCACTTGCTCATACATTTTCGCTGTCCAATTCACAAATGGCAAATAATCTCGAAATACATATATTAAAACAAATAACGTCATATATTTACATATAACAATTAGGTAGTTGAGTGAAAATTCTTGTACATGCCGTCTGTAGGCTATCGCATCTTTTTGACTTTTCGTCGCTTTAAACACATTAACTTTACTATAATTTCCAGTCTTTGTACCAATAAATCCGACACCAAATAGCACAATCATGATAATCATCCCCCAAAACGGATGGTAATTTACCATAAAATAATAATCTATACTGCCCAAAAACAATGCAGTAATAAGGAAAACAATAAAGCTCACCACCTGATCTTTAGCTGCTAAGGGTTTACGAATTTGTGGGTATCTAGGAGAAATAAGTTTCAAATATACCCAATGTATGCATTGGTCAATGATAATAAATAACACATAAAAACCATACACAACTTCTTGTCCCATGTATAAAGAATATGCAAATATGGCTGTAACTTCAACAACAAATACAAGGAGGTATTTTACTTTAATGAAGCTTTTATAGCCAAAAACAAAGGAAATTCTGCTCTGGCACGGTTCTCTGAGAAAGCAGCAGCACCCACACTTTCTTTGTCACTGGTCCACTCTTCCATCTTTTCTATGACAAATCCGGCCTTTGCCAGTGCGTCCACATAATATGAGATGGGATGATGAAAACTCCACGTCACGTCAGAATGCCGCTTCCCAGGATGCGCGGTTATGGGAATCTCCAGTGGACTCATATAGCGATTGATACGACGATACTGGATCTTATTTGTCACATCATTTTCCCAGCTGCTATGGCGCGGGATACGAAATGCTGGATGATTGAGGACAATCACAAGTTTCCCATCAGGCTTGAGGTACCCAGGTATATGACTGATAACCACCTCTGGATCGCGCATATTTTGCAAAGCTAAAACAATTGCCACATGACTAAAGCTTTGTTCTGGCACAGGCAGTGGCCGCATGGCGTCAAGCTCACGAAATGTATGCAAGGGATTGCCAGATCGGTGAGACGCAGCATCGATCATCGTCTCTGCTTTATCTACTCCCAGATAAGACACGTCCTTTGGTATTGAGCGTTCAAGAATCCCTTGGCCACAGCCAATATCGAGCACATTGTCATCTTTTTTAAGCCCAAGAAGTCTATAGACACCTGGCATCACCACATGTTTGTGATAATAGTGCCCAGCATCTCCTGTGATTTTGTTATACCAATCACCTACCTTGTTCCACGAAGTATCCTTGGAATCTTTAGGAGGCTTTTGTCCTCTGGAGTTTCGGGAAAATTTGTGTGGTTTTTGAAATGGGTTCATATGTGTATTATAGTCTACCTTTTACAAATACAGGGGTTCTCGACTGACGCTCGAACAAAAAATACCCTCATATAACCTATATACAAATAATCCGGCAATCTCTGCCGGACGGTACATACTATTATAACACTATAGGACTATTTTGTCAACTTCTTAACAATCGAAATTTCCATCGTACAGCTCCTCTTTCCTCCTGGCTCGATCATAGTTTCTGGCTTTCCAAATAGCTTCTCATCATTTTCAATTG
>CAZPNL010000137.1:0-1601 GCA_964588145.1 uncultured Gammaproteobacteria bacterium
CATTTTTAGCAGCATCCATACAGCTACGCTCGTCTGGTGCTTCAAAATTAAGAACTATATCTGGAAATTGTTCCTGGAGATGTTTAATGAGATCTGGGTCCACAAGTTCGGGGTATTTTTTTGCTAATATCGAGAGTAAATCAAACATACCAATATTTTCATATAGCTGGATTATTTTGGGAGTAATCTCAGGTGTTCCTATGTCTTGCTCGATTATGTCCCTGGCACTATTGGCCCAAATCACTTTTTCCATCGCGTGAGCAAAATATTTTACAAACGCATCCGCTCTTGGGAACGGTATACCTTCACGAGTCCGTACGATAAGATACTCTATAAATCCTTTAAACATTTTCAGATCCCATTCGGTTAGCTCTGTTCCACCAGTTAATGCTAAATACGATATACCATAAAATGCTGAGACCAAGGCGTGAGGTGCCTCGTCTGCAAAATAGCCAAAAAGGGGATTAAAACCTACTACTTTTCCTTGCTGCATAATTACTCCCAACGGATCAAAAAAGTACAAATGTTCGCCATCCATCACAAGTCGCATAGATTGAAATGCCGTCATTTCGTGTGTCCAATCAAAAAATAAGTTAGTTCTCAATATGTGTTTATTTTCAGCAGTTACTGGAACCCAGTCATTGGGATTACAGTGGATATCAATTTTCTGCTCCGATCCATCCGGCATTGTGATAAATATTTCATATACTGTAAGATTAAGATCATATATACCATACCGTTCGAGTGTCCTTATAGTAAATCCGTGTTCTTCTAATTCACGGCCAATTCTTCTGGCAGCGTCTATAATATCTGTTGGATTATTAAAATTTAACCGTACATCCAGGTCGCCATGATAGGTAGAAAGTTGACCCGTTCTAACTTCACGAAGATACTGAAATGCATCCCGAATTTCTTGACCATTTCTTTGCTCTATATGATCATATTCTTTACGATATGCGGATACGATCGCTGCCGTTGTTGGTTTTAGTTTAGCCTGACGTAATAATTTTTTGGCATCTGCTATTCTCATTTTGAAATCTACCGGATGTGGATCTCCTACTTCGTATGCGTTTAAATATTGACCTAAAAGGCCACCTAGTAGTCTTATGGTATCTTCTGTTGCATCTTTATTGAGAGCTGCTAATTCTAAATTGTCTGCGATATCATGTGGCGTTAGCGAAGGATATGACATGCTATCGCCGTATATGACCTTTGCTGCGTGACCGAGAAAGCCACCTAAAAATTCTGCTGCTGGTGTGTATCCAGCTGGCAGATCTGCATCATTTTGTCTGTCTCGTTGTTTAAGTTCGCATATTATTTGTTGTATGGATTCATATACTACTAGACCGGGGTTATCAGTAATAGGGGCTTTGAGAGCCTCAAGATCTTTTTTGAGAGGTGATCCAAGTGTATTAGCAGCTTTATTAATACGTTTGACCTGTTTTTTGTGTTGGGTAAGTCCATCTGGACGATTGTTTGGAAATAATTCGTGAATTCTCTCTTCTGGAATTTCGTATCCCATTACTTTGATTCTTTCTAGCGCTGGGTCATTTGTGACTGTTGAAAGTAATAATTCAAATATATGTCTGACCATGTCTCTT
>CAZPNL010000138.1:0-1547 GCA_964588145.1 uncultured Gammaproteobacteria bacterium
GTTTGAAAAAAAAGACCTACGCATCAGCAAGATCTCTTTACTCCAAATTACTAAGGATATAGCTGTCTCCATTTACACTAAACGTGGGATGTGGGATGAGGCTGCGGAGCAAGACTTCAAAGCGATGTGTGTCACTCTAACTAAAACTGACCACATAGATGAGATCCTAGCGTACATCTACATGGCCATGAGTCAAAAAACTGAACATGGAATTAAACAACGAGAACTTAACGAACCGCCCTTTACCTCCTAAACCGTGGTCCAGGTTGTTTGATCGTTGCCAGCGGTGTGGAAACACGAGCCAATACCATAAGGGTAAAGGCTTGTGCCACAACTGCTATTACATTGTGTATCGTGAGAACCATCCCGAGATCGTTCAGAACGCTCGGAGGAAGTGGACTAGCAATGCCCGGGAAAAGAATGCTCAACGTTACAACCTTCAACGATACGACCAACAACGCCCCTATGCCGAAACGCAAGGAGATTAATTGGAGGCAATCAGGCCGACGGACTGAGGACAAAGCCATCGCCAAAGCTAAGGAGATGGGGTACATTGTTGAACGTCCGAATTATGGTGGGAGATTTGTGAAGAATACAGATTTTTGGAACCTCTTTGACTTCTGGGCTATCTGTCCCAAGAATCATTTACTGGTCCAAGTCAAAACAAACTACTGCCCCCCGGCCATTCGTAAGGCTATAACAGAATTTAAAGTACCCCCATTCACCATTAAGCAAATATGGGTATGGGATAAGAAAAAGAAAGTATGGAAAATCTCTACCATGTATTAAATCTATCTGACGAGGCCAAGGTATTGCTGGGGAGTTATTTTGATCTCTCACTGGACATTGAACACCAAGAGGCTACAATTAAGTCTGAGGGGTTGAATAAAAAAAGACTCGTCACCCAAGTAAATTTAGAAGCTGAACTCGCTACCGTGGAGAAGCGGATAGAGCTAAAGAATTTACGGAAGGCTTTATTAACTCACAATATTATCATCCTATGAAATACTTACCCTACCAAAAACTAACCAATCATTTTGGTGCCCCAATCAAAATTACTATTAAGGCCGATGAAGACCCAGTAGAATTAGATACCGTTAATGTAATCGCTTCTATCCTCCAAACTTCCAACTACCGAAGCGGTAAAGAAATTTTACAGTCCTCAACATTGCTTGCTAAAGATCTTAAGGAAGTGGACGGGCATGTGGCCTTAGAAGATGCGGACTTTGAGTTCATTAAGGAGCACCTTGAAACTAATCCGGTGTTCGTGGGGATGAAGTTGAATGCAGCTACGACCTATCAATTATTTGAGAATCCTATTTCTACAATTAACAAATAATTCTTATGGCCCATGTCAACACAAGAAAACTATCCGGTAATGAACTCGCTCGTGAATTCGTGTATTGCGGGGATGATGGTAAGAATGATGAAACTCGCCGTCTCCGTGTGTATCGTAATCAGTTTACTAAAGGTAACTTTAAGATTACTGATCCAACAAAAACTCTCCTAAAATATTGTTAAAGCAATTAAAAATATTTTTTTAAATT
>CAZPNL010000139.1:0-1518 GCA_964588145.1 uncultured Gammaproteobacteria bacterium
GCCATGATATTTCCCTTACGCAGATCGTCCATTGTGGGATCGAGCATAAAAAAAGATTGAGCCAGCTGAGAAATATCCACAATATGAATATTTTCCCTCGGCAACCCAAGGGTACGTGCCACCAGGAGTGCATCTTCAATGCCTTTGTCATTTAATTTTCCAAACGGCATAAGCACTACATGAACTTTTGCTACACCAAGCGCTTGCACCGCTAGTCCACAACTCGTAGCCGAATCTACCCCACCGGAAAGCCCAAGCACTGCGTGTTCAAATCCCGCCTTCCCAAATTCATCTGTTAAAAATTGCGAAAGCTCCACAATAGTCTTCTTTGGATCAATAGTTTTCATAAAATATTTAACTCCCTATCTCTCACATCTTTCACCTGTAGGTTGTCTTATTTTCAATAGCTAACCCTCTGATATTTTTAAATCTTAAACCCCTACTTCACCCTTCGACTCAACCAGTCAGACTGGTTTCGCCCAGAGAATAGTTGCCCCACCGACTCCCGACGCTCGAGGCCCGAAACTCGAGGTCTAGAACCCAAAACATGTTCTTCCTCAAACTTCAAACAACAAACTACACCCACTAAACCTACTAAGCCTCTAAGCCTCTAAGCAAACTCTCATCTCTAAGCCCTCACCCCTATTTATACAACCCTTTGCTCTTTATATACTCCCCCACCCTAGGATCAACAAACTCGCTTACCGATAGTCCCATTTTCACACGCATACGAATCTTTGTAGAGGATAAATCAGTGACTATAAGAGATTCATGCTGGATCATCGTCATGTTTTTATACAATGGCTCAGATGGATATCCATAGCGTGGAAACACAAGGAAAGGGATTTTTTTCAAAAGCTCTTCCCACTGTCCCCACAGGTGAAAAACTGGCAACTGATCACTGCCTATGACAAATTTGTACGTATGCTCGGAGGGCAAAAACGGCAACAAATTAATAGTATTTCCATTAAGCTTATTATCAATTTCCAGTGTGGAAACTTTAATATCGTCTGTCTGTAAAAGTCCAACCATAGCCAAACGGTCTTCTACACTAGCCATATCAGGCTTTGGTGGGAGCTGCCCAAAATTTGGCACAAACCACACCTCATCTGTATCTGTAAAATCCAGCACTTGTCTGGCAATCATCATATGCCCCACATGAGGAGGATTAAAAGCACCACCAAGAAGAGAGATGTTCATGAAGCTATTTTACCACTCGGCGTGTAAAACGCTCACGCGAAGAGCGAATCACTTTTTCTCTGCCTTGATTGCGCGAATTTGGCAATGGCAGAGTTGTTGCAGAAAAAGGCGGAGAGGTGAGGTTGTCTATGGCAAGCTTCACCACAACTTCATGATTTCCAAGCCCTACAAGTTCTGCTTCTGAGTATTTTTCTCCAAACTCCCGAGACAAAAGTCTGGCATCTTGTGATCCAACCGCAAAACTAGCCAGAGACCCAGCGTTCCCAAATATCGCCTTTTGCACATCCTCATCTATTTGCCCCACATACTGATTGGCAA